>CAYQNJ010000001.1:0-171115 GCA_964418835.1 uncultured Erysipelotrichaceae bacterium
ATATGAGTATACCAAGAATAATGAAAGTAAGGTTATAGCTCTTACTGTAAATTAAAAGCCACTTTAGTGGCTTTTATGCTTTTGTCTTTACTTGTTTTTCTTTTGTGGATTTCACTTGTTCTTGCATTGCTGATTTTGAGTTTAATATTACTGGAATAACAATTGGGTTTCTATTTGTCTTCTTATATAAGAAGGGTTCTAATGAAGATCTAATGCAGTTCTTTAATTCTCCAAATGTAGTTTTTTGTTTCATCTTTTCTTTTAATGCATCATAAACTACTAATTCAGCTTCTTTTAGTAAAGTTTGAGATTCTTTTATGAATACAAAACCTCTTGATACTATTGAAGGTCTACATAATATTTTGTTTTGTTTTGAATTTATAGCTACTATTACTGCAACTAAACCATTATCTGCAAGTAATTGTCTATCTTTTAATACTGATGTTGATAAACCTGAAATATCATTACCATCAACATAAATATCATCTGTTTGAATTCTTTCATCTGCTTGGAAACATTCTTCATTTCTTAATACTACAATATCTCCATTAGCACATATATAGCATTTGTCTCTATCAACACCTGTTTCAATTGCTGTTTCCATATGTTGTTTTAACATCTTATATTCACCATGCATAGGCATAAAGTGTTTAGGTTTAATTAGTTGAAGCATAAGTTTTTGTTCTTCTTGAGTTGCATGTCCTGTAGTATGTAGTGATGTAAGAGGGGAGTTAACAACAACATTTGCCCCAACTCTTGTAAGTTGATTTACAACTGCACTGACACTTATATCATTACCAGGAATAGGGCTAGAAGAGAATAATACTGTATCACCAGGAATTATTTTAATAAATCTATGAGTACCATTTGCAATTCTACTAAGTGCTGCCATTGGTTCTCCCTGTGAACCGGTGCATACAATACAAACTTTATTTGCTGGTAAACTATTTAATTCATTTGGTCCTATGAAATTACTTTGAGGTATATTAATTACACCTTGTTTTTTTCCAATCTCAACAACATTTTCCATTGACCTACCAAATACAGCAACTTTTCTTCCACAGGCAACTGCGGCTTCTAATATTTGTGCAACTCTTAATACGTTTGATGCAAAAGTAGAAACTAACATTCTGCCTGGAGTTTTTCTCATAAACTCTTTAATACTAGCCGCAACTTTCTTTTCTGATATTGAAAATCCACTAACTCCAGAGTTTGTAGAATCACTTAGTAATAAAGTTACTCCAATTTGTCCTATATAAGCCATCTTTTGATAGTCTGAGTTATTACCAATAGGAGTTAAGTCAAATTTAAAGTCACCAGTTTGTACTATTCTTCCATTTGGAGTATTAATTAAAACACCATAACTATCAGGTATAGAGTGTGTTGTATTAAAGAAACCAATATCAAAATATTTAGTATGAATTCTACTATCACCATCTATTTGTTTAATTTTTACAGCTTTACTAAGTCTTCTTTCTTCTAACTTTTTATTTATTAAAGCCATTGCAAACTTAGAAGCATAAATTTCATTTATTTTAATCTTTTGTAACAAGAAAGGAATTGCTCCTATATGATCTTCATGACCATGAGTTATTACTAAAGCTTTTATTTTTTGTTGATTTTTAACTAAATATGTAAAATCAGGAATTACATAATCAACTCCCAACAAACTTTCTTCAGGAAACAATACCCCACAATCAATTACTATAATTTCATCATTATGTTCAACACAATACATGTTTTTTCCAACTTCACCTAATCCACCTAATGCATATACCAATGTATCAGTAGATCGGTTGATTGTTTTAGCACTATTAAGATTTGGCACATTTGCACGAGTTTTATTATTTCGTGTTTTTGCCACTTCTCTTGTTGTACTTTGTCTCATTTTTTACCTCTTTCTCGATTATATTATTAATGCGTCTTCTATTTCTTTGAAAGGTTCTTTTTTATCAATATGGTCATAAAATAGTTTACCTTCAAAATGGTCTAACTCATGTTGTAAAACAATTGCTAAATAACCTCTAGCTCTTAACTTAATAAAATTATCTTGAAGGGCATCATATCCTTCAACACTAATTCTTGCATTTCTAACAACATAGCCTTCATGTTCATCTAAAACAGATAAACATCCTTCACCACTTTTTAAATATGCTTTTTGAACTGATGATGATACTATCTTTGGATTTACTAGACAATACTCATAAATAACTTCATTATCATTTTTATCTATCTCAACAACCCTTATTGCAGTCATTTTTTTAGGAACTCCTACTTGAATAGCACTAATTCCTACTGCAGGTCTTAAATTTTTTTCTTCTGCTATTTCTGGATCAATTGATTCTTTTACATAATTAAACATATCCATTAATAGTTGTTTATCTTCCTTACTTAATGGAAGTTTAACAGCCTTTGATTTAACACGCATTAAAGGATCACTATCTTTTACTATTGTATCATTATTTATTAACATGAAAAATACCTCTATCAAATAATATCAAATAACTTGAAAAAGTACAAAAGAAATACTTAAATATGCTAGAATTATCTAGAGGTTTAATATAATGAAAAAGAAAAGATTATTTAATCCTATAAGGATGCCTTATAGTTCAGATAGAATAATTAATATAAGTATAACAATACTAGTTTTTTTTGGCTTGGTTATGGTTACTAGTGCTAGTATGGGTATTGCAGTAGGTGATAACTCTTATTTAATTAGAACTGTTGTTAAACAAATAGTGTTCTCTATTGGTGGTTATATATCTATGGTATTTATGGCTAAGCAATTTAAGTTTGATATTTTAAAAAGAGATATTATGCTTTTAATAATTTTGACAGGTATAGCATTATTAATACCTTTAGCTTTTAGTGCGGTTAGTGGTGCTAAAGCATGGATACGATTACCTTTTCCTGGTATAGAAGTAACAATACAACCTTCAGAGTTTTCAAAAATATCAATTATATGTATTATTGCGGCTTATATGGGTGATTTAACTAAGTTAGTAAAAAAACCGACTGACATTATTCAAGCTCCAGTTGTAGCTGTATTAACTTATATCTTTATTGTTATAGTTTTACAAAGTGACTTTGGTTCTGGGGCTGTTATGCTTGTTATAGGTTCAATTTGTTTTTTGATACCGAAGCATGTACAAATAAGAAAATATCAACATATCCTAATGGGTTTAATTGTATTCGCAATTATTGGAGCAATAATTACCTTATCTCCAATAGGTGAAGGAATAATTAATGTTTTACCATTACAAACATTTCAAAAGAATAGAATATTATCTTCAATTAATCCCTTTGTGGATAGATATGATACAGGGTATCAATTGATAAATGGTTTAATATCGTTTGCAAGTGGTGGATTTTTTGGCGTTGGGTTTGGTAATTCAATTAGAAAATATACAAACTTTCCGGCTGCAAATACTGACTTTATTTTGGCTATTGTTGTTGAGGAACTTGGATTTATAGGTTTTCTTGTTATATTTATATCTTATTTTATGATAATTATTAGGTTATTTAAATTTGCTTTCTTAATGAAGAGTGAAAAAGGTCAAATAGTATTGATTGGAACTGCGATGTATATATTAGTACACTTTATATTAAATGTTGGTGGAGTAACTGGATTAATTCCACTTACTGGTGTTCCTTTATTAATGATTTCTGCAGGGGGATCTTCTACTATGTCATTAATGATGGCTATTGGAGTTTCTCAAGCTGTAATAACACAATACAATACAGGTTTAATAGAATGATAAAAATAATTGCAGGTAAATATGGTTCTAGAAATATACAAACTTTACAAGGTGATAATACTAGGCCAACTTCAAATAAAGTAAGAGGTGCTATTTTTTCTAAGGTTGGACCTTATTTTGATAGAGGTAGTAGTTTAGACTTGTTTGCTGGGTCTGGTGCATTTAGTTTTGAAGCACTATCAAGAGGTATTAGTGATGCTTATTTAGTGGATAATAATAGAAATGCAATAAATATTATTAAATATAATTCAAATATATTAGATGTAAAAACTAATATAATTCAAAAAGATTATAAAGCAGCATTAGAATTATTAAAGGATAAGAAGTTTGATTTAATATTTTTGGATCCACCATATAAGTTAAGAGTTATTGAAGATGTTATCGAGTTTATTGATAGTAATAATATGTTAAAAAAAGATGGTGTAATTGTTGTTGAGACATTAAAAGACTACCAAATGATAGAAAAAATAGGTAATATTATTATAGAAAAAGAAGTAACTTATGGAATTAGTAAGATAAGTTACTATAGATGGAGAGATTAATTATGAGAGTTGCTTTATATCCAGGAACATTTGATCCAATTACATATGGACATTTAAATATAATAAAAAGAGCAAGTAATAACTTTGATGTAGTTATTGTAGCTATCATGGAAAATATTAGAAAGGTACCATCATTTTCTAGTGAAGAAAGAAAAAAATTAATTGAGATTTGTACTAAACAATATCCAAATGTACAAGTAGTAATAGGAAATGGTTTAACAGTTGAATTTGCGAAGAAGAATAAAGCTTCAGTAATTATTAGAGGTATTAGAGCTGTGGCTGATTATGAATATGAATTACAACAAGCTACAACAAATATGTTGTTAGATGATAGTATAGAAACAATCTTCTATGTATCTAGACCAGAGTTTTCGTTTTTAAGTAGTTCTGTAGCAAAAGAAGTAGCATTAAATGGTGGAGATATTTCAAAATTCATTCCAGAAGAAATTATAGATATGGTTAATGAAAAGCTTAAATAACCTATAGAATTAAGTATTAAACAAAATATTTAATTCTTTTTTTTATTTTTTAAAAAATTAGCACTTAAATGTTGACAGTGCTAAAAAATGGTAGTATATTATTAGCAGGCGATGGTTTAGAGTGCTAAGAAAGGAGTGTTATATTGAAAAGCAGGATGTTAATTATTTTGAAAGCTATTGTTGATGAGTTTATAGCAACTGCAGAACCTGTTGGTTCAAAAACATTAATGCAGAAATATAACTTGCCTTATTCTAGTGCAACAATTCGTAATGATATGCAGTTACTTGAAGAGATGGGGTATTTAGAGAAAACCCATGTTTCAAGTGGTAGAGTACCTAGTACTTTAGGCTATAAGTTTTATTGTGAGAATCTAATGGAAGATAAATTAGATAATCAAATGGTTGTTGCATTAAAATCTGCGTTGAGTAGTGGAAGATATGATTTAAATGATGCAATCCAGCAAAGTTGTGATATCTTAGCTGATATGACAAATTTAGCTACAGGAGCATTAGGACCTGATTCAAGAACACAAAGATTAGAACATATTAAATTATTTCCGATTGATGAAAGAAATGCTGTTGTAATATTCATTACTGATACTGGTCATACTGAAACTAAGAATTTTAGATTTAATGAGGATGTATCATTAAAGGATATAGAAACATGTTGTTATATTATAAATACTCGACTTAAAGGTACATTAGTTGATGAGTTACCAGCAAGGTTTGAAGCGATGAAGCCAATATTAGAGAGTAATTTATATAGACATGAAATGTTGTTTAGTGCATTCTTAAATGCTTTCACAAAATTTGCGAATGAAAATTTCTATTATTCTAAGACAAGTAATATATTGTACCAACCTGAGTATTCTGATATTGAAAAGATTAAGCAATTAATGTCAATGTTAGATAGTAATACCGTTTGGAGAAAACTAGGCCATGAAGAAAGTGTAAATGGAATAACAACAGCTACAGGATCACAGTTACAGTGGATAGATGATGTAGCAGTAGTTAAGAGTACATTTAAAGTTAATAACCAAGAAGAAGGGAAATTAATGGTTGTTGGTCCAAGTAGAATGGATTATAGTAAAGTAGTTGCTGTTTTGGAATATGTAACAGATATGTTGGAAAGAATATATGGTCAAGGAGGGAATAATGGAAAACGTTGAAAAAAATGAAGAAGTAGTTGAAGTTAGTGAAGAAACGACTAATAAGAAACATAAAAAACATAAATTAGTTGATGAATTAAAACTACAAATTGTAGAATTGGAAGGTCAAGTAACATCACTTAAAAATGATTATGCTAGAGCATATGCGGATACTGAAAATATAAAAAGAAGGTTAAACTTGGATTTTGAAAATAGTAAAAAATATAGAATACAAAGTTTTGCCTTAGAGATTCTTCCAGTAATTGATAACTGTGAAAGAGCTTTAGAACATGAAACAAGTGATGAAGAATATAAAAAAGGAGTTGAAATGATCTATCAACAACTTATGCAAGCACTGGAAAATGAAGGTGTTAAAAAGATCGATGCATTAAATCAACCATTTGATGCTAATTATCATCAAGCGATAATGAGCGAAAAGGTTGAAGATGTAGAACCAGGAATTGTAATTGAAGTATTTCAAAACGGTTATGTTTTGAAAGATAGAATATTAAGAGCCGCTATGGTAAAAGTTAGCGAGTAGGAGGAAAAATTATGGGAAAAATTATAGGTATAGACTTAGGTACAACAAATAGTGCAGTTGCTGTAATGGAAGGTAAGGATGCTAAAATCATTCCAAATCCAGAAGGTAATAACACTACACCATCAGTAGTTTCATTTAAAAATGGAGAACGTATTGTTGGTGATGCAGCAAAACGACAAGTAATTACAAACAAAGATACTGTTACTTCTATTAAAAGATTAATGGGTAGTGACAAAAAAATTAATTTGGAAGGTAAAGATTATACACCTCAAGAAATTAGTGCAATGATCCTTCAATATATGAAGACTTACGCTGAAGAATATTTAGGTGAACCAGTTACTAAAGCTGTTATAACTGTTCCTGCATACTTTAGTGATGCACAAAGACAAGCTACTAAAGATGCTGGTAAGATTGCTGGTTTAGAGGTTGAAAGAATTATAAATGAGCCAACAGCAGCTGCTTTATCATTTGGTATTGATAAAACAGATAAAGAACAAAAAGTATTAGTTTATGACTTAGGTGGTGGAACATTTGACGTTTCTATCCTTGATTTAGCTGATGGTACATTTGAAGTATTATCTACTGCAGGTGATAACAAACTTGGTGGAGATGACTTTGATAATATCGTTGTTGATTGGATTGCGGATACATTTAAAAAAGAACATAATATTGATTTAAAAGCTGATAGAATGGCTTCACAAAGATTAAAAGAAGCTGCTGAAAAAGCTAAGAAAGATTTATCAGGAGTATTACAAACACAAATCAGTTTACCATTTATTAGTGCTGGACCTAGTGGACCTTTACACTTTGAAGCAACTTTAACAAGAGCTCAATTTGATAAGATGACAAAAGGTTTAGTTGATAGAACAGTTGGACCAGTAAAACAAGCTTTAAAAGATGCTGGATTAACTGCTTCTGATATAGATCAAGTATTATTAGTTGGTGGTTCTACAAGAATTCCTGCAGTTCAAGAAGCTGTAAAAAATGAATTAGGAAAAGAACCAAATAAATCAGTTAACCCAGATGAAGTAGTTGCTTTAGGTGCTGCTATTCAAGGTGGTGTATTATCTGATGATGTACAAGGTATCTTATTACTAGATGTTACTCCATTATCATTAGGTATTGAAACATTGGGTGGAGTTATGACTGTATTAATTCCTAGAAATACAACAATTCCAACTAGTAAATCACAAGTATTCTCTACTGCGGCTGATAATCAACCTGCTGTTGATATACATGTATTACAAGGTGAAAGACCAATGGCAAATGACAATAAGACTTTAGGTAATTTCCAATTAAGTGGTATTGCACCAGCAAGAAGAGGAGTTCCTCAAATTGAAGTTACATTTGATATTGACGTTAACGGTATTGTTCATGTTTCAGCATTAGACAAAGGAACAAATAAAAAACAATCTATTACTATTTCAAACTCTTCTGGTTTAAGTGAAGAAGAAATTGAAAGAATGGTAAAAGATGCTGAAGATCATAAAGTAGAAGATGATAAGAGAAAAGAAGAAATTGAAATTAAAAATAAAGCAGAAGCATTTATTGTTCAAATAGATGAAACTCTTGAAACAGAAAATGCTAATGTAACTGAAGATCAAAAAGCTGAAGTTAAGAAATTAAGAGATGAACTTCAAAAGGCCATAGATGATAACGATATTGATACATTAAAGAACAAGATGGAAGAACTTGAAAAAGCCGCAAATGAAATGGCTCAAGCAATGTATTCTCAACAACAAAACGCAAGTGAAGATTCACCAAATAGTTCTGATGATAATGTCGTTGATGCAGATTTTACAGAAAAGAACTAATAGAAAGATCCTAGGTTTAATTCTAGGACTTTCTTGCTTAATAAGCATTGTAGGATGTAGTAAGAAAACTGTTGTTGAAGATATAAATGAAGAAACACCTATTGTTTCAAATGTTGATCTAAATGAAATAAACAAAGAATTATTTAATAAAAAGAATATAGTTTTAAATGATACCCCTATATATAGAATTAGTGATAATAATATTGTAGAAGTAGGTATTATTAAAGCTAATGTAAATTTAGATATGAGTGATCTGTATTATTCAAGTTATCTAAATATTAAAGATACTGATTTATATGTAGATGTTAATAGTTTAAAGCTTAGTGATAGATGGTATGAAAAAAGAAATCATTTAATTGCTTATAATAAAAATATTAAAACCAATTCAAATTACACTTTATATGATGTTAAAGGTAATGCTTTATTAAGTATTAATAGTGAAGATGACTATCCTTTATATGTTATGGGTGATGACTCAAATATGTATGGAGTTTTATTTCAAAATGAAATTGTTTATATAAGTAAAAATGATATTAGTAATATCTATGATAATCAAAATAGTAATGATGTAACTTCAAATGATTTATCAGTACTTATGTATCATTTCTTTTATGATGAATCTTTAGGTGAAAAAAGAATTGATGTTAATTATGTAGAAGTTAATGAATTAAGAGAGCAACTACAAACATTAAAAGACAATGGTTATTCTACTTTAACAATGCAAGAAGTGTTGTTGTTTATGGAAGGTAGGGCAAATATACCTAGTAATAGTGTTTCAATCACTATAGATGATGGTGATCCTTCAGTATTTAAGTATGCATACCCAATAATTAAAGATTTTGGTATGAATGCAACATTGTTTATTATTGGAGGTCATGAAGATCCTACTTTAAATTATGATTATATTATGATGAGAGAAGATGGGTTAGAACTTCAATCACATGGTTTCTTAATGCATCAAGGTGGATGTTCTGGAATGGGTCATGGTGGAAGACTACTTTGTGTAGACTATGAAACAGGAGTAGAAGATACAAGGATGTCATTTGATTATGTTGATGGAGGGTTTGTTTATTGTTATCCTTTTGGGGATATTAATGAAAATGCAAAAAATATTGTTAGGGATGCAGGTGCAAAACTAGCATTTACGACTGTATTTGGAAAAATAAAACCAGGTATGGATTTACTTGAATTACCACGTATAAGGGTAACAGGAGGCAATGGTATTACAGCCTTCATGAATAATGTTAATTGAGGTGTAAAATGGCAGATAAAAGAGATTATTATGAAGTTCTAGGTATTAGTAAAAGTGCTAGTGAACAAGAAATAAAAAAAGCATATAGAGCTTTAGCAAAGAAATATCATCCTGATGTTAGTAAAGAGAAAGATGCTGAAGCTAAATTTAAAGAAATAAATGAAGCATATGAAGTTTTAAGTGATTCAACGAAGAAAGCTACTTATGATCAATTTGGTCATGCTGGAATGGATGGATCTGGATTTGGTGGATTCTCACAAGGTGGTTATGATGACTTGAATGATATATTTTCATCATTCTTTGGTGGAGGTTTTTCTCAAGGTGGTTTTGGAGGTTTTGGTGGATCTACTAGAACTAGAACTGGACCTATTAAAGGACAAGATAGATACATGAATATGAATATAAGTTTCATGGATGCTATTTTTGGAAAAACTGAAACTATTAGTTTAAGGGTTGATGAACAATGTAATCATTGTCATGGTACAGGTGCTGAAAATCCAAATGATGTAGAAACATGTCCAACTTGTAAAGGTAGTGGAACTGTAATAAACCAACAAAGAACTGCATTTGGTGTATTCCAAACACAAGGAGTATGTCCTGATTGTCAAGGAACAGGTAAAATTATTAAAAACAAATGTAAGGTTTGTGGTGGTAAAGGATATAAGAATGAAAAAGTAAGTGTTGATGTTAAGATTCCTGCTGGTATTTCAACTGGACAACAATTAAGAGTTGCTGGAAAGGGAGAAAGAGGAGCTAATGGAGGTCCTAATGGTGACTTATATATAGAAGTTATTGTAGGAAGACATGAACAATTTATTAGAGAAGGTAAAAATATATATACTAAAGTACCAATTTCTGTTGTAGATGCAACATTGGGTACTACTATTGATGTGCCTACTGTTTATGGTGATGTTGAATTAAAAATTCCTGCAGGTACTCAACCTAATACACAATTACGTATGAAAGAAAAAGGTGTTGTAGATATTAGGGGAGGAGCTAAAGGAGATCAAATAGTAGAAGTGGTACTAACAGTTAATAAGAAATTATCAAAAGAAGAGAAAGAATTATTCCAAAAGCTTTCTAATTTAGAGAAAAAGGGTAAATCAAAGAATCCTTTTGATAAAATAAAAAAAGCTTTTGAATAATATCTTCTAGGAGGTATATGGATGAATTTTGAACAAATGACAGAACGTTTACAAGCTATCATCCTAAAAGCTATACAAATGTGCCAACAACTTGGTAATCCTGAAGTAACAAGTGAACATTTATATAAAGCAATGTTACAAGATGATGGCTTAGAAGGACTATGGAATAGATTAGGAGTTAATATTAATAATTTAAATAACATAGTTGATAAATATATAGATAGACTTGCTAAAAGCAATAGTATTGGACAACCTGGTTTAAACAGGGATGTTGTTGAAGGATACAATAAAGCTTTAGAGTGGTCTAAATCACAAGAAGATACATATATGAGTTCTGCTGCTTTATTAATTGGTTTATTAAGTAATAAAGCAAGCGTGACTCAAGAAATACTAAAAGAAACAAATTTAAATATTAATCAAATAATAAAAGCTGAATTAGATAGGAGGGGTAATATGAAGATGAATGATCAAACCCAAGAAAATCAACTTGATGCTTTAGAGAAGTATGGTAGAGATTTGGTTAAAGATGTAAAAGATGGAAAAATAGATCCAGTTATTGGTAGAGATGAAGAAATAAGAAGAGTAATCGAAATATTATCTCGTAAAACTAAAAATAATCCAGTTTTAATTGGTGAACCTGGTGTTGGTAAAACAGCAATCGTTGAAGGTTTAGCGTGGAGAATTATGAGAAATGATGTTCCATTAAACTTAAAGGATAAAAGATTAATTGAACTTGATATGGGTTCATTAATTGCTGGTGCTAAATATAGAGGTGAATTTGAAGAAAGATTAAAGGCAGTATTAAAAGAAGTAAAAGATGCTGATGGTAATATTATCTTGTTTATAGATGAATTGCATAACTTGGTTGGCGCTGGTAAAACAGAGGGTTCAATGGATGCTGCTAACTTATTAAAACCAATGCTAGCCAGAGGTGAATTAAAATGTATTGGTGCAACTACATTTAAGGAATATAGAAACTATATAGAAAAAGATGCTGCATTAGAAAGACGTTTCCAAAAGATACAAGTTGATGAACCTAGTGTAGAAGATACAATATCTATTCTAAGAGGGTTAAAAGACAGGTTTGAATCTCATCATGGTGTATTAATACTTGATGAGGCAATAATAGCTGCCGCAACTCTTTCAAATAGATACATTACAGATAGATTTTTACCTGATAAAGCTATTGACTTAATTGATGAGGCATGTGCTTCTATTAGAGTTGAAATGGATTCTATGCCTGCAGATCTTGATGAATTATCAAGAAAAATTATGCAACTAGAAATTGAGGAAGTTTCTTTGAAAAATGAAACTGATTCTAAGGCTTTAGATAGATTAGATAACTTAAGGAAAGAACTTTCTGACTTAAAAGAAGAAAAAGAAATTAAATTTTCTAAATGGGAAAATGAAAAAAAGAAACTTGATGATTCTAAATCATATAAAGAACAACTAGAAAAAGCGAAATTAGCTTTTGAACAAGCTCAAAATGAAGCTAGATATGAAGATGCGGCTAAATTACAATATGAAACTATTCCTAGCTTAGAAAAGAAAATAAATGATTCTAAGAATATAGATGGAGATAAAGTAATTCAAGAGATTGTTAATGAAGAATTAATCGCAAAAATAGTTTCTAGATGGACTCATATTGATGTCAACAAACTAGTTGAATCTGAAAGAATTAAATTATTAAATCTAGAAAAGATTTTAGGTAATAGGGTTATGGGACAAGAAAAAGCATTAAAACTTGTTACTGAATCTATTATTAGAAGTAAAGCACAAATAAAGGATGAAAACAGACCTGTTGGTTCATTTCTATTCTTAGGTCCAACTGGTGTTGGTAAAACTGAGGTCGCAAAAAGTCTTGCGGAACAATTATTTGGTGATGAAACTAAGATAATTAGGATTGATATGAGTGAATATATGGAAAAATTCAGTGTTTCTAGATTGATAGGAGCTCCTCCAGGATATGTTGGATATGAAGAGGGTGGACAATTAACTGAAGCGATTAGAAGAAAACCTTATTCTATTGTTTTACTTGATGAAATAGAAAAAGCACATCCAGATGTACTTAATGTACTGTTACAGATAATGGATGATGGTAGAATTACGGATTCAAAAGGTGTAACTGTAGACTTTAAGAATACTTTGATCATTATGACAAGTAATTTAGGTTCACAATATGCATTTGATATAGATGAAAAAATTAGAGAAAATAATTATATTGGTGAAGTTGAAAGATTCTTTAAACCAGAATTTGTAAATAGGATTGATGAAATAATTATATTTAATACTCTAAGTAAAGAAGTCTTAGTACAAATTGCGGATAAGTTCTTAAACCAATTAAAAGATAGATTAGCTTCTAGAGATATTAATATTGAATTTACTCAAGAATGTAAGAATCAAATTGTTCATGCTGGATTTGATCCTGTGTTTGGAGCTAGACCTATGAAAAGGCATATTCAAAGAACAATTGAAACAAAGGTTGCAAAAAAATTAGTTGAAGAAGCTAATATAGAAGGAAAGACTTTAATAGTTGATTATAAAGATAATGACTATACAGTTGAAGTTCAAAAATTAAATTAGACACAAAAAAATAGACCATTTGGTCTATTTTTTTAGTAAGTTTTCTTTAAAAAATATTGCAAAACCATCTTCTAAAAACGAAGGTGCTATATAGTCAGCATTTGTCTTTGTGTTATCCATTGCATTACCCATAGCTACTCCTATTCCTGCTTTTTTAAGCATAGGAATATCATTTTCTCCATCACCAATTGCAAGGGTATCTTTAATTTCAATATTTTCGATATTTGCAATATCTTCTAATGCTACTCCTTTATTGATATTAGCTGGCATAACTTCTAACCAGTTTTTAGCCACAAGGAATGTATCATATGGTTTATTAGGTAGAGATTCAATTTCTTTTTGTAAGTTTTTTAGATTACCATTAAGAGAAATAAAGCATATTTTTGCGATATCTTCTAAATGCAATTTATTAATGTTTATTGAGTACTTTACCTTAGACCTTTTCATTTGTTTAAATACAAATCTCATTCTGTTTAATTGATTAAAGAGAAAGCCAAAAATAAAATTCTTTTTATTCATTATTAAATATGTTTTATCTTCATAGTGTAAATTGCTTATTGAGATATGTTTATTACCTAACTTATGTAATAAAACAAGGTCTTCTTTATTTAGTTTTTGTTTTTCAGTTATTACATTATTTTTAACATTAAGAAATATCTGACCATTCATACCTACAATATAATCAAATGGTAATTTATATACTTCTTCTGGTATAGAATATAGTGGTCTACCAGAGTTAGCCACTAATATATAGTTCTTTTTATGTAATTCATTTATAACTTCTCTAGTTGACTCACTTACTTTTCCAGTGAAATTTAATAGTGTTCCATCTAAGTCACACATAATTAATTTTATATTTTTAAATCTATCCATGTTCACCTCAATAAAATCTATTATATCATTTTATTAGAATACTTATAGAATTGTGCATGTTATAATCTTGTTAATAATAGGGAGGTATTATATGAATGAAGGATTGAAAAAAATGATTGATAAACAATTCGATGTTTGTTCAAAGAATTTATTAAATAATCAATTTGCAGTAGATATACTAGAAACTAAAGAAGAAGTAATTCCTTTACTAAAATCATTAATAAATCAAGGTAGTAGTGTAGGAGTTGGAGGATCAGTTACATTAAGTGAGTGTAATGTTATTTCATGGTTAGAATCTAATAAGGATTATAATTATATTGATAGATATAATACCGATGATAGAAATAAAGCTATGAAAGACCATTTAACATGTGATGTATATATAACAAGTACTAATGCATTATTGTTAAGTGGTGGACTTTATAATGTGGATGGTAACGGTAATAGGGTTAGTGCGTTAACGTATGGTCCTGATAAGGTTTTTGTAATAGCAGGGTATAATAAGATAGTTACTGATATAGATGCGGCTGTTGAAAGGGTTGAAAGACATGCAGCTGTTGCAAATAACTTTAGATTAAACAAAGAGAATTTGTGTACTAAAGTTGGTAAGTGTGTTCAATGTAATTTACCTACTACTATTTGCAATTCTTATGTTTATACAAGAAGGTGTAATTATAAAGATAGAATACATGTAATATTAGTTAAGGAGAGTTTAGGGTATTAATGGAACAGTTTAATTTTGTTTATATAGGTTTATTTAGTTTTGCATCTATTTGGATTATTTATAAGATAACTCAAATTAATCCAAAAATTATAATTAGAACTAAATTTATTAATACATCTTCTATATTGTTTATATTAGCTGGTTTATTTAGTTTACTTTCTTTAATAGTAAATAGATCTCTAATGGATTATATAAGAAGTTTTGTAATGATTTTAGCAATTGTCTTATATTTAATGCTAAAGGAAGGATTTGGTGATGAAGGGTACTACACTAATGGTTCTTTTACTTCATATACTGACGTAGTATCTTATGATTATAGTGAAGAAAAGAATAAATTTAATGTATTTATTGTTCTTAGAGATGTAAAGGGAAAGAATATAAATGAACATTATAATTCCAAATTAGTTTTTGAAATTAAAGATAAAGATAATATTATTAAATTTTTAAAAAATAAATTAAGTAAAAAGTATAAACGTTTAAAAAAATAACAATGATGTATTAAAGATTTGCTTATATTGTGGTATTATAGCCATGGAAGGAAAGGGGATTATCTTAAAGTGATAAATTTAAAGATGACTTACTTTTTCTTACAAATAAATTAATTGCATGGAATTTTTTCCATGCTTTGTTGTTTTTGTATAAAGGCAAGAATATGGCTTGCAAGTATCTACCTTGTCACCGTGAATGATGAGACTACAAAACATTGTTTTTGTTTTGTAGACATTAGGTAGCTAATGTCTTTTATTTTAGGAGGAGAATATGAATAAACCATTAGTAGCAGTTGTTATGGGATCATTGAGTGATCTAGATGCAGTTAAAAACACTTTTGAAGTGTTAGATGAATTTGGGATTGAGTATGAAGCTAAAGTATTAAGCGCTCATAGAACTCCAGATGAAACTATTGCTTATGCAAGAGGTGCATATGATAGAGGTATAAAGATTATTATCGCAGCCGCAGGGGGTGCAGCTCATTTAGCTGGGGTTATTGCTGGTTGTTGTAGTTTACCTGTAATAGGAATACCTATTAAAACATCTACTCTTGATGGTTTAGATAGTTTATTGTCAATTGTTCAAATGCCTGCTGGTGTACCTGTTGCTACTGTAGCTATTGGTAAAGCTGGATGTAAAAATGCTGCTGTTTTAGCCGCAACTATTATTGGTTCATTTGATGAAGATATGCATAAGAAAGTTATTGATTATAAAGAATCAATGAAGAAAAAAGTATTAGATAGTGAAATTGAATAGGAGAAAGTATGCTAATTAATAAAAGAGTATTTATTGAAAAGAAATTAGGGTTTCAAACAGAAGCAAATGATTTACTTCATGATTTAAAAGAAAACTTATTACAAGATATCAGATCTTTAAGAGTAGTTCTTGTATATGATGTTTTTAATATCGATGAAAATATATTTGATAGTGCTGTAAAAACCGTGTTTTCTGAAGTAATGGTTGATAATGTTTATTTTGATATTGATTTAAGTGATAAAAAATATATTTCAATCGAAGCTCTTCCAGGTCAATATGATCAAAGAGCTGATAGTGCTGTTCAATGTATCAAGTTATTAGACCCAAGTAGTAATGCAGTAGTTAAATGTGGAAAAATAGTAATTATTGATGGTAATTTTGATTTAGAAAAAATTACTTCTTATCTAATTAATCCTATTGAATCAAGAATTAAAGAATTAGATAAGATGGATATTGATGAAGATGTAATAATTAAACCTTTAAAATCTTTAAAGGGTTTTATTGATTTAGATAATGAAGGTCTAAATAAGTTTTTAGAAGACATGAGTCTTGCTATGTCTATAGATGATTTAATAATGATTCATGAATATTTTAAAGAAGAAAATAGAGATCCTAGTGAAACAGAGATAAAGGTTCTTGACACTTATTGGTCAGATCATTGTAGACATACAACATTTGAAACAGAATTAAAAAATATAAGAGTAAATGATTCATTATTTAAAGAAGAAATTGAAGCTTCATTAAGGAAGTATTTAAATTATAGAAATGTATTAAATAGAAATGATAAACCTATTACACTTATGGATATGGCAACGATTAATGCTAGATATTTAAGAAGTAAGGGTTTATTAGAAGAAGTAGAGGTTTCTGATGAAATTAATGCTTGTTCGGTATTTGTGGATATTGATAATGATGGTGTTACAGAAAAATGGTTAATGCAATTTAAAAATGAAACACATAATCATCCTACAGAAATTGAACCATTTGGTGGTGCTAGTACTTGTATTGGTGGAGCTATTAGAGACCCTTTAAGTGGTAGAAGTTATGTATATCAAGCTATGAGAATTACTGGTAGTGGAAATGTTTTTACTTCTTTAAATGAAACTATAGAAGGAAAACTATCTCAAAGATATATTACTAAAAGAAGTGCACAAGGCAATAGTTCTTATGGTAATCAAATTGGACTTCCTACTACTTATGTTAAAGAAATATATGATGATTCTTATGTCGCAAAGCACTTGGAGATGGGTGCTGTAGTTGGTGCTGTAAAAGCAGAGAATGTTAAAAGATTAAAACCCGAACTTAGTGATGTGGTTATTTTGCTAGGTGGAAGAACTGGTAGAGATGGTATTGGAGGAGCTACTGGATCTAGTAAAACTCATAATGAAGAATCTTTAGAAACAAGTGCTTCTGAAGTTCAAAAGGGTAATGCGCCAGAAGAAAGAAAAATTCAAAGATTATTTAGAAATCCAGAATGTACAAAAATAATAAAGAAATGTAATGACTTTGGAGCTGGTGGTGTTTGTGTTGCAATTGGTGAATTAGCGGATGGATTAATAATTGATTTATCAAAAGTTAGAACTAAATATGCAGGTTTAAACGCTACAGAAATAGCAATAAGTGAATCACAAGAGAGAATGGCTGTTGTTGTTTCTAAAGAAGATGCAGATAAGTTTATTGAATATGCTAATGAAGAAAACTTAGAGGCTTATATAGTTGCAACAGTAACACAAGAAGCGTCTATGAAAATGATATATGATGGTGAAACAGTTGTTGATATAAAGCGTAGTTTTATTGATAGTGCTGGTGCAAGACAAAGCGTTGATGTTTTAGTTGAAAATGATTCTGTAAGTAATCCATTTATTACAAAAGCATTAAATAAAGAAAATATTTTAAATACCTTATCAAGTAAGAATGTTGCTTGTCAAAAGGGATTAGTTGAAATGTTTGATGCTTCAATTGGTTCTACAACTGTAATGATGCCTTTTGGAGGTAAGAAACAATTAACTCCAACATTTGCATCAATACAAAAGTTTCCTGTATTAAGTGGAAATACTAAAGCAATTTCAACGCTTGCATATGGTTTTATTCCTGAGCTAATGAACTACTCTACTTATAGTGGTGCAATGTATAGTGTTTTATTATCAATGTCAAAGACAATTGCAGTAGGAAATAAACTAAATGATATTCATTTCTCATTTCAAGAATATTTTGAAAGATTAAATAAAGAAGATAAAAAATGGGGTAAGGTAACTGCTGCATTACTTGGTACATTTGAAGTACAAGATTTCTTTAATCTAGCCTCTATAGGTGGTAAAGATAGTATGTCAGGTAGTTTTAATGATATTAATGTTTGTCCTACTTTAATTTCTATTGCATGTACTAAAGGCAACGTTGATGATGTAATTACAAGTGAATTAAAGAGTATTGATTCATGTTTAGGTGTTTTATTACCAAGCATGAATGAACCTGGTTTACCAAATTTAAATAGTTATAAACAGGTTTATTTAGATTTTGAAATAAACAAAAAGGATATACTTAGTAGTTATGTTGTAGAAGAAGGTGGAATCTTAACAGCTTTGTTTAAATCAAGCTTTGGTAATGAGGTTGGATTTGATATTAATAGTGAATTAGATTTATTGAGATTAATACCTGGAGCTATAGTTGTTGAAACAAAAAATAAACTTAATAGTGAAACTTACGTTTATTTAGGTAAAACAACAGATAAAGATTATATAGTTAATGGAATAAATATAACTAAAAAGGAAGCTTTAAATGCTTGGACAAATACATTTGATGATTTATATCCAAGATATTTAGAGACTGCAAAGAAAGATTTAAGTATTAATACTTATGAAACTGATATAAAGTTTAAGGCTAAAGAATTGGATGATGAAGTTAAAGTATTAATTCCAGTTTTTCCTGGTACTAACTGTGAGTACGATATGGCTAGAGCATTTAATCAAGAAGGAGCATCTAGTAAGATTTTTGTGTTTTCTAACTTAAATGAAGATATGGTCAATGATTCTATAAATAAACTAGTAAAAGCGATAGATGAGACTAATATTCTAGCTTTACCTGGAGGTTTTTCTAGTGGTGATGAGCCTGATGGAAGTGCAAAATTTATAGTTAATGTTTTACAAAACCAAAAGATAAAAGGGGCAATAGAAAGACTGAGAAGTAGAGATGGATTAATTATTGGTATATGTAATGGATTCCAGGCTTTAGTTAAATCAGGATTACTGCCTTATGGTGAAGTTAAAGTATTAAATGATGATGATTGCACATTGTATAGAAATGATATTAATAGGCATATTTCTACTATTGTACAGACAAAGACAATATCTAATAATTCACCTTGGCTACAAGGATTAGATGTAAATTCTATATATTCAATTCCAGTTTCACATGGTGAAGGTAAGTTTATAGTAAATGAAGAAACATTAAAAAAATTAGTAGAGAATGGTCAGATTGCATTCCAGTATTGTGATGAACTAGGTAATGTAAGCAATGATGGAAGATATAATGTTAATGGTAGTACTTATGCTATTGAAGGTATTGTTTCTAGTGATGGTAAAATACTTGGAAAAATGGGACATTCAGAAAGATATTATACTGATGTCTTTAAAAATATATCTGGTAATAAAAAACAAAATATTTTTGCTAATGGAGTAAATTACTTTAAAAAGGAGAAAGAAAATGTCTAATTCATATAAGGATGCAGGAGTAAATTTAGAAGCTGGTTATGAATCTGTGGAAAGAATCAAAGCTCATATTGAAAGAACTAGAGTTAAAGGAATGATGGGTGGTATTGGTTCTTTTGGTGGATTATTTGACTTATCTAGTTTGAATTTGAAAGAGCCTATTTTAGTTTCAGGTACTGATGGTGTTGGGACTAAGTTAAAACTAGCTATGATGATGGATAAACATGACACTATTGGTCAAGATGTTGTGGCTATGTGTGTGAATGATGTTTTAGCTCAAGGAGCACTTCCATTGTTTTTCCTTGATTATATTGCTGTTGGTAAAAATGATCCAAAGAAAATAGAAGCTATTGTAAAAGGTGTTGCGGATGGTTGTGTTAGTGCTAGTTGTGCACTAATTGGTGGAGAAACTGCAGAAATGCCTGATATGTATGGTGAAGATGAGTATGATATTGCTGGGTTTACTGTTGGTGCAGTTGAAAAGAGTAATTTAATTACTAATGATAGAGTTAAACTTGGGGATGTTGTAATAGGTATAGCTTCAAGTGGTGTTCATTCTAATGGTTTTTCTTTAGTTAGAAAGATTGTTTTAAAAGATAATAATATTGATTTAAGTAAAACATTTGATATTTTAGATGGAAAAAGTATTGGTGAGATATTATTAACTCCTACTAAGATATATGTAAAACCAGTTAGTAAAATATTAAATAGTGTTAATGTTCATGGTATAGCTCATATAACTGGGGGTGGTTTCTTTGAAAATCTACCTAGATGTTTAAATGAAAATCAAGCAATGAAAATTTATAAGGATTCATTTGATATTCTTCCAATATTTAACTTATTACAAAGTTTGTCTAATATTGATGATAAAGAAATGTTTAATGTATTTAATATGGGTATAGGTATGGCTATTGTTGTTGATAAAGATGATAAGGATAAAGTATTAGACATATTAAAACAATGTGATGAAAAAGCATATGTTATTGGTGAAGTTGTAGAAGGAAATGGGGTTATTTTAGAATGAATATAGCTGTATTTGCTTCTGGTTATGGTAGTAATTTTACTGCTATATCTGATTCAATAAAAAGAAAAGAATTAGATTGTAATATAAGTTTAGTAGTCTGTGATAAGCCTAATGCGGCTGTAATTGAAAAAGCATTAAAAGATGGTATTGAAACATTTGCATTTAATCCAAAAGATTATAAATCTAAAAAAGATTATGAAGAAGAGATTGTGAGTAAATGTAAAGAAAAAGATGTTTCTTTGATTGTACTGGCTGGGTATATGAGAATACTAGATTCTACTTTATTAGATGCTTATCCAAATAAAATTATTAATATTCATCCTTCATTATTACCTGCATTTAAAGGTAAGGATGCAATAGGACAAGCAATAGATTATGGTGTAAAGGTTATGGGAGTTAGCATTCATTATGTTAATCATGAAATGGATGGAGGAGCTATTATTGCTCAAAAATCATTTGATGTTACTGATGATTTAACAAAAGATCAAATAGAAGCTAAAGTTCATGAAATTGAACATGTATTATACCCAAAAGTTATTAATAAATTATTAAAGGAGGGGTTAAAGTGAAGAGAAGAGCTATTGTAAGTGTTTCAGATAAAACAGGTATTGTAGATTTTTGTAAGAAATTAGTTGAATGTGATTATGAGATAATTAGTACAGGTGGTACTAAAAAAGTATTGGATGAAGCTGGTATTAAAACAATTGCTATTGATGAGATTACTAACTTTCCAGAAATGTTAGATGGTAGAGTTAAGACTTTACATCCTTTAGTTCATGGAGGATTATTAGGTGTTTTGGATAATGAAAATCATTTAAATCAAATGAAAGAACACAATATTAATCCAATTTCATTAGTTTGTGTTAATTTATATCCTTTTAAACAAACTATTAAAACTGAAGGAAAAACTTTTGAGGATGCTATCGAAAATATTGATATTGGTGGACCAAGTATGATTAGAAGTGCTGCTAAGAATCATAAATTTGTTAATGTTGTTTGTGATAGTGATGATTATGATTTAGTTATAAATGAAATTAAAGAGTTTGGAGAAACTACTTATAAAACAAGATTATATTTAGCAACTAAAGCATTTAGAACAACAGCTGCTTATGATACTATGATTCAAAACCATTTAAGTAAGTTTACTGAAATAGATAATAAAGAATTATTACTTAGTTATGAGTTAAAACAAGAATTAAGATATGGTGAAAATCCACATCAAAAGGCTGCTTTTTATAGTGATGGTTTATCTTATAGATATAGTATGACTAATGCTAAACAACTTCATGGCAAAGAATTATCTTATAATAATATTCAAGATGCTAATGCTACATTACAAATTTTAAAAGAGTTTAAAGATGAATGTGCAGTAGTAGCTGTTAAACATATGAATCCTTGTGGTGTAGGATTAGGTAGTGATATAACACAAGCTTGGAAAAAAGCCTATGACGCAGATCCAGTAAGTATTTTTGGAGGTATTGTTGCTTTTAATAAAGAAGTTAATATTGAATGTGCTACTGATATGAGTCAAATGTTTTTAGAAATAATATTAGCACCTTCTTTTAGTGAAGAAGCATTTGAACTATTAAGTAAGAAAAAGAATATAAGACTAATGACTTTTGAACTTGAAGGTAATGATGATATTAATAAATACGTATCTGTAACAGGTGGTTTATTAGTTCAAAATAATGATGATATTGATGAAGATAAAAATGATTTTAAGGTTGTTACTAATAAAGTTCCAAGTGAAAAAGAGCTTAAAGATGCTTTATTTGGTTTAAAGATTGTAAAGCATGTTAAATCTAATGCTATTGTTCTTGTAAAAGACTCTCAAAGTATAGGTGTTGGTGCTGGTCAAATGAATAGGGTAGGAGCATGTAAAATTGCATGTGAACAAGCTGGTGATAAGGCCAAGGGTAGTGTTCTTGCTTCTGATGCATTCTTCCCTATGAATGATACGGTTGAACTTGCTGCAAAGTATGGAATAACTTGTATTATTCAACCTGGAGGATCTATTAAAGATCAAGATTCTATTGATAAATGTAATGAATTAAACATCGCCATGATATTTACTGGAAAGAGACATTTTAAACATTAATGGCAAAAGTACTAGTTATTGGTAGTGGTGGTAGAGAACATGCCATTTGCTATAAGTTTAAACAATCACCACAAGTAGAAACAGTTTTTGTTGCTCCTGGTAATCCAGGTATGGCTGATGTAGCAACTCTTGTTGATATTAGTGGTAATGATTTTGGTAAATTAATTGAATTTGCAAAAGAAAAAGAAATTGATTTAACCTTTGTTGGTCCAGAAATTCCTTTATGTTTAGGTATTGTTGATAGATTTAATGAAGCAGGATTAAAAGTATTTGGTCCAAGTGAAAAAGCTGCACAGCTAGAAGGAAGTAAAGTTTTTTCTAAAATGATGATGGAAAAGTATAATATTCCAACTGCTAAACATAAAAGCTTTGATAGCTATGAAGAAGCATTAAATTATTTAAATAAACAAGAAACACCAATTGTAATTAAAGCTGATGGACTAGCTGCAGGTAAGGGTGTGATTATTCCTACTTCTATTGAAGATGCTAGAAGTGCATTAATGATGATGATGGTAGAAAATCAATTTGAAAATGCAGGTAATAGGGTGGTTATAGAAGAATACTTAGAAGGTGAAGAATTCTCACTATTAGCATTTGTTAATGAGGATGTAGTTATACCTATGCAGCTTGCTCAAGATCATAAACGTGCATTTGATAATGATGAAGGATTTAATACTGGTGGTATGGGGGCTTATACTCCAATGCATCATATAAGCAAAGAAGTGTTGGATGAAGCAATGAACAATATAATGATTCCAATGGCAAATGCAATGGTAAATGAAGGTTGTCCATTTACTGGAATACTTTATGGTGGATGCATGCTAACAAAAAATGGTGTAAAAACAATTGAATTTAATGTAAGATTTGGTGATCCTGAAACAGAGGTTATTCTTCCTGCATTAAAGGATGATTTATATCAAGTTATAATGGATGTTTTAGATAAAAAGGATGTCAAGTTAAATTGGGATGATAAATCATATTGTGGTGTTGTTCTTGCAAGTAATGGATATCCTAACATTTATCAAAAAGGTCATATTATTACTGGCTTAGAAAATGTTAATACATTAGTATTCCATATGGGAACTGCTCTTAAGGATAATAATCTTGTAACAAATGGAGGAAGGGTATTATTTGTTGTAGGAGTTGGGGATAGTTTGTTAGAGGCTAAAAATAATGCTTATAAAGAAATAGAAAAGATTAAATGTGATAATTTATTTTATAGAAAAGATATAGGAAATAAAGGACTGTAGTGGTTACTACAGTTTTTTTATGTTTCTTAAATATGATATTATTATTCTATGATTACACTTATAAAAACATATGGTTTAACAAAAGATTTTCCTGATGTATTTATTGTTTATGAAAATAAAAAGATTATGGTAATATATTTTTCTATTGTTAATAGAAGGTGTGTTTTTAAGTTTCAAATGTTTGATGTAATTGATGGAAACAGAATGATGAATATAATTAACTTGTTTAATAATGAAATGATGAAAAGATATAAAATTATTAGTTTGGCTATAGATAGAAATGATTTATTTGAATACGAAAATTGTTTTAGAAATAGTTTATATTATGAAAAAGGAAATTTTTTACAAAGAAAAGTTGAAGCATATAGATATCTATTAAAAGATAACGTATTTGATAGAGAAGGGTATATTATCAATCAAGGGCTAATTGATGTAGTACCTTTAGGAAACTTTAAAACATCTAATAAAGGTTGTGGTTGGATTGCTTGTTATAATTTGTTTAAACTTATGAATAAAGAGAAAACTATAAAAGAAGTTTCCAGTTCTATCTCTAATATAGTATTATTAAAGGGTTTGTTGGGCGTTGATGTATTTGGGTTATATAAGTATTTAAGAAGTAATGATATTGATGCTTATTTAACTCCTATATTTAAGAATCAATGCATTAGAGAAATAAAAAGAAGTAAATATGGAATTATATTATATGTACATAAAAGAGGTTCTCATTATGTAGCGTATAAGAATTTAAACAATGGGGAATGCTTATACTACAATGCTGTTTATGGTAAAAGTAATCATGTAATGAAAATAGAAGATTTCTATAAGAAATTTAGTATATCTCCATTTGGAATGTTGATTTCTGTATAACTAATATTTAAGGGGTGAAGTTATGTTTAAAAAGATATTAATTATGATATCTATGTTCTTGTTAATTTCTACTATTAACATAAATGCTTTAACAATGTCTGATTTTGAAAGTGATGATTTATATCATGTATACTCACTTAGTTATGAAGGTTTTGAAGAAGTTGGAAATGGTAAAACTTACAAAGAAGCATTGAGTATATTTAATAAACATAAAGATAGTTATGAGAATTTAAGTATCTTTTCAAATGGAAAGTTTTATAAAGCAGAATATGCAATAGTTACTTTTGCGTCTACTGATAGTTGTGATTATAATGTTGAATTTAAAAATGATCTTAACAATCAAAGTAATTATTTAAATGGTTGTTATGGTTTTGATGGTGCTTATTTAGACACTAATGATAATGGGACAGAGGTTAAGTTTAGAATCTCAGGTATAAATGGTTGGGCTAAAATAGATGATGTTACATTATATCCAATTCAATTATTGCCAGGAAGACTTACAAAATATAAAGTGATTAATAATGAATTGTTTCATCAAATAAAACAAAACTTTTCTACTGATTATTATGGTAGTTTGATTAATTTAGGTCCTTCTCCTTCATACTTACAAGAAGGGTTAGAGTATTATAGTTATGATGGAAATTACTTTTATAATGATGATTCTTTATGGGTTATGCTAGATGATTATAAAGCTAATACTAATAATAGTATTAATAAAGATGACCCTTATTTTAACTATTATCAGTATGTTTCTCATAGAACTTTATCAAATTATGATGAAGATTCTGTAAATAATTATATAAATAATGTTTTACATATCGATAGTGATATTAAATCATACTTAGACTTAGATAAAGATAGTACAGATGATACATTAACTAATTCTCAGTTTTTTAAACAAGCTTATTCATTTTTTCAATACCAATATCAGTTTGGTTCAAATGCATTGATGATGCTTTCTTTATCTTGGAATGAGACAGCTTTAGGTAGAAGTTCATTAGCTTTTACAAGAAATAATTTGTTTGGACATTCAGCATTTGATAGTGATGTTGAAAAAAATGCATCAAGGTATACTAACTTATCTTCTTCTGTTTATTCTCATGCAAGATATTATATTTCTAACAGTTATTGTAATCCTAGTAAATTTCAGTACCATGGATGTTATTTTGGTGATAAATCTAGTGGTATGAATGTTAGCTATGCGAGTGATCCGTATTGGGGTGAAAAAGCAGCATCAAATTATTATAAGTTAGATAAGGCTTTTGGTTTAAAGGATTTAAATAGCTATACAGTTGGAATAAAAACAAATGAAGGTAGTGTTAATGTTTATTCTAATCCAGATAATAAATCTAATGTTTTATATAAGACTGATGACACTAAGAATATATCATTTCTAGTATTAGAAGATATTAATGAAGAATGGTATAAAGTTCAAAGTGATGCAACATTAAATGAAGATAATAAACCAGAAGCATTACACTACTATGATTTTAGTGGTGATATAGGTTATGTTCGTAAAAAAGATATTCAAATAGTAATACCTGGTAAGCAAGCTTCAAATACATTTGTTAAGGTGACATTTGATGCAAAAGGCGGTCTTTTTAGAGATGGAAGCAGTGTTATTTCTTATTATATAGAATCTAATAAAAAACCTTCTATTGAATATCCTACATTAGAAAACAATCTATTTATTGGTTGGGATAAAGATGTTTTAGCAAGTAATGATGAACAGTATTATAATGCTGTTTATAAAGAGGTTGAGTCTATTGAAATGAAGAACCTACCAATTACTCAATTTGAAATTAAAGATAGAATAAATTTAAAAAATGGAACCATTTTAGTTAAATTTGTGGATGGCAGTGAAGAGGAAGTTGCATTAAGTACTAATATGGTATCTGGATTTGATTTTAATGTAAGTGGGGATCAAGAGGTTCTTGTATCATATGGTGGTAAAACAACATTTTATAAGATAAATACTTCAGAAGAACTTGATACAATAAGAAATGAAATTAAAGAAGAAATAGTTTCAATTATTGAAGAATATAAAGATAAAAGTACTTTAAGTGATATTGAAATTAAAAGAGTATTAGATTTAAAACTTAGAGTTGATGAATACATGTTGCCTTACTTAAATCAACAACAATTAAAAGATATAGATAAAATAGTAAGACTAGCTATAGGGAATAAGGTTCATTATGTTGTGACAGAAAACAAATTTGATTCTAGTATTTCTGGATTGTCATTGTCTATTAAGTTAGATGATTCTCTTGAAAAAGGTTTTTTGAAAGACTCATATAAAATGGTTATTAAAGATAATATTTCTAGTGAAGCAAGAAGTACTATGGAAAAAGTTGCACTGGGTAATGATTATACTGTTTTAAATGAGTTTAAGGTTGAAGCAGAAAAGAATTTTGGTTCATTTGAATTACATGCACCAGTGGTAATAAGTTTAATTAAACCAAAAGATTCTAATTTAAATCAATTATTTACTGTTTTAAGATATGATGAAGGAGAAGTTGTAGAAACTTATACAAGACAATCTAAAAATTATATTCAGTTTATGACTACTGATTTTGGGGAGTTTCTAGTAGTCGCAAAAAATACAACAAATGTATACGATTTAGAAGATTCTTATGAAAATATTAATGTCGCAAATAGTGATATTGATCAATATGGTATTTTATCAATGTTGTTCATGGGTGGTGTAACATTTATTATTGGTTTAATTGTATTTGTACTAGTTAGAAAGAAAAAAAGAAATGATAAATAAGTCTGTAAATATAGATGAGATTATTTATATAAAAAAAGAATATGATAGTAATCTTTATGAAAGTATTATTAAAAGGGGTGTTTCAATTCCTATAAGAGTAAAAGCAATTGATAAGGGTTATGAATGTATAGATGGACATAAAAGATTAAGTGTATTGAGTGACTTATCAAAAATAGATGTTAAGTATAATTATGTTATAGTTATGATAGTAAATGATTTTACAAAAGCAGGAAGTGGTTATTGGGGTAACACTAGAAATAAACATTAGGTGAATATATGGAAAGATTACAAAAAATATTAGCTCAAGCAGGACTAGCTTCAAGAAGAAAAGCTGAACAATTTATTCTTGATGGTAAAGTTAAGGTTGATGGTGAGGTTATTACTGAATTAGGTTATAAAGCTAGAAAGAATGCTGTTATTGAAGTTAATGGTAAAGTTATAGAAAAAGAAGAAAAAGTTTATTATTTGTTAAATAAACCTAAGAAGTATTTAAGTTCAGTAACAGATCATAAAGATAGAAAAACAGTAGTTGATTTAATTGATACAAAGGAAAGAATTTTTCCTGTAGGTAGATTGGATTATGATACAACTGGGTTAATAATACTTACTAATGATGGTGATTTTGCGAATGAAATAATTCATCCAAGGTATAATATTGAAAAAGTATATGATGTGACTATTAAGGGTATACTAAAGGCAAATGAAATTAAACAATTAGAACAAGGTATATATTTAGATAATAAAAAAACATTACCTGCAAAGGTAGTGTTAGTTAATTTAGATAAAGAAAGAAAGATTACAGATTTACAGTTAACTATAAGAGAGGGAAGAAACCACCAAGTTAAAAATATGATGAAATATTTTGGACATCTTGTAACAAAACTAAATAGAAGAAAATTAGGAACTATTGATTTAAAAGGATTACAAATTGGTGAATATAGAAAATTGAAACCTTTTGAAATTAAGCAGTTAAAAGCTTTAGCAAACAATAATGAGTTAATCAAGTAATGAATTGATTAACTTTTCATTTGGATCAATATAAATAGTTTTATATGTAGTTAATTGTGCTTTTCCAAGTTTTGCGCCAGGTATTTTTTTGATGTCTTTTATTTGACAATAATTAACTGGAACACTACTTGAATATCTTCCTTTAGAATAATAAGCAGCTATATTTGCGGCAGTTCTAATTAGATCTTCATTTAAATCATTTGTATCAACAACTACATGTGCACCATGAAAGTCTTTAGTATGAAACCAATAATAATGTTTTTTTGCTAGTTTAAATGTTAGAGTATCATTTTGAATGTTATTTTTACCTACATATATTTTAATGTTTTCATTATAATTAATTACAGTAATTTTTGGATAATCATTTTGTTTTTTCTTTTTATGTGTTTTAACTTTATTAGCTTTTAAATAACCACCTTGTGTTAACTCTTGTACTATTTCTTTAGCATCTTCAAAATTGATAATCTCTAATTGTTGGTTAATACCTTCAAAGTAATCTATTTCATCTTGGGTTAATTGTATTTGTTTTTCTAAGTGCACAGCACCTTTTTTAAGTTTTTCATATTTTTGAAAAGCTTTTTTTGCGTTTGCTTTACCATCTAATTTAGGATCTAGTGGTATTTTTATAATTGAATCATCTTCAAAACTATTAAGTTCAATAAAACTAGAACCTTTTGTATCATTTATATTATATGCATATAGAAGCTCACCATACACTCTATATTTATCGTTGTTTTTAGCTTCATTGAGCGAATCTAATAATTTAGGTAGTTTTGCCTTATTATGTTTTAATTCTCTTTTTACCACCTTATAAATGTCTCCAGCGAGTTGTTTTATTCTATCTTTCTCTTCTTTATGGTAATAAAGAATATCTATTCCTTCATTAATTGGATATTCTATAGATTCACCAATATGTGATAAAGGTATACAGTGAAAGAAAGCTTCATCATTTTTATAAGTGATGTATAAACTATTTGAACTTTTAATAAAATTAATTACATCTTCAAAAGATTGATTATTAGATAATCTATATTCTACTTCTTTTGATAAAAGAGGTGAGAACCCTGCTAGTTGGTTTGTAAGAGATATATTTCTATCAATAATTGGATTTTCAAAGGGATTTTGCTTATCTAGTTGAGGTTCAACTATGTTAAATAATGCTCCTGGATGTATTGTTCTTCTGTTATTTTCAAATGGTGGAATTCTTTTCAATGCATCAATAACTCTTTGATTTTCATCAACGAGTATTACATTTGCATATTTACCCATTAACTCAACATACATAGTTAATGTTACTTTATCTCCTAAAGTATTTCTTTTGCTTAATGTAAAAGCACACCATCTATCTAATTCACCTTGTTTAACATCAACAATCATAGCGCCTTCAATATGTTTACGTAATAACATTACAAAGTTACTAGGTTCTTCAGGTGTAGGGTAGTCTTTATTTGTTAGATTGATTCTATTGTATAAAGGATGACAAGAAATCATTAAAGTCTTTTTACCTTCATTTGTTCTAAGATGAAAAAGTATTTCTGTATTAGAAATACGATATATTTTATTTATTTTACAAGGACAAAGCTCTTGTATACTTGGTATTATCTTGTTTAGTAGTATTCCATCTAATGCCATAATATCTCTTCTTTCTTTAAAAATTATATCATAATCTTAAGATTATCTATTTTATTATAATGTTAGAATTGTTAATATAGGTGGATGCAACCGATTTTAAACAAAAAGATAGTGAAAATTGGTAGTGCTACTAATAATAAATTGGTTATAGTTTTGGTGGAGGTAGTAATTATGAGATTTAGCGAAAAACTTTCAAAGTTAAGAAAAAGTAATAATTTATCACAAGAACAACTAGCGGAAAAATTAGGGGTGAGTAGACAGGCAGTATCTAAGTGGGAGCTAGGTTCATCTTATCCTGATATGGAAAAGATGCTAAATATGTGTAATGTTTTAAATTGTAAACTTGATGAATTGATGGATGATGGTGCTTTAGGTGATGTAGTAGAAAAGAAAGAAACTAAAATAGATATTAAATTATATTTAGATGAATTTTTAAAGTTAATCACAAGTATTTATAACATGTTTATTGCAATGAAGTTTAAAGAGAAAATAGTGTTTTTATTTGAACAGATGTTTAATGTAGTTTTACTAGTTGGCTTTAGTTTAATTATTGAACTTTTGATGAGTATTTTCATAAGCACTCTTTTTGGTTGGTTACCATATAGATACTTAAATCCTTTAAGACAGATTTTAAGTTTGATATTAGCTTTAGTATTATTTGTTCTAGGCGTAATTATATTTGCTCATTTATTTAAGATTAGATATTTAGATTACTATATTACTATAGTAGATCCTAATGCTAGTGAAAAAACTATAGAATCATCTATTGAAAACGTAGGTAATGTTAAAAGAGAAAAATTAATTATTAGAGATCCTAAACATAGTACTAGTAGATTATTTGATTTTTTAGGTAAACTATTTATATTTGCATTTAAAATACTTATATTGTTAGTTTCTTTACCTATATTCTTTGCGTTTGTATTTACTGTATTTGGTTTGGTCGCATCAATTACACATGTGGGTTATAGTACTTTGTTTTTGTATATTTCTATTGCAGGAGTAGGTTTAGCTTTATGTATTTATATAGTAATTGAGTATTTATATAAGTTTGTTTTTGATCAATCTCAATCATTAAAAAAGATATTTTATATAGGGTTAGCTGGTCTAGTCTTATTAGGAATTGGTTGTGGGCTTTCATTTACAAAAATTCTTTCTTTAGATAAAAATGAAGTAGTACTTCAAAATACTAAGACAAAAACTATTGATTTTAATTCAGACATTAAAATATATGCTTCACCATCAAGTGTTGTTAGTTTTAAAGTAGATGAAAATGAATCTGATATTAAGATTAGAGTAAGTAATATTCCATCAGTTAATGCAGATGTCCTTATTGGACAAGATGATAACATTTCTTTAGAAACAAATAGTATTGATTCATTTGATATGTATAAATATATATTGAATGATTTAAAAGAAAATAAAGCATTATTTGATGCTCAAGATAATTTTGCGGAGTTTGAAATAATTTCAAATAAAGAGAATATTGAAATTTTAACTAAAAACTTTGAAAACAATCATTAAAGTGTAGTGTTTATTAATTTATAAGTGGTATTTTCTAATAAAATGTGTATTATAAATATATATTTATTTGGAGGATGTTATGTCTAATAAGGGAATATTAATAGTATTTAGTGGTCCAAGTGGAGTAGGAAAAGGAACTGTATTAAAAAGGTTCATTAATGATGAAAGTCTAAAGCTAGCTTATTCAGTATCTATGACTACAAGAGCTAAAAGAGAAGGTGAAGTAGATGGTGTTAACTATTTCTATGTATCTCATGAGGAATTTGAGAATGCTATTAAGGAAGGTAAATTATTAGAATATGCAAGGTTTGTAGGTAATTATTATGGTACTCCTGTTGATTATGTTAATAAGTTATTAGATGAAGGTAAGAATGTTTTACTTGAAATCGAAGTTCAAGGGGCTTTACAAGTAATGGAAAAGGTTCCTGAAGCTTTGACTGTATTTATTGTTCCACCTAACGTAGATGAGCTTGAAAAGCGTATTAGGGGAAGAAATACGGAAAGTGATGAAATTATTAAGGAAAGATTAGATAAGGCTGTAGTTGAAATGACAATGCTTGGTAAATACAAGTATGTTGTATGTAATGATGATCCTGATAAGGCAGCTTTAACAATTAGTAATATTATTAAAAGAAGCATGGAATAATCCATGCTTTAACTTTCTATGAACCATTTATTTTGGTCTAAGAATAAATATCTTTTTTGATTATTGAATAGACAGGTATACCTTATTCCAGATCCACCTGATTTTAATGATGCGGCTGGACATCTTTGTATAACTCTATCTATTTTATATTTAACTCCATTATCCCATACTACAAACAATGGAGAGATATTACCTGATAAATCATATAATGTTACTACTGATACAAATTTCTTTTTCATAATTTTCACCTAAAATAACTTACTGGATGAATGGTATGGTCTTCTTTTGGATTAAAACCACTTAAGGAAAGATCACTTTGAGATATTCCCCTTTTTATAGAACTATTACCAAACCTATTCCTTATTTCATCAATTGCAATTTCTAATTTTTTTTGTGTGATATCATACTCTTCTTTATAAAATAGTGATATTTGTTGGTGGTTTATATTGGTTGAAAGGGAAGAAACACTTATTCCAAGGGATCTTAACGGTTTATTAATATCCCATATTTTTTTACATAAATCCATGCCTTTTTCTATTAATGTAGATGATAAATCAGTTGGAGTATTTAGTGTACATTGTTTTGTGAATGATTTTAAATCGTTATATCTGATATATAGTGAAATAGTTTTTCCATAGAAACCTTGTTCTCTAAGTCTGTGTGCTACACTTTCACTTAGTATGGTTAGTACTATTTTAAATTCATCATATGTTTTGATGTCTTTTACTGTTGTAGTACTGTTTCCTACAGATTTAATTAAGGTGTTATTGTTTATATGATTAACTTCGCTAATGTCATAACCACTCGCAAATATCCAAATAATTTCTCCCATCTTACCAAAGTGTTTTTTCATAAAACTTATATCTTTTTTTATAATGTCTTCAATAGTATATATATCAAACAGTTTTAATTTTTTATAAGTTGAACTACCAACATATATTAAGCTTGATGCAGGAAGAGAATGTATTTTATATATTTCATCTTTAAAAATAGTGAATATAGAGTCATTTTTTGCAAGATCTGAACCTAATTTTGCATATATTTTATTAAAACTTATTCCTATAGATACCGTCAGACCTAATTCAAATTTTATTCTTTCTTTTATCATATTAGCTATTTTAATGGGATTTCCAAATAGTTTTATGCTTGAAGTAATATCTAACCATGCCTCATCAATTCCAAATGATTCTATTTTATCTGTGTAATCATGATAAATATCTTTAACCTTTTTTGAATAATATATGTATAATTTATAATCGGGTGGTACACAAACAAGGTTAGGACATTTTCTTTTAGCACTTACTATAGCTTCTCCTGTTTGTATACCTGCTTGTTTTGCAAGTAGATTTTTAGATAGTATTATTCCTCTTCTTTCACTTTGTAGACCCGCTGTTGCCATAGGTACATCTCTTAAAGAAGGGTTATATAACATATCTACTGATGCATAAAATGAATTTAAATCAATATGAAGGATAACTCTATCCATTACAACCACCTCTAACTATATTTTACTTGAAAATAATTCAAGTTCAATATTGACTTTTAAAAAAGTTGTAATGATTGTTTTGTTATCTTAAAATTATAGTAGGAGTTAATATGTATTTTAAAGAAAACCTTAGATTATTAAGAAAACACAATAGTGTATCTCAAAACGAGATTGCAGATGTTTTAGGGTATAAGTCTTTTACTACTGTGCAAAAGTGGGAAGATGGTACTTCAATGCCCAAAGCGGATAACATTCAAAAGATTGCGAATTTCTTTAATGTGACTATTAATGATTTATTAAATATTGATATGAGCAAGATGGGTACTAATGTAATTCCTGTAATTGGTATGGTTAGAGGAGGTCCTGCAATATTTGCGGATCAAAATATTATAGATTATGAATATGTTGAGTATGATGAATCAAGTAATGGAGAATACTTTTATTTAGATGTTATTGGTGATTCTATGAAAAATATTAGAATACTAGAAGGGGATAGGGTTTATATAAGAAGACAATCAACACTTTCTAATGGTGAGGTTGGAGTTGTGTTGATTGATGATGAAGCTACTTTAAAGAGAGTTTTTTATGAAGATGATAAGTTAATATTAAAATCTGAAAATGAATTATATAAACCAATGGTTTTTACTATGAAGGATGTAAGTGATAAGAATATTAAGATACTTGGTAAGCTTATACACAATAAGATAAAGTATTAATGAAAACTAAATTAATATATTTTTTAATGTGTTTATCTATTTATATTTTAATTTTTGTATTGGAAATATTAGTAATTAGTTTCTTTTTTACATTATTAAATATAAACTTTTTATTTTATCCAATAACATATTTAATATTATTAATATTTGTGAATCCAATTATTACGTATAGATTAGTTGATTTTATAATTGATAATAAATGGATATCGTTGTAAAGATGATATAATATTTTTGAAAAGAGGTCTTATGAAAATTGTAATTGCAACCGGAGGAACTGGTGGTCATATATATCCTGCTTTATCATTAGCGGATGCATTATTAGAAAATAAAGATAATGATGTATTATTTATAGGTTCATCTACAAGGATGGAATCAAAAGAAATTCCAGAAAAAGGATATAACTTTAAGGGGTTAAACGTAATTGGTACAAATGGTGGATTAACTAACAAAGTTAAGTCAGTTTTGTTGTTAGTTAAGGCTAGAAGTGAGTGTATTAAGATATTAAAAGATTATAAACCTGATGTTGTGATTGGGTTTGGTAATTATATTAGTGTTCCAGTTATTTTAGCAGCAAAAAAACTTGGTATTAAAACTATGATTCATGAGCAAAACTCAGTTGCGGGTAAAGCAAATGTATTTTTATCAAGATTTGTGGATGGAATAATTGGAAGTTACAATGAGAACTTAAATCAATTTGATAATAGTAAAACTAGAATATTAGGTAATCCTAGAGCAAGTGAATCAAGTAAAATAGATAAAGATGTTAATATGTATAATGAATTAGGTTTAGATGAAAACAAAAGTTTAGTTTTAATAGTTATGGGTTCTTTAGGATCTGAAAGTGTCAATAAAGTATTAGAAGAGTATTGTGATATTGTTTCTGAAATTGATTATCAAGTACTAATTGTGACTGGAAAAAAACAATTTGATGATTTTAAGTTTAAAGGAAATGAGTTTATAAAGGTTGTTCCTTATATTGATGGTTTAAAGGTAATGAAGTTATCTGATTTAGTAGTTATGAGGTCAGGAGCAACTACTTGTGCTGAAGTAAGTGCATTAGGTAAAGCAAGTATTACTATTCCTAGTCCTTATGTTCCTAACAATCATCAATATATAAACGCTAAAACACTTGAAAAACTTAATTCAACAATAGTAATAGAAGAAAGTAATCTAACTGCTTCATTATTAAAGGAAACTATTGATAAATTAATGAATAATGAAGAACTAAGAAATAATATGTCTTATAATGCATTAAAAGCAGGTAAGGTAAATGCAAGTGAAGATATAATTAAATGGATTAAGGAATTGGTAGGATGAGTATAGATAAAATAGCGATTGAGTTATCAAATTATGCGACAGTTGATGAAAATATACCAATGTCTAGTCTGACATCTTTAAGAATTGGTGGGAATGCTAGATATGTAGTTTATCCAACAACTGTAGTAGCATTAGTCGAAATAATGAATATTATAAAAAAATATGATTTACCTTTTAAAGTTTTTGGAAAAGGTAGTAATATTTTGTGTTCTGATAAAGACTATGATGGAGTTATTATAAAGTTAGATAGAAGCTTTAATGAGTGTTATTTTACAGAAGATAGTTGTATTGCTCAAGCAGGATGTTCAATTATTGCAGTATCATATGAAGCAATGAAAAATGGACTTTCTGGCTTAGAGTTTGCTAGTGGGATACCTGCTACTGTAGGTGGAGTTACTTTTATGAATGCAGGAGCTTATAACTCTAATATGTCAGGTGTTATTGAAGAAGTTTTTGTTTTGCATGATGGATTATTGGAGTGGATTCCAAATTCAAAATGTCATTTTTCATATAGATATTCTGTATTTCATTCTAATCCTGATTGGATTATTATTGCGGCTAAATTTAGGTTAAAACCAAAACCTATTGAAGAGATAAGGGAAGTAATTGAATCTAGAAAAGCTAGAAGAATCGCGGCTCAACCACTTGATAAACCAAGTGCTGGAAGTACTTTTAAGAACCCACTAGAAAAGCCTGCTTGGGAATTAATAGATGGTATTGGATATAGAGGTAAAAAAGTTGGAGGTGCTATGGTAAGTACTAAGCATGTAAACTTTTTAATAAATTATGATAAAGCTACGGCAGAAGATTTTATGAAACTAGTAGAAGAAATACAAACAAAAGTTAAAGAAGAGTATAATATTGATTTGTTTATGGAAGTGGAGCGTTTTAATTGGTAGATTCAACTGATAAATTCTTAGATGATTTAAAACCTCAAAATACAGGTGTTGATGAGGTTTTTAAAAGACATAAAGAAAGAATCAATAATGAAAGTTTTAATAGAAATAAAAAGAATATATATAGATTATCAATTATATTTGGATTATTGTTTATTTTAGGATTTTATTTTTTATCAAGTGAAAGTAATATTAAGTCAATAGTTGTTGAGGGAAATGATTTTTTATCAATAGAACAAGTTAAGGGATTAAGCGGATTATCTTTAGATTCTAAATATTATCTAAATCCATTATTCTTAGTTGAAAATAAAATAGAAAAAAATGATTTGATAAAATCTTCCAAGATATCTTATGAACAAAACAATATAATAAAAATTGTTATTGAAGAAAATAAACCAATAGGATATAGATATTTAGAGAATCCTGAGATTTTATTAGAAAATGGAAGTATTATTCCTTTAACTAGTGATTATATGGGATTTATATCAAGAATACCTCTTATAAATGGATTTGTTGGAGAAGAACCTGAATATTTACTTATTAAAGCCATGGCTAAAGTAGATAGAAATATGATCGAAAATATTGCGGAAATAAATCAATATGAATTTAATTATGATCCTTATACATTGCAAGTTTATCTAAGAGATGGTAATTACTTTTTTGCTAGTTATTATAGTTTAGAGTTTATTAATGCTTATAATTCAATTGCATCTAACCTAACAGAAAGTGGAGTGTGTTTATTTTCTGATGAAAGTCTAAAGGTAGCTTATAAAAAGAAGTGTCCTTGGGATGAGGTGACAGTTGAACTTGAATATTGGAAGAATGAGAATGGTGAATTTATATTAAATAAATATGGTGATAAAGTAGTTATTCATTATCTTTTAGATGAATTTGGGAATTATGTATTAGATGAACTAGGTAATAAAATACTTATACCTGTAGATGCTATGGGTGAAGAAATTGAATTAGAACCTATAGTAGAAGAGGAATTACCAGCACAAAGTGAAGAGATAGTTGAATAAACTTGTTAATAAATATAAAAATGGTATGATATTATAATCTTTGTTATGTAATCAAACTATTTTGTTTGTTATAATTATTTTAGGAGGTTAGTATGGCTGTAGAAAAAGTAACTGATTTTGGAAGTATCAATATTGCAAATGAAGCAATTGCTTCTTTAGCTGGAGGGGTTGTTACAGAAAGTTATGGAGTTGTAGGAATGGCATCCAGAAATATACTAAGAGATGGTATTGCTGAACTGTTAAATAAAGAGAATTATGCAAAAGGTGTAAATGTTAGATTCACAAATGTTGGTTTGGAAATTGATGTTTATATTATTGTTAGTTTTGGTGTGAGAATTTCTCAAGTAGTTTCAGAAGTTCAAAAGAATATCAAATATATATTAGAAAAAACTTTGCAACAAGAAATTAATGCAGTTAATGTTTTTGTTCAAGGTGTTAGTGTTAGAGATTAGTCGGAGGATAGGATGGAAGTAATTAACGGAAAAAATCTTAAGGGTATGATTCTTAGTGGAGCTAATAATCTGACTAACCAAAAAGCTAAAATAGATGCATTAAATGTCTTCCCTGTACCAGATGGTGATACAGGAACAAACATGTCACTTACTTTTAGTAATGGTTTACAAGAGATTAATAAGCTTAGTAGTAATAATTTATCTGATGTAGCTAAGACTCTTTCAAGAGGTTTATTAATGGGTGCTAGAGGAAACTCTGGTGTTATATTATCGCAAATATTTAGAGGTTTTTATCAATCAGTTGAAGGTAAAAGTGAAGTTGATGGATTAGAAATTAGTGTTGCTTTTAATAAAGGTGCTGCAGTTGCTTATAAGGCAGTAATGAGACCTGTTGAGGGAACAATATTAACTGTAATTAGAGAAGCTGCTTATTATGCTAATAAGTATGCGGAAGCTAATCCTAAGTGTACTGTTAAAGAATATTTTGATGTTTTATGTAAAGAGTCAATGATTTCATTAGAAAACACTCCAGAACTATTACCTGTACTTAAAGAAGTAGGGGTAGTTGATAGTGGAGCTACTGGTTTAATTGCTATTTTAGATGGGTTTAAAGCTTATTTAGAAGGTAATCCAATTGAATTAATAGATAAGAGTGATGAAGTATATGATAATTCTCAACATGATCTTGAAAGTGATGAGTTTGGATACTGTACTGAATTTATTGTTAGATTGAATGAACAATCAATTAAAACATTTGATGAACAAAGACTTACAAAACAACTAAGTAAGTTGGGTGATTCTTTAGTAGTTGTACAAGATGAAGATTTAGTTAAGGTTCATGTTCATACATTAACTCCTGGAGATGCATTAAATATTGCGCAAAGATATGGTGAGTTTATAAAACTTAAGATTGAAAACATGCAAGAACAACATTCTAATATAGTAAATGAAAAACAATATGTTAGAAAGGAAGTTGAAGAAAAAGACTATGCGATTATTGCGGTTGCTGCTGGTGATGGTTTAAAAGAACTTTTTAAAGAATATAGAGTTGATGTAGTAATATCTGGAGGACAAACTATGAATCCTTCTACTGAAGATTTTACTGCAGCTATTAACCAAGTTAAGGCTAAACATATATTTATTCTTCCTAACAACTCAAATATAATTCTTGCTGCTAAACAGGCTGCTATGCTTGTTGAAGATGAGGATATACATGTATTAGATACTAAGTCAGTTACACAAGGCTTAGCAGCTTGTTTAATGTTTAATCCTGAAGTTTCTGTTGAAGAAAACTTAAATGAAATGAACAGTGCAGTTACCAATGTTACTACTGGTCAAGTTACTTATGCTATAAAAGATACTAGCTTTGATGGGATAAATATTACTGCTGGTGATTATATGGGTATTAAAGAAAAAGAAATTGTAATTTCCACAAAAGATTTAATAGAAGCTACTAAAACTTTAATAGACAGTATGGTTGATGATGATAGTGCTATTGTTACATTATTGTATGGCGAAGGTGTAAGTGAAGAACATGTAGAAAAAATTACTTCATATATAGAAGAAAACTATGATATTGATGTTGAAGTGTTAAATGGTGGACAACCTGTATATAGTTTCATAATTGGAGTTGAATAACCTATTTCGAAAGAAATAGGTTTTTTGATATAATAGTTTCATGAGTTATTCGTTAAAAGAATGTGGGTTAACGCCAAAAAAGATTGAGCTTCTAAATAAAGCTAATATTTTTAATAGTAATGATTTATTTTCTTACTATCCTTTTAGATATGATAATTTAGAAAGTATACCTTATAAGGATTGGAAAATAAATGATAAGGTGGTGTTTGAAGGTAAACTAATAAGTAGACCTTCAACATATAGATATAAATATAATAAAAGTATTACAAGGTTTAGTGTCATGAGTGATGATCAAATTTTTAATATAGTTATTTATAATAGACCATGGGCTAGTCAATTGAAATTAGAACAAAACATGGTTGTTATTGGTAAATATGATGGTAACAATAAGATTACTGCATCTAATTATTATGGTAAATCGATTGATAGTGTTTTAGGTATTAATCCAATTTATCCTTTGACTGATAAACTTACACAAAAGATAATTAGTGATGCTATTAAAAAAGGATATGAAAAATTAGGTGACAAGTTACCTGATATTATTCCTAAAAAATATATATTGAAATATAAATTACTTCATAAAAAAGATGCTATTAGGATGATACATTTTCCTAAGTCAATGGATGAGATAGCTAAAGCTTTAAGAACTTTAAAGTATGAAGAATTCTTAAAGTTCAATGTTGCTATAAATTTAATAAGAGAAAATAACAATTCTACTATATCAAAACAAGGAAAAGTATTTAATTATGATGATGTTTTTGTATTAGCAAATAATCTTTCTTTTGTTTTAACAAAAGATCAATTAAGAGCTACTAATGAAATACTAGAAGATTTACAAAGTAGTAAAGTGATGTATAGATTATTACAAGGTGATGTTGGATCTGGAAAAACTCTGGTAGCTGCTCTTGGATTATATGCTTGTTATTTGAGTGGCAAACAAGGATCTCTATTAGCACCAACTGAAATACTTGCAAAACAGCACTATATAAGTTTGAAGAAGCTTTTTAAGCCTACAAATGTAAAAGTAGGTGTACTTTATTCTGCTTTAAATAGTGTAAAGAAAAAAGAAATTTTAGATAAATTAAAAAACAAAGAAATAGATATTTTGGTTGGTACTCATGCTATATTACAAGATAATGTTGTTTTTAATGATTTAGGTATGGTTGTGGCAGATGAACAACATAGGTTTGGTGTTGAACAAAGAAAAAAATTAAAAGAAAAAGGTGATAAAGTTGATTTTTTGCTAATGAGTGCAACACCTATTCCTAGAACTCTAGCATTTACTTTATATGGTGATATGGATATATCTACAATTGAAACTATGCCATTGGGTAGAAAACAAGTTAAAACATTTTTAATAAATGAAAATAGTTTTATGAGTGTAATTGATAAAATAGAATATAAACTAAAATTAAATGAACAAGTTTATATTATATGTGCTGCTATTGAAGAAAGTGAAAATTATGATGCTAGAAATGCTGTTCAAGTATATGAAAACTTAAAAAAATATTTTAATGGTAGATACAATGTTGGGTTACTACATGGGAAAATGAGTAGTGAAGAAAAAGAATTAATTATGGATGATTTTAGTAAAAATAATATACAAGTTTTAATAAGTACTACTGTTGTTGAAGTGGGTGTGAATGTTCCTAATGCAACTGTGATGATTATCTATGATTCTCACCGTTTTGGACTTAGTCAATTACATCAGTTAAGAGGTAGAATACAAAGAGGAAATAAGGAAGGAGTTTGTTATTTATTGACAGACTCTAAAGATGAAGAATCGTTAAAAAGATTGAATGTTTTACTAAATTCAAATAATGGTTTTGAAATTTCTGCTGAAGACTTACGTTTGCGTGGTCCAGGTGATATACTAGGGACAAGACAGAGTGGTGTTCCAGGCTTTATTTTGGGTAATTTATTTGAAGATACAAAAATAATTAATCAATCTAGAATTGATGCAAATGAAATAATAGAAAACAAAGATAAAGTTGATAATAAAAATTTAATTAATTTAATAGAAATTGAAAATAATACAAGCATAGGATATATGGATTAAGGAGATTTATGGAAGTCATAAAGTGGTTAAAAGATAGGGGTATTAACGTTAAGAATAAAAAGTTAATACATCAAGCGTTTATGCACTCCTCTTATGCAAATGAACATAAGAGTAAGTCAGATAATGAACGATTAGAATATATGGGAGATGCAGTATTACAAGTTTGGGTTAGTGAAAAACTATTTAAATTTAATCCACCTTTAAATGAAGGGCAAATGACAACTTTAAGAGCTAGGTTGGTTTGTGAGAAAGCATTATCTATATATGCAAAAGAATTAAATTTAGATAGCTTTTTATTGCTTGGTACTGGTGAAGAAAGAAATGGTGGAAGAAAAAAGGATTCAATTCTTGCTGATATGTTTGAAGCATTTATTGGGGCATTATATATTGATCAAGGCTTAGCTAAAATTGTTAGTATTCTTGATGAAGTTATAACTCCTAGAATTAATAATCCAGATGATATTGAAGTTAATTTAGATTATAAAACAAAACTACAAGAATACATTCAAAGTGATACAAGAAAGACTGTAGTATATGAAGTTGTTAGTATGGTTGGTCCTAGTAATAATCCTTTATTTAAAGTAAAGGTAATGTTAGATGATTTAACACTGGGTGTAGGAAGTGGAAATAGTAAAAAGAAAGCAGAACAAAATGCTGCAAAGAATGCATTTGAAAAGATGGTGAGATAATGAAAGAATTTGGAAATTTAAAAGATGGTAGAAAATGTTATTTATATGAACTAGAAAATGATAAGTTTATTCTAAAAGTAACAAATTATGGTGCAACACTTGTTTCTTTTATTGTAAAAGAAAATAATGTTGATGTTGTGCAAGGATTTGATGATGTTAGAGGTTATGTGGAAGATGTACCATATATGGGTGGTAGTATTGGAAGAGTTTGTAATAGAACAGGTAATGGGAAGTTTAGTTTAAATAACATTGATTACAATGTTACTGTTAATAATGGACCAAATTCATTACATGGTGGTGAATTTGGGTTTGATAAACAAATATGGAATATCAAAAAAGAGGATAATAAACTTATTTGTACATTCTTTTCAAAGGATAATGAAGAAGGTTATCCTGGTAATTTAAAGGTCAAAGTAACTTATACATTGTTAGATGATGGATTTGGATATGAGTATGAAGGTATTAGTGATAAAGATACAATCTTTTCTATGACAAATCATGCTTTCTTTAATTTCAATGGTCCTGGTTCAATTAGTGTTTTAGATCATGAAGTGATGTGTGATGTTGATAAAGTTGCTAAAGTAGATAAAGATGGTTTAACACTTAATGAAACATTTGATGTAACTAATACTCCATTTGATTTTAGAAGTTTTAAATCATTAGGAAAAAATATTGAAGATAACAATGAACAAATTATTAATGGAAATGGTTATGATCATCATTTTATAGTAAAAGGTGATTCATTTAGAAAAATGGTTACTTGTAAAGCAAACGATATAACAATGAGTGTATATAGTGATTTACCGGGTTTTCATATGTATTCAGGTAATTTTTTAGATGGAAATGCTAGGGGTAAAGATAATGGTACTTTCCCTAGAAGAAGTGCAGTATGTTTTGAAACTCAGTTTTATCCAAATGCTATAAATTATAGTTCTGAAGTTAAACCTATACTTAAAGCAAATGAGATAATGAAACATAGAACAGAGTTTATCTTTAACAGGGAGGGCTAGGATGAAGATAAGTGATATTAAAAAACAACTTTTAGAAGGAAAATTTGATGAGCAATTACAGATGCTTACATGTAAAGAAGATGTAAGTGGATCTAAAGAAAGATATACCAAGTTACTTGATAATGCAATGGAGAAATTTGGTGATTTAGATGATGCTCATTTAATATGTGCTCCTGGAAGAACTGAGGTTGGTGGAAATCACACTGACCATCAACAAGGAAGAGTTTTGGCAGCAAGTGTAAATATGGATATTGCGGCTGTAGTTTGCAAATATGAAGATACAATTGACTACATGAGTGAGAATTTTAATACTAATACAATTAATGTTAATGATTTAGAAATTAAACCAGAGGAGAAATTTACTTCAGAATCTTTAATTAGAGGAACTGCATTTAAGTTTAAAGAACTGGGTTATAATATTGGTGGTTTTAAAGCTTATAGTCATTCAGATGTATTACAAGGCTCTGGAATTTCTAGTAGTGCAGCGTTTGAAGTGTTAGTAGGTAATATATTTAATTATTTATATAATGATGGAAAAGTTGATAGAGTTACTATTGCAAAAATTGGTCAATATGCTGAGAATAATTATTTTATGAAACCTTGTGGATTATTAGATCAAATGGCTTGTTCAGTAGGTGGTTTTGTAACTATTGATTTTAAAGATAAAGAAAATCCAATTGTTGAAGCGATTGATTTTGATTTTGCACATAGTGATTATGCATTATGTTTAGTAGATACAAAAGGTAGTCATGCTGATTTAAGTGATGAATATGGATTAATGCCTTTTGAAATGAAAGAGGTTGCTAAAGTATTTAATAAAGAAGTATTATCTGAAATTACAATGGATGAACTATTAAATAACATAGATAAGGTAAAAGAAGTTTGTTCAGATAGAGCTATTTTAAGAGCAATTCATTTCTTGAATGAAACAGATAGAGTATTAGATCAAGTAAAAGCTTTAAAAGAAAATGATTTAGAAACATTTAAGAAACTAATTATTGAATCAGGATATTCTTCATATATGTATTTACAAAATGTTTATAAGGCAAATAAAGAAAATATCCAAGAATTGGCTTTAGCATTAGGAGTTAGTGAACAATTATTAAAGGGTAAAGGCGCATATAGAGTTCATGGTGGTGGTTTAGCAGGAACTATACAAGCTTTTGTTCCAAAAAATATGTTAGATAAATATATTAATCAAATTGAAAAAGTGTTTGGAAGCAATTCTTGTCATGTACTTTCTATTAGACCAGTTGGTGGCTATCAAATTATATAAATTTAATGTAATATTTATATAAGGAATAGGTGTAATATGATAAAAGAAAATAAAATCTTAATTGGAAAAGCTGAGGAAAAAGAAATATATATTTTACCTCATCAAATGAATAGACACGGATTAATAGCTGGTGCTTCAGGTACTGGTAAAACAATTACTTTAAAAGTTCTTGCTGAGTCTTTAAGTGACTTAGGTGTACCTGTATTTTTAGCTGATATCAAGGGTGATTTATCAGGTATGATTAAATCTGGTGATATATCTAAAATACAAGAAAGACTTGATTCAATGGGTATTGAAGGTTTTGAAACAAAAAGATATCCAGTGCATTTTTATGATGTATATCAAGAATTTGGTCACCCAGTTAGAGCTACAATTGAGAGTATGGGACCATTGTTATTAAGTAGAATTTTAGATTTAACAGAAGCTCAATTAGGTGTTTTAAATATTGTATTTAAAGTTGCTGAAGATATGGATTTAGCTTTATATGATTTAAAAGATTTACAAGCAATGACTAGTTATGTTGGAGAAAAATCTAAAGAACTAACTATTAAATATGGTAATGTTTCTAAACAAAGTGTTGGAGCAATCTTACGACAATTATTAGTTTTAGAACAAGAAGGTGGAGAACTATTCTTTGGTCAACCTTCAATTGATATTGAAGATTGGTTTTATACAATAGGTAATCAAGGTGTTATGAATGTTCTTGATTGTAGAAAGCTAGTTCATAAACCAAGTCTATATGCTACATTTATGTTATGGTTATTGACTTGTCTTTACGAGAGGATGCCAGAGGTGGGGGACTTAGATAAACCTAAAATGGTTTTCTTCTTTGATGAAGCTCATATGTTATTTAACAATGCGCCTAAAAATTTATTAGAAAGAATTATTCAAACTGTTAAGTTAATTAGATCTAAGGGTGTTGGTATATTCTTCTGTACTCAAAGTCCTACAGATATTCCTAATGAAGTATTGGCTCAACTTTCAAATAGAATACAACATTCTTTAAGAGCATATACTCCAAGTGAAATTAAAGCTGTTAAATTGGCTGCGGATTCTTTTAGAGCTAACCCAAACTTTGATACAGCTGAAGTTATAACAAATATGAAAACAGGAACTGCATTAGTTTCAGTATTAGATGAAGATGGTGCTCCTACAGTAGTAGAAAAAACTAAAATATTACCTCCATCAAGTATGATGGGTCAAGTAGATGTACTTGTACAAAAAGATTCAATTAGAAATGGTTCTATGTATGGCAAGTATGAAAAGTCTATTGATAATATAAGTGCTTTTGAAGAAATTGATGATATAAGAGAAGAAGAAGCGAAACAATTAGAGTTAGATAAACTTGCAAAAGAGCAAGAAAAACTAGATGCAATAAAGGCAAAAGAAGAAGCAAAAGAAGCAGCAAGAAAAGAAAAACAACAAAAAACATTGTTTGATAGAATTTCAAGAAAAACTATTAATCAATTAGAAAATGCTGCTAGTAGACAATTAGTTAAAACCGCAAGTTCTTTCTTGAAGAACTTTCTGAAGAAATAAACGGGATATGAAAAACTGGCTTAATAAGCCAGTTTTTCTATTATTCATTTATACTTGCACAAGAGTCTCTTATTACTAAATCACAAGGTAAAACAATATTTATTGGATGTATCTTTTTTTGTTGGATGAATAGTGATATTAATTGTGCTCCAAATTCTCCAATTTTATTACTAGGAGCATTTACAGTTGTTAATGGAGGGTTTGTGAATGCAGTTCCTTGATCATTATTATAGCCAATAATTGATAAGTTATCAGGTATTTTAATTCCTGCTTCAGTAGCAGCTCTCATAGCACCTTGAGCAATCAAATCATTTGCACAAAATATTGCAGTTGGCATTCTATTTGTTTTAAGTAATTCTTGAAGCATAGAATATCCTGATTCAATTGTAAATTTATCTTCAATAATATACTTTTCATTTAATATATTATGTTGGGTACAGAAATTTCTAAATGATGTAATTCTTTTATCAGGGTAGTATTCACCATCACTTGTATATTCCTTACCACCTAAATAGCCAATTTTTCTATGTCCAAGAGTCCATAAATAGTCTAATGCATCTTTTAGTGCATTTTCTATATCCATGGTTATAGAAGAAACATAAATTTTTGGTAATATCATATCTAAGAATACAATTCTGTCAGATATTTTTCTGAAATCAGCAATTTCTTGCTTAGAAAATTTACCAATACAAATAATAGCATCTAAGTTTTGTATCTTATTAAAATAGTTGTTTTCATCTCTAAATATTCTAAATATTTGATAATTAATTTTAGTTAAAAAGTTTTCTGCACCAATTCTAATTGATAGATAGAAGGGGTCTGTAAGTTCTTTATCAATTGTATACCATTGAACAATCCCAACTTTTATATTTTCGTAAGCATTTTTTCTTTTTACATTCTTTTTAATGTAACCTAAATTTCGTGCTTCATTAAATACTTTATTTTTGGTTGCTTCTGGTACTTTTAGTGTTGAGTCATAATTTAATATCCTTGATACTGCAGCAGTTGATATTCCTGTTTTCTTTGCTATATCCTTTAATGTGACCATGATTTATACTCCCTAATGTCTTATTTACTTATAATTTAACATGTAGTAAATAATTGTCAATATTTACTAAACAAAAATTTTTAATCATTTTGTTAATAAAACGATAAATATTACAATAAAGACATTGATTATGAAATTTAGTTATTTTGAAATATTTTTCATATATTTTAAGTTTTATTTAGTAAATCTTTATATTTGTTTAATAAATGTAACCGCTTGTATTGACAAAAAGGTTAATAAATTTTAACATGAAGATGTATTTAAAATACGCTAAGTAAACGGAGGATAACAAAATGAAAAAACTCTTAGCTCTACTAGCGGCAGGTGCAATCTTACTAAGTTTAGTAGGATGTAATACAAGTGCACCAGCAGCTACTGAAGAACCTGCAACAGAAGAAACAACAGAAGAAACTACTACAGAAGCTCCAGCAGGAGAAACTGTAAAAGTTGGTGTTTCAATCTACAAGTTTGATGATAACTTCATGACACTATATCGTGAAGAAATCGACAGCTATTTCGCATCATTAAATGATGGAAATACTTACGAAGTAACAATTCAAGATGGTAAAAATGACCAAGCTGAACAAACAAATCAAATCGATGCATTTATTCAACAAGGATATGATGTTCTAATAATTAACCTTGTACAATCAACTTCAGCAGCAACAGTTATTGACAAATGTGCTGCAGCTGGAATTCCATGCGTATTCATTAACCGTGAACCTGAAGAAGCTGACATGAATCTATATGATGGTCAAGACTATGAAGGAAAATACACTTATGTTGGAGCTGATGCTAGACAATCAGGTAAATTCCAAGGTGAAATTATTGCTGATTTAGAAAACAAAGGCGATTTAAATGGTGATGGCGTTCTACAATATGTAATGATCGTTGGAGACCCAGAAAACGTTGATGCTAAATACAGAACTGAATTCTCTATTTCTCAATATGAAGAAAAATCAGGATTAAAAGTTGAAAAACTTGATGAACAACGTGGTGACTGGGACCAAGCAAAAGGTCAAGAAATCACAGCTAACGCTTTAGTTAAATTCGGTGAAAAAGTTGAAGTTGTATTCTCAAATAACGACTCAATGGCATTAGGTGCTTCTCAAGCAATCGCTGCTGCAGGAAGAACTGTTGGAACTGACATTTATTTAGTAGGTGTTGATGCTCTTGAAGAAGCTAAACAACTTGTTAAAGATGGCGCTATGACTGGTACAGTGTTAAATGACCATATCGGACAATCTCACACTGCAGTTGATGCAGCTGTTAAAGCAGTTAATGGTGATAAATTAGATAAATACTACTGGGTTGACTATGTTAAAGTAACTAGTGCAAACGTAGATGAATTCTTAAAATAATTATTAAAAAATTTTAAAGAAATAAGTCAAGTGTGCCTAAAGCACACTTGATTTTCTAAGATAAAGTACAGGGGGTTCAAATGGAAGAATACATTTTACAAATGAAAGATATAAGTAAAAGCTTTCCTGGAGTTAAAGCACTCGATAAAGTACAATTGAATATTAGACCTGGAACAGTACATGCTTTAATGGGTGAAAATGGTGCTGGTAAATCTACATTAATGAAGTGTCTCTTTGGAATCTATAGAATGGATGAAGGAGAGGTAATATTTAATGGAGAAAAGGTTCATATAACAAATACTGCTGATGCATTGTCTCGTGGTATTGCAATGGTTCAACAAGAACAAACTCCTATATTAGATAGAAGTATTGCAGAAAATATATTTTTAGGTAGATATCCTACAAAAAAATATGGACCACTAGAAGTAATTGATCATGCTAAATTGTATGCTGAAACTGATAGGTTACTAAAAGAAGTAAATATGAATTTCAACTCGAAAGTAAAATTGAGTACACTATCTGTTTCTCAAATGCAATCTGTTGAAATTGCAAAAGCTGTTTCTGCTGATGCAAAACTAGTAATAATGGATGAACCTACATCATCATTAACAGAAAATGAAGTAGAAGGATTATTCGATATCATTAATAAATTACGTGATAATGGAGTATCGATTATTTATATTTCTCATAAGATGGAAGAAATTTTAAAAATTTCTGACGAAGTAAGTATAATGCGTGATGGTACTTATGTTGGGACTTGGCCATCAAACGAATTGACTACTGATTTAATTATTAAAAGAATGGTTGGTAGAGAATTAACTAACAGATTCCCTCCAAGAGAAAATATTCCTGGAGAAGTGGTTCTTGAAATTGATAATTTTACTTCAATTGATCCAAAATCGTTTAAAGATGTTTCATTTAATTTAAGAAAAGGTGAAATACTTGGAATTGGTGGATTAGTTGGTGCTCAAAGAACTGAACTTATGGAAGCAATTTTTGGAGTTAGACATATTACTCATGGTAAGATTACATATCTTGGACAAGAATTAAAAATAAAACGTCCTAGAGATGCTATAACAAAAGGAATAGCTTTATTAACAGAGGATAGAAGAGCCACAGGTATATTTGGGGTTTTATCTATTTATGATAATGTTGGTATTGCTTCTTTAGATAAATACTTAGATTATAAAATAGTTTTAAATAATAAAGCTTTAGAAAAAGTTGTTAATGAAAATATTGAAAAAATGAGTATTAAAACTCCAAGTTCTAAGACTCAAATACAATCATTATCTGGTGGTAATCAACAAAAAGTTATCATAGGTAGATGGTTAGCAAACAACCCTGATATATTAATATTAGATGAACCAACTAGGGGTATTGACGTTGGAGCTAAATATGAAATATATTCAATAATTGCTGATTTAGCAAAACAAGGTAAATCAATAATTATGATATCTTCTGAAATGCCAGAGTTAATAGGTATGAGTGATCGTATCATGGTAATGTGCGAAGGTAAGGTTTCTGGCTTTGTTGATGGAAAAGATGCTACTCAAGAAGTTATTATGAGTTTAGCAACTAAATTTATGTAAGGGAGATACTATATGGAAACAAATAAAATAAAGAATTTTTTAGAGAATAATGCAATAATTATCTTGTTATTTGCTTTAGTAGTTTATGTTGGCTTTACACAAGATGGTTTCTTCTCAATGACTAACTTCTTCAATATAGCTAGTAATGTTTCACCAAGATTCTTAATAGCTTTAGGTGTTAGTGGTTGTTTAATAACAAAAGGTACAGACTTAAGTGCTGGTAGATTAGTTGGTTTAGGTGGAGTTTTATCTTGTACATTATTACAAAGAGCTGACTATGCTGATAAATTTTTCCCTAATTTACCTCAACTTCCAATAATATTAGTATTCTTAGGAGTAATATTATTAACAGGTATATTTGGATTATTAAATGGTGTTGTAATATCTTATTTCAACGTTCCACCATTTCTTACTACATTAGGTATGCAAACAATTGTTTATGGTATTAACTTAGTATATTCTGGAGCTACTCCATTAGGAGGTTTAAGAAGAGATTATACTCAAATTGCGACCGCCGGTATTGATTTAGGATTAGGTCAACCAATTAAATTCTTATTAATTATTGCGGTTGTAGTAGGGGTGTTCTTCTGGTTCTTATATAACAAAACAAGACATGGTAAATACATGTATGCTATTGGTGGTAATGAACATGCTGCGGAAGTATCTGGTGTTAATACAACTGCTGCTAAATTAAGAATTTATACTTTAGCAGGTGTTATGTATGGGTTTGCAGGTTTCTTATTAGCTGCTAAATCAGGTGGTGCATCAGTTAACTTAGGTTTAGGATACGAACTAGAAGCAATTGCAGCTTCAACAATTGGTGGTGTTTCTACTACTGGTGGTATTGGTACAGTTCCTGGAATCTTATTAGGAGTACTTGTATTTGAATTACTAAAGACTTGTATGCAGTTCTTAGGAATTGATACATCTTGGCAATATATTGTTCAAGGTTTAGTAATTATAATCGCAGTAGCATTAGATATTAGAAAATATACAGTTAAAAAATAAAAAAATGGGACTAGCTATTTAGCTAGTCCTTTATTTTGGAGTACAGTTTGTTTTTCTCTTTTGTATAGAAGATATATTTTAATAAATGTAATTATTATAAAAGCAACTATTAATATAATAAAGAATATTGTAAATTCATTTGATGTTCCAAACATAAATGAAACTATAAGAAACATAATAAATTGCCATTTCATTCTTTTAGATATTTGTTTTTCTTCTTCACGAAATTTATATTCTTTCCATTCATATTTTAATGGAGCTTTATCATATATCCATAATGGAATAATTCTAAACAAGAAGAATAAACCAATAAAGAATATAGCAACAATTATTGAAGATATCATAATATCATTTATTATATTGAATAATGTGAATACTATAAATATAGATAGTGCATATGATAAGCAACTTAAACCAAAATATATCATTAAATCTAGTTCACTAATATATCTTTTTTGTTTGTTTCTACATTTACTACATTCATATCTACCAACTAAATATTCATCGAAATTTTTTGTGATCACTTTATTTAAATCAGTTTTACAGTTTATGCATTTTACTTTCATTTCATCACCTTAATATATTATAAACGATATAATAGTTTAATGACATTATTTGACTATAAAATTAAAAAAATATATTATTTAGTAAGGAGGAAAAGAAATGAAAAAGATTATTAGTTTATTACTGGTAGCAATGGTTACTTTATCATTAGTTGCATGTGGATCAAAAGAAACTGCTGATGCTGGAGCTGAAGCTAAATATACTGCAGGAACAATTAGTGAAACAGTAGCAGCTCATAATGGAGATATTACAGTTGATGTTACATTCTCTGATACAGCAATTACTGAAATAGTTGTTAGTGCTTCAGAAGAAACTGAAGGATTAGGAGATACAGCTATGGAAACTGTTATTAAATCAATTATTGAAAATCAATCTACTGAAGTAGACACTGTATCTGGAGCTACAGTAAGTAGTGAAGCTTTAATTACAGCAGTAAATGCTGCAATTGAAAAAGCATCTAAATAACAAAGTAATTCGTTATTTTTTTATTAACATGTAAATATTTACATTTAATGTAAAATATTACAAAATATGTTGACATTGTTTCAAATTTGCTTTATATTAGATATAAATTCTTAGATCAAAAGAGTAGATTACTAAAACCATTAGCGAGTTTGGGTAGAGTGTAAGCCATTCGGTACCTTAGTGATTGAAACGCATTTGTGAGAAGTTTAGCTGAAATAGAGTAGGTTAAATCGTATATCGGCGTTAACGTAATGAGTGGTTATATTTTTTAATATAACAATTAGAGTGGTACCGCGCATAGTCGTCTCTTGTATATTCAGAGACGATTTTTATGTTAAAGGGGGTATGACATGTTAAGTGATAGAGGTTTTATAAAAATATAAATTTTAATTGGAGGGAAAGAAAATGAAAAATTTAAATAACTTATTAAAAATTACAATCGTATTAATTCTAACTTTATCTATAGTTGGTTGTTCTTCTAGTACTAAAACAGAAGAAACTAATGTAGAGGCTACTACTGAAACTTCTACTGCTGAAGGAAGTACAGTTCTAAATAAAATACTAGAGAGTAAAACATTAATTGTTGGTACATCACCTGATTATCCACCAATGGAATTTCTTGATGCAAACCAACAACCAATAGGTTCTGATATTGAACTTGCAAAATATATAGCTCAACAACTTGGAGTTGAATTAAAAATTGAAACTATGGATTTTGCAGGAACACTAACTGCAGTTGATACAGGTAAAGTTGATTTAGCTATATCTGGATTTGGATGGAAAGAAGATCGTGCAGAAAGTTATGAATTATCATTAGGTTATAACAATACTGAAGATTCTGAATCTTCTTGTCATACAGTATTACTTAAAAAAGAAGATGTAGAAAAGTATCCTACAATAGAATCAATGGAAGGTACAACAATAGCTGCACAAGCTGCATCATTACAAGAAATGTATGTTGAAGATCAAATACCTAATGCTACATTAGAAGTAGTACAGGCAATTGATCAAGGTGTATTAGCTCTTCAATCAGGTAAAGTACAAGGTTTGGCATTATCATGTGATATTGCAAAAGGTTATGCTAATACAATGTCAGATACAGCTATTGCAAAATTTGAATTTGATTTAACAATGTACAATGATTATGCAGGAAATGTAGTTGCTGCTAAAAAAGGTGAAACCGCATTAATAGAAAAAGTTAATGAAATTATTACAGAAGTAAATGAAACTGGTAAATTTGAAGAATGGCATGCAAATGCTAAAGTTCAAGCAAAAGAATTAGGAATTGATTTTGAAGAATAGAAGGAGTTTATAAATGGGTGGACCTGGAATATTAGAAGTACTATTTGAATATTATCCCTTGTTTCTTAGTGGTTTATGGACAACACTAAAACTTGCGTTTGTAGCGGTATTATTTGGTAGTATATTAGGGGCATTTATTACAATGATGACCTTATCAAAAAATAAAATCATCAATGCCTTTGGGATTACTTATGTAACAGCATTCAGAGGTACACCAATATTAGTTCAACTATATATATTCTATTATTTTCTACCTATGGCTTTTCCATTATTAAATAACTTATCTAAAACTACATTTGTATTGATGGCATTAATTGTAAATAGTAGTGCATATGTAAGTGAAATAATAAGAGGTGGTATTTTATCAGTAGATAAAGGACAAACTGAAGCTGCAAGATCTTTAGGTATGAGTAGTAAGAATTGTATGATTAAAATAGTACTTCCTCAAGCAATTAAATCAATTATTCCTTCATTAGGTAATGAATATATTATGATGGTTAAAGAAACATCTTTAGCATCTACTTTAGCTTTACATGAATTAATGTTTGTTAAAACAACTTTAGGAAATAAGTTTCTTATATGGCAACCATTATTTATAATTGCTGGAATATATTTGTTAGTAACATTAATATTATCTTATGGGGTTAGTTTATTAGAAAAGAGGTTGAGTGTAAGTGACTAATGATGTGCTAATAAAAGTAGAAAACTTGAATAAAAGTTTTGGTGACTTACATGTATTGAAAAATGTAAGTGAAGTAATACATAAAGGAGAAGTTGTAAGTATTGTTGGACCTTCAGGTTCTGGTAAATCTACTTTTCTAAGATGTTTGAATTTATTAGAAAAACCTGAGTCAGGAAAAGTTATATTTGAAGGTGTTGATATAACTGATTCAAAGGTAAATATTGATCTTCATAGAAGAAAAATAGGAATGGTATTTCAGCATTTTAATGTATTTCCACATCTTACAGTATTAGAAAATATTACAATAACTCCAACATTAGAATTAAAAGTTCCTAAAGAACAAGCTAATGAAGAAGCTATGAAATTACTTAAAACTGTAGGGCTTGAAGATAAAGCAAATGAGTATCCTAGAAAACTATCTGGTGGACAAAAACAAAGACTTGCTATAGTTAGAGCACTAGCTATGCATCCTGATGTTATGTTGTTTGATGAACCAACAAGTGCATTAGATCCAGAAATGGTTAAAGATGTATTGGATGTAATAAAAAGTCTAGTTGATGCCGGGATGACTTGTGTGATAGTAACTCATGAAATGGGCTTTGCTAAACAGGTATCTGATAGGGTGTTATTTATGGATGAAGGAATTATAGCTGAACAAGGTACTCCTAAACAAATATTTGATAATCCTCAAAATCCAAGGACAATAGAATTTTTAAGTAAAGTTTTATATTAATATAAAAAACAGGAATCTAATACTTCCTGTTTTTTGCTTTTTTAATGTTATAATGATTCATAGTATTATATACCTTTTTGGGTTTTTAAAAATGGAGATAAATATGAATATATTAGAAATAATGGGAGATATTCCTTTAAATACGAGCGATAAGATAACATTTGGTCAAATTGATATAATAAATATCACATTTTTTAAAAATAGAAACTTATTAAATTTAGATTTAAATAGTAATTTACCTTTAACATTTGAGAATTATTCAAAGATTAAAAAAATGTTGGAGAAGAAATTAGAAGTAAATGTAGAAATTAAAATTGATACACAATCTTCTAGATATGATTTAAATACTATAAGTAAATATATTGACTATATTACAAAATCAAATAAAGAATTATTCTTGTTTAAAAACATTCTTTTTAAGTATGATGATGATAAAAAAAGTGTTGAATTTTTACTAGATAATAATATTAATATAAATAAATTAAAATCAAAAGTAGATTTTTATATTAATAAACTAAATGATTTTGGATTCAAGAATATTTTGATTGATATAATTGAAAGTAACATTATAGATATACCTGAAGAAAAGGTTGTTATTATAAAGGAAAATCAAAAGAATAATTTTTCTAATTTTAAAAAGAATAACAGAATTAAACTTGAAGATTATTCTTTAGTTAATTTAGCAAATTTAGAAAATAATGAAGAATTTCATGTAAAGTTTACAGGCAAAATATTATCTATAAATTTAACAACTTCAAAAGCATCTAATAATAGAATTGCTACATTACTTGTTACAGATGGTAATGGTGGAATAAATGCGAAGATATTTGAAAGAAAAGATGATAAACCTGAAAAATTTGATAGTTTAAAGAAAGGGAAGTCATTTATATTTTATGGAGATATAGTATTTGATTCCTTTAGTAAGGAATATATTTTTAAAATAGGTAAAATGGTTCCTTATGTTGAAAATAAAATTGTTGATGATGCTATAGATAAAAGAATTGAACTTCACCTACATACAACTATGTCAGAAATGGATGGAGTATGTGATGTAGATGAAGTTATTGAACATGCTTTTAATTTAGGTCATGAAGGAGTTACTATTTGTGATCATGGTTCTGTTCAAGCTTTTGCAAAAGCACATAATAAAGCAAAATCTTTACTTTCTAAACACAAAGATAGAAGTTTCAAAGTTTTATATGGTTGTGAGATGTATATGACTGATAAGAATCTATCAATAGTTCAAAATGCAAATGACTCTTTATTAAGAGATCAAACTTATGTAATCTTTGACTTAGAAACAACTGGTTTATCAAATCATTTTGATAGGATTATTGAATTTGGGGCGATTAAAATAAAAAACCATGAAGAAATAGGTAAACTACAAATGTTTATAAACCCTAATATGGATATACCTGAGTTTATTTCGTTTAAAACAAATATTACAAATAGCATGGTTGATAATGAACCTGAATTTAAAGATGTTATTGATAAAATTCTAAGCTTTATTGGTGATAGTGTTTTAGTTGCACATAATGCTGATTTTGACTTTGGATTTCTTAATGAATCTCTAAAAAGAATAGGAAAAGAAGAATTAAAGAATCCTGTTATTGATACTCTAGACTTAGCAAGGGCTCTTCATAGTGATAGAAGGGCATACAGGCTTGGTAATATAGCTAGACTATATGGTGTAACCTATGATGAAGATGTGGCTCATAGAGCAGATTATGATGCTAAAGTGCTTGGTGATACTTTTTTAAGAATGTTAAATGAAGTCGATAAGAAGGGTGCATACACTTTAAATGAACTACAAAAACTACAAGATGAAAATGCTTTTTCTAAAAATAGGGCAAGTCATGTTGTTGTATTAGCTAAGAATCAAAAAGGAATTAAAGATTTATATGAACTTGTAACTACTTCTAATACAAAATCTCTTGCAGTTTTTGGAAAAGGTGGAGAGGAATTCTTATCTGAACCTCGTATATTTAAAGAAGGATTAAATGATAATCGTGAAAACCTATTACTTGGTTCTGCTTGTTTAAATGGTGATGTTTTTGAGTGTGCTGCTAATAAGGATCAATCATCATTAGAAAAAGCTATTTCATTTTATGATTATATAGAAATTCAACCTTTAGATAACTATAGTAATCTATTAGTTATGAATTCTATAAAAGATATGGAAAGATTAAAAGAAATAATTAGAAGAATAATAGATACATCAGTTAAGCTTAATAAAACTATAGTTGCTACTGGTGATGTTCACTATTTAATACCTGAACAAAAGAAGTTTAGAGATGTATATATTAATTCACAAGGGGTAGGTGGAGTTAGACATCCTTTATATATTAGAAATAAAAATTTAAGAAAATCAAATATAAATCCTAATCAACATTTTAGAACGACTAATGAAATGTTAGATTGTTTTAGTTGGTTAAATGATCCAGATTTATCTAAAATGTTGGTTATTGATAATACAAAATTAATTTTTGATAGTATAGAGTATGTATTACCTGTACCTGAAGGTACATATCCACCAATAGTAGAAGGATCTGCTGAAAAACTGAGAAATGTTTGTTATGTTAATGCGCATAAAATTTATGGTAAAAAACTACCTGATATTGTTAGTAAAAGATTAGAAAGAGAGCTTGATAGTATCATAAGCAATGGATATTCTGTTGTTTATTATATTTCACATTTACTTGTTAAAAAGAGTAATGAAGATGGATATTTAGTTGGTTCAAGAGGTTCTGTTGGCTCATCTTTTGTTGCTACCATGTCAAATATTACTGAAGTAAATCCACTAAGCCCTCATTATATTTGTAAAAACTGTGGTCATAATGAGTTTGTTTTAGATGGCAGTGTTGCTTCTGGTTATGATTTAGAAGATAAACCATGTCCTAAGTGCAATGAAATAATGAAGGGTGATGGACATAATATACCATTTGAAACTTTCTTAGGGTTTAAAGGTGATAAAGTTCCAGATATTGATCTTAACTTTTCAAATGAGTATCAAGCTAAGGCACATAATTTTACTAAGGAAGTCTTTGGAGAAGATCATGTATTTAGAGCTGGTACAATAGGTACTGTTGCTGATAAGACTGCTTTTGGTTATGTTAGTGGATATTTAGAGGAAATGGGACTAGAACATGTTAGTAAAGCCACAAAAGAATATCTAGCTAGTGGATGTGTAGGTATAAAAAGAACAACTGGTCAACATCCTGGTGGTATTATTGTTATTCCGCAGGATAAAGATCCATCTGATTTTACTCCAATTCAATTTCCTGCAAATGATAAGAATTCTGAATGGAAAACTACTCATTTTGACTTCCATGATATTCATGATAATGTACTTAAATTTGATATTTTGGGCCATATTGATCCTACTGCAATGAGACTTTTATATAATATTTCTAATATTGATCCAACTACAATTCCAATGAATGATAAAAGAGTATTATCTTTATTTTCTTCTTCAGAAGAATTAAATGCCGATACTAGAAATTATGAGGAGAAAACTGGTGCAATGGGACTACCAGAATTTGGTACTAGAATTACAAGAAGAGTTTTAGAAGAGTGTAAACCTACTAAATTTAGTGAATTAGTTATTATTTCAGGATTGACACATGGTACTGATGTATGGGCAAACAATGCTCAGACACTAATACAAAGTGGTGTACCACTCGAAGAAGTAATAGGGTGTAGAGATGATATTATGACTTATTTAATTGAAAAAGGTTTAGAACCTATTACTGCATTCAATATTATGGAATCAGTAAGAAAGGGTAAAGGTTTAAAAGCTGATTGGGAAGATATTATGAAGAGTCATAATGTTCCTGATTGGTATATTGATAGTTGTAAAAAAATTAAGTATATGTTTCCTAAAGCTCATGCTTGTGCTTATGTTATTATGGCTTTAAGAATTGCTTGGTTTAAAGTATATTATCCACATTATTTCTATGTACAATATTTTACTTTAAGATGTGATGCATATGAAATTGAAACAATGTCCAAAGGTAGTCTTGCTGTTAAGTTAAGAATGAATGATATAGAATCTAGATTACGTGTTTTTGGAGAACAAAGAGCTACGAATAAAGAAAGAGCTTTGTATGATACTTTAGAGATAACTAAAGAATTATATGCAAGAGGCTATTCTATTAGTAATATTGACTTATATAAATCTAAGGCAACAGAATTTAGCGTAGATAAGGATGATCCTAAAGTAATAATTCCTTCATTTATAACTGTAGATGGTTTAGGAGTTGGTGTTGCTAAGTCGATAGAAGATGCTAGGAAAAATGGAGAATTTATATCAAAAGAAGACTTAATAAATAGAACTCAATTGTCTTCTAAGTTAGTAGAAAAACTAGATAATTTAGGCTGTTTAAAGGGTTTATCTGAAACAAATCAAATGTCATTGTTTGGTTGACTTATATAGTTATTTATGGTATTATCGCTATGTTATAGGCCTCTATAGGCAATAACCGCTCAATCATTGGGATAATAAGTGTCATTAGACCCCCAAGTTGGCGCGTCTTAAGCAAAAAAGAATTGGAGGTGCAAGTTATGTACGCAGTAGTTGAAACTGGTGGAAAGCAATTAATAGTAAAAGAAGGACAAGAAATCTATGTTGAAAAACTAGAAGCTGAAGTAGGAGATAAAATTACTTTAGATAAAGTTGTATTACTTTCTGATGCTAGTACTAAAATCGGAACTCCTTATGTTGAAGGAGCAAAGGTAGAATGTACAGTTGCTAAACAAGGAAAAGACAAGAAAATTACGATTTTCAAATACAAAGCTAAAAAAGGCTCAACTAGAAAAAAACAAGGTCATAGACAACCTTATACAAAATTAACTGTAGACACAATAGTTGGTTAATTATGATTTATGTTAGTGTTCAAAAGCATAATGATAGAATAGTTGGTATGAATAGTCATGGACATTCAGATTATGCTAATCATGGTGAAGATTTAGTTTGTGCAGGTGTTAGTAGTATAGTAATTGGTTTATGTAATGCATTAGATATATTATATCCAAGTGCAAAATGTACAGTAGCTAATAATATTATTACTATAAAAATACCTGAGCCTAATGATGTATCAGATACAATAATGAATACTGGTATTATTCAATTAGAAACAATATTAGAAGTTTATTCAAAAAATATAAAAATTATTAAACAGGAGGTGTAACCCATGAAGTTTATGTTAGATATTCAGTTCTTTGCAAGTAAAAAAGGTGTTAGTTCTACAAAGAACGGTCGTGACTCTCATTCAAAACGTTTAGGTTCTAAGAAATCTGACGGTGAATTTGCGAGTGCTGGATCAATTTTATATCGTCAACGTGGAACAAAAATCCATCCAGGAACAAATGTTGGTCGTGGTGGAGATGACACATTGTTTGCTTTAGTTGATGGTGTGGTTAAATTTGAACGCTTTGGAAAAGCAAAGAAAAAAGTTTCAGTATATCCACAAGCATAATTAAATCCCCATTATTGGGGATTTTATTTTAGGAGAAATGTATGTTTATAGATAGTGTAAAAATAAAAGTAAAAGCTGGAGATGGTGGTAATGGTCTTGTGGCTTTTAGACGTGAAAAATATGTTCCTTTTGGTGGACCTTCAGGTGGAGATGGAGGAAAAGGTGGTAGTATAATTTTTGAAGTTGATACTAATAAATCAACTCTTTTAGATTTAAGATATAGTAAGTCAATTACCGCAAAAAATGGTGAACCAGGTAAAAATAAAAAAATGTTCGGAGCTAGTGGAGAAGATGTAATTATAAAAGTACCGCAAGGAACTATTGTAAAAGATTTAAAAACTGGAAGAGTTATTGCTGATTTATTAGAAGTTAATCAAAGAGAAGTAATCGCAAAAGGTGGCAAAGGTGGTAAGGGAAATAGACACTTTGCAACAAGTCGTGATAGTGCTCCTGAATTTGCTCAACCAGGAGAAAGTGGAGAATCATTTGAAATACAATTAGATTTAAAACTTTTAGCAGACGTTGGTTTAATTGGATTTCCTTCTGTAGGGAAATCAACTTTATTATCTGTAGTTTCAGCAGCTAAACCAGAAATAGCTGATTATCATTTTACTACTATCATCCCAAACTTAGGTGTAGTTAAAGTAAAAGATGGTAGAAGTTTTGTAATGGCTGATTTACCTGGTTTAATTAAAGGTGCATCTCAAGGAAAAGGACTTGGTCATGAATTTTTAAAACATATAGAAAGATGTAGAGTTTTGATACATGTTATTGATATGGGTGGAGTTGATGGTAGAGATCCACTTGAAGATTATAAAATTATAAATGAAGAGTTAAAGGAATATGAATATAGACTAAGTGAAAGACCTCAAATAGTTTTTGCAAATAAAATTGATGTTGATGGAGCTTTAGATAACCTAGCTAGATTTAAAGAAACTTATCCAGAAGTAAAAGTTTATAAGGGAAGTGCAATTATTCATGAAGGTATTGATGAATTACTATATGCTATTATGGATTTATTAAGTGTAACTCCTCAATTTCCATTGTTTGAATCTAAAGATGAAGAAGGTCATATTACTTATACTTTTGAACCAGAAGAAAAAGATATAGAAGTATTAAATTTAGGTAATGGTCAATGGAGAATTATTAGTGATAAAGCTAGTAGAATATTTAAAACTATTAATTTTGATACTGAAGAAGGAATTTATAGGTTTGGTATGTCAATGAAAAAACTTGGTGTTGATACTGCTTTAAGAGAAGCTGGAGCAAAACAAGGAGATTTAGTAGTTTTAGATGATTTTAGATTTGAATTTGTTGAATAATGATATAATCAATTTATTGAAAGGTGATATTTAATGATTGCATTTGTTAAAGGTATAGTATTTGCTTATGGAATTGATTGGGTGATATTAGATAATAATGGTATAGGATATAAAATTAACTTTTCTCATCCAAATGAATTAACATTGAACAAAGAAAAATTAATATATACTTACCAACATGTTAGGGAAGATGATATTAGTCTTTTTGGGTTTTTAAGCTTGGAAGAACATGATTTTTTCTTGAAACTAATAAATGTTAAGGGAGTGGGTCCTAAGTCAGCAATGAATATATTATCTAAAGCTGATTATAAAAAGATTATAAGTTCCATTGAAAGTAAAGATATTAACTTTTTAAAGACAATGCCTGGTGTTGGTGCAAAAACTGCAAGTCAAATTATTTTAGACTTAAAAGGAAAATTGATAAGTGAATCAAATGAAAAATCACTAAACAATGAACTAAATGATGCTATAGAAGCATTAAAGAATTTAGGATATAAACAAGGAGAAATAAACTCCATTACTAATACTTTATTAGAAGATCCTAATTTAAATAGTGATGAATATTTAAAATTAGGATTAAAATTACTTATGAAGAAGAAAATGGGGTGAATGAATGGTTGAAGATAGACTGTTATCATCTTTACCTGAAAGTGGAGATGATGAAGAAAATATAAGACCACAAAGTCTTAGTGAATATGTAGGACAAGATACATTAAAGTCTAATTTAAATGTATTTATTCAAGCTGCATTACAAAGAAATGAATCACTTGATCATGTATTATTGTATGGTCCTCCAGGGTTGGGTAAAACCACATTATCATTTATACTTGCTAATGAAATGGGTAGTCATGTAAGGGTTACTAGTGGCCCTAGTATTGAAAAAAGTGGTGATTTAGCTGCAATACTTTCTACTTTAGAAGCTGGGGATATCTTATTTATTGATGAAATTCATAGACTACCTAAAGTTGTAGAAGAGGTATTATATCCAGCAATGGAAGATTTTTGTATAGATGTAGTTATTGGGAAAGATACAGGTGTAAGAAGCATAAGATTAGATTTACCTCCTTTTACACTAGTTGGTGCAACTACAAGAGCTGGTGATTTAAGTGCTCCATTAAGAGATAGATTTGGGATTGTGTCAAAACTTGATTACTATACTATTGATCAATTAAAAGCAATTGTAAAAAGAACAGCACGTGTATTAAATGTAGAAATAAAAGAAAATGCACTTGATCAAATAGCTACACGATCAAGAGGGACTCCTAGAATAGCAAATAGACTACTTAGGAGAGTTAGAGACTTTGCTCAAGTATATAATGATGGTGTGATAACTAAGGAAGTAGCGAAGGATGCACTTGATAGACTTCAAGTTGATTCTTTAGGTTTAGATGAAGTAGACATTAGATATTTAAGAGGTATTATTGAAAGATTTAAAGGTGGTCCTGTTGGTTTAGAAACATTAGCAAGTTCTATAAGTGAAGAAACAATGACATTAGAGGATGTATATGAACCTTACTTATTACAAATAGGTTTTATTAATAGAACTCCAAGAGGTAGAATAGCAACAGTAAAAGCTTACCAACATTTAGGTATTAATCATAATGATTCATTATTTTAGCCGCAATTGCGGTTTTTTTTATTTTTAATGATATTATATTTATAAGTAGAGGATTTTATGATTAAAACCAGAAGAAATAATATAATATCTTATATTTTCTTTATACTTATGATATTATTACAAATTATATTTTTGTTTAAACAAAATATATTTGTAAATTTTCCTTTTGTAATTAATAATTTACATTTATATCTTACTATTCCTATTACACTTTGGGGTTATTCTTTATTTTATAGAATTACAGATAAAAAAATAAAGTATCTTTCTTTAATTTACACAATACTAATAATTATTTGGTTATTTATAAAGTTTGGAAGAGATAGAAGAGTTGATGATAGTATTTCTTTATTTTTATGGTACTTATATTATATCCCATTATTAATAAACATTTATTTTTTATATGAAATACTTAGATATTCAAATAATTCAAGATTAAAAACTTCTTTTAATTATTATGTATTAGCATTAACTATTATTCTAATTATGATTGTAATTACGAATAGTCATCATTTTTTAGTATTTAAATTTAAAGATATAAATATTCAAAATGATTATACATATGGTTTTATGTATAAAGTAATTGTCATATGGATAATTTTTGTAGGAAGCTTAATACTTTATCACGCTTTTAGAATATATAAAAACAGAAATAAAATACCATTGTTATTTATATTTTTAATATTTTTATTATATTTTGTATATAATCGAGGTTATGTTTACAGACTACCATTTTTATTTACTGGTGATTTTCCAATCACAACAATAATTTTTATGGTTTATTTGTTGGAGATATGTATAAGGATTAATTTAATACCAGGTAAATATTATTATACTGGTGTATTTAAAATGGGTAATTTAGATTTATCTATTATTGATGATAAAAATAATATTATTTTTAATACTCCAAATTCTACTGTTTTAAATGATGAGTTTTTTAATAGTTTAAATAAAAACGTAAAAACCCAAGAATTTTCATTAAGTAATAAAAGTATTATATTTAAGGTAAATAAAATTGATGGTGGATATTCTGTATATACAAAAAATGTTCAGACAATAAATGAATTGATGTCTCAAATTAATGATAAATCACTTATTATTAATAGACAAAATAACATTCTTTCTATTGAAGAGGAACTTTCAAAAAAATACTTGGGTGAAAAAGTAAGTGATAAACTAAAAAATATAGTTGATCAAGTTATTTTTAAAAAATTAGATAACATCAATTATTTTACTGAAATGATAACTGGTTCATTAAATAGTAAATATCAAGACTATAGACTTTTATCATATATAAAAATATATGTTGGATATTGTAAGAATAAATCTACATTACTACTCAAAGAAGTTAATAAGGAATACATTGCGAGTGATGATTTTAGTATTATTTTACATAATACTATTCAAGATTCTTTTTCTGCAGGGATTCAAGGTCAAATATTTGTGAATATTGAAGAAGAAATAAACATGAAACATGTACAATTATTTTTTGATATTACACAGTTTATATTAGAAAAGTGTATTAGATTTAGTGAAACTAATGTGTTTATTAGAATTGATAAAGAGAATAATAATTATACTTATTATTCTATAATTGATACTTATGACAAAAAAGGGAATTTTATATTTAAGTTTGATAATAGTATAGTAAATTCTATTAATAATTTAGATGGAAATTATAATTTTTTATTAGAAGATAATAATGTTTTAATGAGTGTAAAAGTAAAGGTAAGTAATAATCATGAATGATATATATTTATTACATATGGTTATTTCTATGCTTGGAATAAATTTAATTTTGATATTAATACTTATTAATATTCCTTTAATGACTAAAATTGATTTTATATTTTTAACTTTAAGAAGTATTGCATTGATAAGTTTTCATATGCTTGTGCTTATGCTCTTTTATGATTTATTTTATCATAATCCATTAACATATATACTTTATATATTTGTAGTTCTTATTTTATTTATTTTAATAAATCTAATATATGGTTCTAAAATAATTAAGTTTTATTTAATACTATTTATTATTATTTCCTATACAATTAACACCAATTTAATAGATAAATTAATGTTCATAAATATAATAATATTATTATATGAGATTTATGAAATATATGAAATGATTAAAAAGAGAAATACTTTTATTTCAAGAAACACTATTAAACAAGCTTTTGATACTATGGATGATGGATTATTATTTGTTAATGAGGAATGTATGCCATTACTAATGAATAATAAAATGATAAATATATTAAATGAGTTTGAATCATTTTATAAATTAGGTAATTCTAGATTAATACATAAAATTATAGAAAATATATCTAATTCTTTAATAAAGGTTAATGATAAAACATATTCAGTTTTTGTTAGTGAAAGCACTGATAAACATAAAGGCTTTTACTATCAATTTGTTGATGTAAGTGATAGTTATAAATTTATTGAACAATTAGAAAATCAAAATCAATTTTTATTGTTAAAACAAAGTGATTTAAAAAACAGTTTAAAGAATATAGAAAAATCAGTAACTGATAATGAAGTTTTAAAATTAAGATTATGGATACATGATATTATTGGGCAACGACTATCTATTGTACATACATATATAGAAAACAATTTTTTAAATACTGACAATATTAATGAATTAAAAGAAATTTTAAAAAAAATTAAAGGGGATTTAAATTTTGATAGTTACAATATTGATGAAAGATTTAATAGAATAAAAATTACTTATGAAGTTGTAAACACAATATTACATCTAAATGGTAGTTTTCCTAATGATAATAAGGTTTCTACAATATTTTTAAATATAATTCGAGAAGCAAGTACAAATGCAATAAGACATTCTAGTGCTAAAAATGTATATATTGATATCAAGGAAGACAAAGAAAATTTATATTTAAACATTAAAAATGATGGAAAAGTTAATACAAAGAATATAGTTGAAGGTGATGGAATTCTAGGAATGAGAAGAGCAATTAAACCTTATGAAGGTGTATTGAACATTACTACTGATCCACTTTTTCAAATTGATATTAAATTAAAAAGATCTAATTTAGATCTTTGAGTTTATATATCCATTTGCTAGTGCAAATATTGCAAGTTTTGATATTGAATCATAACCAGTTTTTTGAAGAATTGTACTTATATAAGCTTTTATTGTTCCTTCACTTAAATATAATTCTTTAGCTATTTCTTTTCGAGATTTTGCTTCACAAATAAGTCTTAGAATATCTAGTTCTTTTTGTGTTAGTTGGGCATCATTTGGTAGTTTGGGGATAGTATTGGTTGGATAAATAGAATAACCAGCCATAGTGTTTCTAATACAATTTACAAGGCTTGAGAGATCTATATTCTTATATATAAAACTATCTGCTTTTGCAAGTCTTGCTCTTTCAACAAACGTTATTTCCGGCATAGCTGTCATAATTATTATTTTAATATGAGGTAGTGCTTCTTTTATTTCTTTTGTTGCATCTAATCCACTAGAATTATTTTCTGTACATATATCCATAAGTACTAAATCTGGTTTTAGTTTTTGACATGTATGAAGTGCAATATCTGAGTTGCTTATGCCCCCAATTACTTCAAAATCTTCAAAAGTATTAAGATTCATACATAAAGCATCTCTCAATATTGTTTGATCTTCTACTATTAATAGTTTAATCATGAATACTCCTTTCGGTTATATATTATGTTTGAATATTAGACTTGTGGTAATTGTATAATTCTAGTTTTTTATTAATAATTTAATTAGATATTAACATTATCACATATAATCTAATAAAATTCTAGGAGGTATATTATGGGATTAATTAAAGCAGCTTTAGGAGCATTATCAGGAACAATGGCAGACTCATGGAAAGAGTACTTCTATTGTGATTCTATCGACAGTGATACACTAATTGTAAAAGGTATGAAAAGAGTTAATGGTAAAAGATCATCTAACATGCATGGTACAGAGAATGTTATAACAAATGGGTCTAAAATTACAGTAAATGAAGGTCAATGTCTACTAATAGTTGATAATGGAAAAATTGTAGATATTGCGGCTGAATCAGGTGATTATGTTTATGATGCAGCAATGGAACCTAGTATTTTTGATGGTGGACTAGGTGATGCTATTAAAAACACTTTTAATCAAGCTTGGAATAGATTTGAGTTTGGTGGAGATGTTTCGAAAGATAATCGAATTTATTATGTTAATACAAAAGAAATAGTTGGTAACAAATATGGTACACCAAATGCAGTTCCTTTTAGAGTTATTGATGCTAATATTGGACTTGATGTAGATATATCTATTAGATGTTTTGGTGAGTATTCATATAAAATTACTAACCCGATATTATTCTATAAAAACGTGAGTGGTAATGTTACTCAAGACTATAAAAGAGATGAAATTGATAGTCAATTAAAGACTGAGTTAATGACTGCACTTCAACCAACTTTCGCAAAAATTTCTGCGATGGGAATTAGATATAGTCAACTACCAGGTCACACTAAAGAAATTTCTAAAGCTTTAAATGAAGAGTTATCTAGCCAGTGGGCAGAAACTAGGGGAATAGAAATAGCATCATTTGGTATCTCTAGTGTATCAGCTTCTGAAGAAGATGAAAAAATGATTAAACAACTTCAAAGTTCTGCAGTTAATAGAGATCCACGAATGGCAGCAGCAAATTTAGTTGGTGCTCAAGCACAAGCAATGAGAGATGCTGCAAATAATCCTTCAGGTGCATTTACTGGTTTTATGGGAATGAATATGGCTAATATGAGTGGCGGTTTTGATGCACAATCACTTTATAATCAACCAACCAATCAACAACAAGTACAACAAACAGTACAACAAACACAACAATCTAGTGACACTTGGAAGTGTGAATGTGGTCATGATAACACTGGAAAGTTTTGTGGTGAATGTGGTAAACCTAAACCATCTCTAAATTGGTCATGTGAATGTGGTCATGAAAATACAGGAAAGTTCTGTAGTAATTGCGGTAAACCAAAAGTATAGATTGGAGAACAATTATGAGTGAATTTGAAGAAGTAATTAGCACTACTAGAAATGAAACAGACAAAAGATGTACACAATGTGGAGGTGTGATGAATTTTGATCCTTCAAATGGTAATCTAACTTGTCCATATTGTGGTCATACTCAAATTGTAGAAAACTTGGAGTCTAGTGCTGTAGAAATTGATTTAAAAGAAGCTGAAGATTTAGGGAATCATGATTGGGGTCTTGAAACAAAAACAGTAATATGTAAAAACTGTAGTGCACAAAGTATTTATGATGCTTTAGAAATAGCTAATGTTTGTCCATATTGTGGAAGTAATCATGTTATGGAAGAAAAGGGAGTAAAAACTTTGGCTCCTGGTGGTGTAGTTATATTTGAGGTTACTGCAAAAGAGGCTGGGGATAAGTTTAGTAAATGGCTAAGTAAGAAATGGTTTTGTCCAACTCCTGCAAAACAATCAGCAAAACCTGAAAAATTTAAAGGTGTTTATTTGCCTAATTGGACATTTGATACAAATACTAACAGTTTTTATATAGGTGAAGCTGGGGTTGTTAAAACTAGAAAGAAAGCCGATGGTAAAACAGAAAGCTATACTCAATATCATCATGTCAATGGTAGATACAATTATGTATTCGATGACTTTATTGAAAGTGGTTCTAATAGAATTAATAAAGATACTTTAAAACAAATTGAACCTTTTGATACAGAGAATAATAAAAGTTATAAACCAGAGTATATAGCAGGTTTTTCAGCTGAAAGGTATTCTATTGGATTAGAAGATGCTTGGGAGTCTGCTGGCAAAAGAATGAAAGATAAGTTAAAAACAGATATTGAATTAAAGATTAAATCTAATGAAAGAGCTTCTTATGTTAGAGGTTTAACAGTAGAGACTAAATTCAATGATGTAAAATTTAAATATCTGTTATTACCAATTTGGATTTCATCATTTGTATTTAATGGTAAAACATATGAGTTTATGGTAAATGGACAAACTGGAAAGGTAAGTGGTACATCTCCAATAGATAAAGTTAAAGTAGCAATTGTTGTAATAATTGTAATTGCTGTAATTGTTGGAATTATCTACTTTGTAAATTATCGATGATTAAATTATTACTAATATTAATATTGATTATATCTGGATGTGGTAATAAAAAAGATCCACCAATTGACATAGAAGAGACTCCTACACCAATTATTGAAAATATAGAAACTGAAGAGATAGATGAAACTATTATTATTGATTTTTTAGGATATTCTTCTAATTATCAAAATAAATTAGATCAATATTTATTTAAGATGAATTATACAGCTATTGATGAGTTAGATATGGGTGGTGATGAGGTTTATTTAATAGACCCAGTTAAAAATATTGATATGGAAATTAATTGGATTAATTATGATGAAAATAACGAAGAATCATATGCATTTTTTGCACTAATTCAACAAGATGAACCATTTATACTAATATGTAATGAAAGTGATATAAGACCAAATAATAAAATAATAGTTAATAATACTCAAGAATTTTCTCTACAAATTAGTTTAGAAAATGGAGAGTTAATTCAACCAGATAAAACTGAAACAGTTGACTGGGGATTTAAAGAACGTGAATTAAAAGATTCATTAGTGATATTTGATGAAATTATTTCTGCTACATTTGATATATTATTTCATAAATATTCTTTACAGATGCCTGAAGCTGTGGAGTTAATTACTCTAGTATCTATGTATTTTGATCCAGCGTATGTAAATGGAGAAATAGAAATTGTAGATGGTGTGACATACAAGATACCAATTGATGTAATAGAAGGATGGACAATAGTTTTATTTGATGATTATACAGGGGAGTTACCAAATGAATTTGATTCAAATATATATGAGGTAAATTATAAAACTATTAATAGAATTAATGATTATGAACTTTTAGAAATAAAAGAAATGGGGGAATTTATAGATTTACTCTATAAAAGAATAGATATTGAAACAGGTTATGAAGAGTTATTTGTAGTTAGTTTGATTAAAAGTAATACATCAAGTTTAAATTATAGAATATTTGATGTGATAATAAGCGTAGGATAAAAAAAGGCTCACTATATAAGTGAGTCTTTCATTTATTATCTTGAATAATATTCTACAACTAGTGGTTCGTTGATTTCTTGGTTTAATTCGCTTCTTTCAGGTAAACGTACATAAGAACCTTTTTTATTTTCTTTGTCTACACTAACAAATGCTACTGTATTTAAAGTTGCTTCTAAAGCATCAACGATGCTAGCCATATTTCTACTTCTTTCTCTAACTTCAATAGTAGATCCAGGTTTAACGATAACACTAGGGATATCTACTTTTTTACCGTTTAATAAGATATGACCATGGTTAACTAATTGACGCGCTCCTCTTCTTGTTCTAGCAAATCCTAAACGATAAACTAAGTTATCTAATCTAGATTCTAGTAATGTAAGGAAGTCAGTACCTACAACTCCACCCATCTTTTCAGCTTTTTTATAAGTGTTGTAGAATTGTCTTTCATTTAAACCATACATATTTCTAATTCTTTGTTTTTCTCTTAATTGAGTACCGTATCCACTTAATTTGATACGTTTTGTTGGCCCGTGTTGTCCAGGGGCGTATTGTCTTTTCTTTAATTCTTCACCAGTTTCTAAGATTGAGAAACTAAGACGTCTTGAAAGTTTCCAAACTGGTCCAGTATATCTTGCCATATTTTCCTCCTATATTGTTTTAGCAAAAACAACAACAGGTACAAATCATCGATGTAGAGTGTTAGCTTTTAGATTATTTCGCTTTTTGCAGCAAGTTACTTTAATCACAGCAGCCGCTGATGCTAACGCTTTATACATGAACTTTGTATGCTGCCATCATTTGACGCCCTAAAACTATATCAAAGTAAACAATAAAAGTCAATTATCTAAAATATCATTCATTATTATTAAGTTATATGGTAAAATAACTTATAGATTTGGAGGCTTTTTATATGGAAAATTTCCTTAAATTTATCAGTAGACTAGAAGTTATTATAGCAATTGCTGTAATTTTAATATTATTAATTATATGGTTAGTACTAAGAAAGGTTCAATCGAATAAATATAAAAAAGAGTTAGCTGAACTTGAAGTTAGATATAATCAAATTAGTAGTATTCCTTTAGCATTTAAACTTAATAAAGCTGTTGCTATTGCAAGAGTTGATCAAGTTTTGTTAAAAAATGTAGCATTATGCAAAGATGATTTTGATTTAGCAACATCTAATTTAAAACAAATTTCGCAGTCTCTTGCGGATATTGAAGATAATATTTTAATTGGTAAATTAAAGTCAGTTAAAGAGGGTATTTTAGATTTAGAAAGTAGTGTTAAATTAGGTGAAGAACAAGTAGGAAAACTCAATACTTTCTTAGATGGTATATTAGAAAAAGAAACTGAACAAAGAGCTGAGGTTACACAATTAAAAGATAAATTTAGAGAATTGAAAAATGAAGCTAATGAAAAAAATAATTCTTTATCATATTCATGGTCAACAATTGAAAAAAATATTACAAATATAGAAAACATGTTTTCATCTTTTGAAGAATGGATGTATGCTTCTGATTTTGAAAAAGCTAGTGCTGAATTGGTTGATATAAAAAGTTCTATTTCTAGATTAGATGAAATTGTAAAAGAATTACCTGATTTACTACAAGAATCAAGAGGTGTTATCCCTCACATGATTGATGAAGTTAACGTAACAGCAGCGTCTTTAAATGAAAAGAATGTTTATTTAAATCATTTAAATGTAGAAGAGAATTTAAGAGTAATTATGAATTCTTTACGTACTGATTTGGATAACCTTAAAAAAGGTGATGCAACTAATGTTAAAGGACATGTAGAAGATTATAAAACTAGATTATCTCAAATGCTTGATGCATTACATAAAGAAGGTAAATCTTTTGATGAGTTAAATCTTCTTGCTAAAGATAGCGGTAAGTTAATTATAGAAGCATCAAATAATTATAAATATGTTAAAAGTCAATTTGAAAAATCTTCTGTAAGGTTTGGATTAGAAGGTTTAGATGAAGAAATAAAATTAAACGATACTAAATTAGAAGAATTAGATGTAAAGCAAAAACAAGTATTTGAACAAATATCTAAGAATGAATTACCAGCAAGCTCAGTTATTACAGCTTTAAAGGAATTATATTTAGATATTGAAAATTGTAATAATACTTTTAACACAATGAAAAATAAATTAGATAGTGCTAAGAGTGATGAAGAAAGAGCTAATAAACAACTTCTTAAACTTCAATTGATAATGAATGAAATGCAAGTTAAGTTAAGAAAACATAGATTACCATCTATTTCTTCTAGCTATGAAGCTGATTTAATTCATGGTTATGAATATATTGCAAATATTGACAAATTAATTGGAGAAACTCCATTAGCTGTAGAGCTTTTAAACGCTACTTTAAAGGATGCAATTGATTTTATATATAAACTATACAACAATGTCAATAACATCGTAGGAATGGCTATAATGGTTGAAAATACGATAGTATTTGGTAATAAGTATAGATCAACCTATCCAGATATAGATTCTGAATTAACAAGAGCTGAATTATGCTTTAGAAATGGTGAGTATACTCAAGCACTAACTATAGCAATAGCAACAATAGACAAGATACATCCAGGAAGTTATGAGAAATTGGTGAAGAATAATGCCGCAAGTGCAAAATAAAATATATTTAGATAATGCAAGTACTACAAAAGTAAATAAGGATGTTTTAAGTAGCTATCAGAAATTGATAGCTACTTATTTTGAAAATAGTGATGCTTTATATGATTCAAGCATTTATATAAAATCATTACAAGAAAAATGTAGAGAAGCTATTTCTAAGTACTTTAATGTACCACTAAAAAGTATTATCTTTACAAGTGGGGCTAGTGAGTCTAATAATATGGCAATTAAAGGTGTTGCACTTGCTAATAAAGAAAAAAAACATATTATAACTAGTAAAATAGAACATTCCAGTGTTATGAATGCTGTTCTTCAATTAAAAGAAGTATTTGGATATGAAGTTACTTTTTTGGATGTAAATGAAAATGGTGTTATTAATGTTGATGATCTTAGAAGTTCATTAAGAGAAGATACTTGTTTGGTCTCTATTATGTATGTTAATAATGAAGTAGGTAGTATTAATCCTATAAATGAAATATCAAAACTTGTAAAAAAAGAATCTAGTGCTTATTTACATGTAGATATGGTTCAAGCGTTAGGGAAGATAGACATTGATTTAAAAGATATTGATCTTGCAAGTTTTTCAGCACACAAAATTGAAGGTTTAAAGGGTAGTGGGTTACTTATAAAAAAACCTCATGTTAAAATGATTCCTCTTATTAGTGGTGGCCAACAAGAGTTTGGATTAAGAGGAGGAACTAGTAATTCATTAGTAAATGCTTTGTTTTATAAAACCATAAGATTATTTATTGAAAATAATGATAAAAAATATATAAAAAAATTAAATAATTATTTAATAAAAGAATTAAAAAAAATAGAAGGAATATTGATTAATACTCCTACTAATTCAGTTGATAATATAATTAATATTTCTTGTGAAAATATTTATAGTGAAGTGATGATGAATGCATTAAATTTAAAAGGAATATGTGTATCTGCACAAAGTACATGTTCTAGTAATTCTAATAATCCTAGCAGAGTTTTATTAGCTATGGGTTATAGTAATTTAAGAAGTAACACTTGTATTAGAATAAGTTTATCGAAAGATAATACGATTGAAGAATTGGATTATTTTATACAATCACTAAAGGAGATAATAAACAAATATGGTAATTTATGATACTGTCTTAGTAAGATATGGAGAACTAACAACGAAGGGTAAAAATAGAAATATTTTCATTAGAAAACTTTTAGATAATATAAAAAACTCATTAAAAGATTTAAAAAAACTTGAATTTAGTAGCACAAGAGATAGAATATATATAAAAATAAATGGAGAAGATACTAATATAATTGAGGATAGATTAAAAGATGTTTTTGGTATAAGTTCTTTTAGCTTTACTTGTAAAATTAATTCAAATATAGATACTATTAAAGAAACTACTTTTAATTTAATGAAAGATTTAGGAGATTCTACTTTTAAGGTTATAACTAAAAGACAATATAAAGAATTTGATATGAGTAGTGATGCAGTTAATAGAGCAGTTGCATCAAATATATTGATAAATACTAACCATAAGGTTGATGTTCATAATCCAAATATTAAAGTAAATATTGAGATCCAAAAAGACCATACATATATAACTAGTAATAAAATAGAAGGCGCAAAAGGATATCCAACTGGTGTTAATGGAAAAGTGTTACTTTTATTATCAGGTGGAATCGATTCTCCTGTTGCTGCGTATTATATTATGAAAAGAGGTATAGAAGTGGAGGCTATTCACTATGCATCTCCTCCATACACATCAACACAAGCTCAAGATAAGGTTTTAGAACTTGCTAAAATTGTTAGTAGATATCAAGGTAAGATGAGAGTGCATATAGTTAACTTTACTGATTTACAGATGGAAATATATGCAAGATGTAATGAATCATATACTATAACAATTATGAGGAGAATGATGTTTAGGATAGCTGAAAAAGTTGCAAACAAAAGAAATTGTTTAGCTATTGCAACTGGAGAAAATTTAGGACAGGTAGCTTCTCAAACCTTAGATAGTTTATCTGTAATAAATGAAGTTACAAAGATGCCTGTAATAAGACCACTTATAACTTTTGATAAAATTGATATAATTGATGTATCAAATAAAATAGGTACATACAAAACATCAATACTACCTTATGAAGATTGTTGTACTATTTTTACTCCAAAAAACCCAGTTACTAAACCAAAATTAGAAAAATCTATTAAATATGAAAACAATTTTGATTATGAATCATATATAAATGATTGTGTAGAAAATATGAATTCAATTTTAATTTTACCAAGTGTTACAGAAGATGAGTATCTATAGGAGATAATATTATGTTTTTTAAAAAGAATAAAAATGGATTAAAAATAATTGAAACTTATTCAAATGTATTTGATAGTAAATATGAAGGTTCTATTAGTAATGAATTATTAGATATATCTAATTTAGTTCAAAATGATGAAGGATTTAATACTAATAAAAAACTTCAAATTTATGATGTGATTTCTAAATTAAAAAATTGCAAAAAGAATGAAAGAAGTAAGTATGCAAAACAATTAGAAAAACTATTAAAATAAAATACAGCCTATTCAGGTAAGGCTGTATTATCTTGGAATTGTTTATGTTTTAATGTGTAAATTACTATTTCTGCATTAGATAAGAATCTAACATCTTCTATCACTGTGCCAGTGCCACTTGAAATATCTACTTTAACCTTATCATCAATAGTATGTTTGCCTCTGTAATAAAGTGATGTAAAATCTGGTTTATATAATGAATCAAATATAAAATAAGCTTGACCTCCTAGACTATGTCCAGAAAGATATAAATCGGTTAAGTATTTTTCTATTTTAACAACAGTGTCTGGTGTATGACAAAGAGTAATAGTATATGATAATTTTGGTATATTATTATATGCTTGTTCAATATTAATATTTCCGTTATCTTCACTATCTATACCCACTATATTAATTGATTGTGATCCTTTGTTTCTTAATTTTATATTATCATTATTTATAATTTCAAAATTACTATCATATAGTATTTGATTAACAATATCTAAATTATTATGGTCTTGATCTCCATACACAGCAAATTTACCTAATGGGGCATCAATACTTTTTAATAGTTCTTTTATTGAATCTAAGGTTTCATTATCAATAGAATTAACACTTTCAGAATGTAATAAATCTCCACCAAATAAAATAATATCAGCTCCAGAATTGTTTATTAAATTAATTAGCTTTTTAAATCTATTAATATCCATAAATTTTCCGAAATGAACATCAGAAAAGTATAAAATATTTGTATTGTTCAGTTGTTCTGGTATTCTTGTGGATGAAAGAGTTTCAAATCTTGCGATAAATCTATTAGGTGCATTATTATATGCATCAAAAAAAAGTCCTCCAACAATTAAGACTAATATTATAAATGCTGTAATAACCTTGTTAAGAATTTTCATAATTCACCTTTTATTTCTTAATTATTATATAACAAAAATATTATTTATTCATTTTTATGCATTAATTAATTTATTATAGATTATGATATAATCAACTAGGGGCTAGAATATGATAAATAATAAATTTTATATGATTGATTTAGATGGCACAATGTATCATGGTACAAATATTTTACCTGGTGCAAAGGAGTTTATTAACTATTTAATTAAAAATAAAGTACAATTTATTTTTTTAACTAATAACTCTTCAAGAACTCAAGAACAAGCCGCAAAACATATGTTGAATATGGGTTTTGAAAATATTGAGTCATCTATGTTTTATACAAGTGCTATGGCAGCTGCGGATACAATATCTAGGCTTTATCCTTCTAAGAAAAAAGCTGCATATATAGGTGAAAAGGGGATGAGACAAGCGTTAATTGATTATGACTTTGTGATCGAACCTGATTCACCTGATTTCTTGTTTGTTGGTTTGGATAGACAAGCAACATATAGGGACTATAGTTTTGCATTAAGAGCATTAAAAAAAGGTGCCATGTTAATTGGCACAAATAATGATAGAATTTTATTATCTCAAGATGGAATTAATGTTGGTAATGGTTCAGTTGTTGCTATGTTTGAATATGCAGCAAATGTTGAAGCGTTTAAAATTGGAAAACCTCATCCTGCAATAATAGAAGGTGCTTTAAGATATTGTAATGTACTTAAAGAAGATGTAATTATTATTGGTGATAATTTAGAAACAGATATTAAACTTGGAGAAAATGCTGGTATAGAAACCATACTAGTTACAACTGGTGTTAATACTATGGAAGATTGTTATAGATTAAATATTAAACCTACATATATTATTGATAAATTATCTAACTTAATAAGATAACTAGCACATTTCTACAAATCTTTTAAATATTTCAAAGTGTTTTAAATCATATATTAGTCGTTCTGGATGCCATTGAACGGCTATTATTTTTTTATCTAATATTTCTATGGCTTCTATTATTCCATCATCTGATTTAGAGGATATAGTAATTTGTGAAGGCACATCCTTTATTGATTGATGATGAAAACTATTTATTGTGTATTCCTTATTAAAGATTTCATACATTAATGTTCCTTTTACAAAATTTGTTTTATAAATCATCGAATCATTATTTGGTTTTGGGTCTAATAGGTTTTGTGAGTGTTGTATTGTTTCATCATATTGCATTGGTATATCTTGATATAAACTTCCCTTAAAGTATACGTTTAATATTTGTAGTCCTTTACAAATTCCAAAAATAGGTATCTTTTTATTTATAGCGATATCTATTAGATTTAAATCATTAATGTCTTCTTTTAACTCAGTAGGCTTAGAATAAGTAACTTCTTCATTATAAAGACTAGGATTAACATCGTTACCACCTGTAATAAGTAATCCATCTATATTTTTCATAACTACTTCTAAATCATCTTTACTTGTTATTGGTAGCATAACTGGAATCCCACCAGCTTTAATTATTGCTTCAAAATAGTTTTGATAAACGTTAAATATATCAGTTTCATAAATATTATTAACTCTTGGAGTTACACCTATTATTTTTTTCATGTTTTTACCTTTCTCTTTAACAAATCACCTTGATAATAATCATTCTTAGCCATAAGCTTATCTATTTCATTTAGTACTATAGTTTTTCTTGGTAACCATTTTGGTTGTATTAAGTCTTCTTCTAGAGGATCTCCTGTTACTCTTTGTATTACTATCTCTTCTTTTAATAATCTTAATTGATTAACAACTATGTCTACATATTCTTCTAAAGTTAATAAATGAAAAGGTTCTTTTTCATATAATTTACTCAATATAGTGTTTTTTGTAATACTTAACATATGAATTTTTAATGCATCAATTGGCAGTGAATTAATATCTTTTATAGTTTGAATCATATCTTCTTTAGTTTCATTGGGTAAACCGTTAATTATATGAACACATGTTTTAATATTTGTTTTACTTAGTTGTAATACAATTTCTTTGAAGGTATTAAAATTATGACATCTGTTTATATAATTTGCAGTATCATCATTAGAACTTTGTAAACCTAATTCTATCCATATTTCTTTTTTTGTAGTTAAAGTATTAATATAGTTAATTTTTTCTTCATCTAAACAATCAGCACGAGTTGCAATGGAAATAGCAACTACTTCATCATTTTCAATAAAAGGGGATAGCATATTCTTTATTTTTTCTAAAGAACCATATGTATTTGAATAAGATTGAAAATAGGCAATAAACTTGCTGTTTGGCCATTTATTTATTACTAAAGATTTAGCATCTTCAAATTGTAGTGATATATCTTTTATTAGACTTGTAAATTCACCACTGCCGCTTTCAGAACAAAATATACAACCACCATATCCTTTAGTTCCATCTCTATTAGGACAAGTAAAACCGGCATCAAGTGGAATTTTTGCGACTTTAACTTTATATTTATTTTTTAAATAATAATTAAAAGTATGATATCTTTTATTATCATTGCTGTATTTAAATTTATTTAACATGAAATAATTATATCAAAAAAAGCCTTGTTAGGCTTCTATTGTTTGAATAGCTACACACTTTGGACCACCTTGAGTTATAAAAGCACAAGATAGTTCTAATATTTCTATTGGTGTATTTGGAAATACTTCTTTAAATTTTTCTTTTGCATATTCTGCATCAGATAAATTAAATCCATGTGATATATATAATCTATGTTTTTCATTTAGTTTATTTTTATAGAAATCTATTATCTTACTTACGGCAATTTTATAATTTCTACCAGTAACAAATTTATCTAAACGTTTCCCATCAGCTGTTTGAGTAACAACAGGTTGAAGTTTTAAAACACCAGCTAATGTTGCAGCAATTGGCGTTAATCTTCCTCCACGTTTTAAATAACCAAAGTCTTGAGGTAATAAGAATGAAGTTGTTGTGTCTATTTTATGATTTATAAAAGTTATAACTTCTTCTAAACTTTTACCTTCATTAATTAATTTCATTGTTTCCTCAACTAAATATTTATGAGGTCCACATAATGTTTTAGTGTTTATTACATGAATATGATCGTTTTTTTCTATACTATTTTTTGCGAGTAATGCAGTTTGATAAGTACCACTTAAGCCATCGGCAATTGTAAGTACAATGATTTGATCGTTTGGATACAAATTAAAAGTATCTATTAATTGTCCCACAGAAGGTTGTGATGAAGTTGGTGTATATCCTTGATTGATAATCTTTACAAATTCATCTGCTTCAATATCAACAAATTCTACATATTGTTTATCATTGATAGTTACTAAGAGTGGATTTACTACAAAACCCATTTCTTTAGCTTGTGCAGGTGTATAAAGACATGCTGAATCAGTTATTAGTTTAATCATAAGGGCTCCTTTATATAATGAATAATATTGTTGCGATTACATGAAGTCCAGTTCCTAGTAATATAAATAAATGAAATAGTTCATGAAATCCCCAGTTTTTTGATATATTTGGTTTTTTAATAATATAAATCAATGCACCTATAGTATACGATATACCTCCAGCAACTATGAGTGATATGTATGCTTTTGGTACAGAAGGAAATTGAGGAAATTTTATTATAATTGCCCAACCCATAATTACATATAAAAGTGTATATAGAATTCTGGGAGCATTTAACCAAAATATTTTTCCTAATATTCCTATTAAAGCTACTATCCACATTTGAGTTATAAATAATTTACCATCTTTTAAATAAGTTAAACAAAATGGAGTATATGATCCAGCAATTAATACATATATCATTGCATGATCTAACTTATGAAAGAAAGTAATATATTTACTATTGGATTTAACATAGTGGTATATACTTGATGCACTATATAGAAGTAGAATTGATATAGAAAATATCAACATGGATATTGAGGCAATTAAACTTCCTTTATTTATAAATATATAAATAGTGGAGAATATTACAAGTATTAAACCACCAATAGCGCCAAATAGATGTGTGATAAAGCTAATTGGATCTCTAGCATTATTGTACATATACTTCTCCTTTATCTAGTTTTAATAACTAGATAATATGATTATAACAATATAATGATAAATATGCTATTATTTTTTGACTTTAAAGATAAATTTTAATATTATATTAATGTACGTTGAAACAAAGTAGTAGGTAACTAAAGTTATATAGAGAGTCAAGGGTTGGTGAAACTTGATTAATTATGTTATTGAACTTGTTGTGGAGTAATGTAATTCCTGCTTTAAAGGATTTTGAGTGCATGTTTAACATGAACTAAGGTGGTACCGCGTAATTATTACGTCCTTAGAATGGACGTTTTTTATTTTGGAGGAAATATGACATATAACCATAAAGAAGTTGAAAAAAGATGGCAAAATTATTGGGAAGAGAATGAAACATTTAAAACTGATGTTTATGATGAGGTAAAACCTCCATATTATGTTTTAGATATGTTTCCTTATCCAAGTGGACAAGGGCTACATGTAGGACATCCTGAAGGGTATACTGCAACTGATATCATTGCTAGATACAAAAGAATGAAGGGATTTAATGTACTACATCCAATGGGATGGGATGCTTTTGGATTACCTGCAGAACAATATGCATTAAATACTGGTAATCATCCAGCGCAATTTACTAAGGATAATATTGATAATTTTAGAAGACAAATAAAACAAATTGGTCTTTCGTATGATTGGAGTAGAGAAATTAGTACTACAGATCCTGAATACTACAAATGGACGCAATGGATATTTATCCAACTTTATAACAAAGGTTTAGCTTATGTAGATGAAATACCTGTTAACTGGTGTCCTGAATTAGGTACTGTTTTAGCAAATGAAGAAGTAATTAATGGTAGAAGTGAAAGAGGTAATTTCCCTGTAATTAGAAAACCAATGAGACAATGGATATTAAAAATTACTGAATATGCTGAACAATTGTTAAATGATTTAGATTTATGTGATTGGCCACAGTCTACTAAAGAGATGCAAATTAATTGGATTGGTAAGTCTGTTGGTTCTAATGTTGTATTTAAAATAGATGGATTTGATAAAGAGTTTACAGTTTTTACTACAAGAGCTGATACTTTATTTGGTTGTACTTATTGTGTCTTAGCACCTGAACATCCTTTTGTGTTAGATATTACTAGTGAAGAACAATTACCAAAAGTAAGAGAATATATTGAACAAATTAAATCCAAATCAGATTTAGAAAGAACTGATTTGAATAAAGATAAGACAGGTATATTTACTGGTGCTTATGCAATAAACCCAGTAAATAATAAAAAAGTTCCTATTTGGATTGCAGACTATGTATTATCTAGTTATGGTACTGGTGCTATAATGGCTGTTCCAGCACATGATAGTAGGGACTATGAATTTGCACGTAAATTTAATTTAGATATTATCGAAGTTTTAAAAGGTGGCGATATTACTAAAGAAGTATATGAAAAAGATGGAGAACATGTTAATAGTGATTTCTTAAATGGGTTAAATAAAGATGATGCTATTAAAGTGATGAATGAATGGTTAGTAGAAAATAATGTTGGTAATCCTAAGACTACTTATAAGTTAAGAGACTGGTTATTTTCTAGACAAAGATATTGGGGAGAACCGATTCCTATAATTATTATGGAAGATGGTACTTTAAGAACTGTAGATATTGAAGAGTTACCATTAGAACTACCAGATATCACAAATTATAAACCATCAAATGATGGTGAAAGTCCTCTAGCAAATGCTGGGGATTGGTTGGAAGTTGAAATTGATGGAGTAAAGGGTAGAAGAGAAACTAACACAATGCCACAATGGGCAGGAAGTTGTTGGTATTACATGCGTTTTATTGATCCAAAAAATACTGAAACATTCTGTGATAAAAAACTGTTAGAAAAATGGTTGCCTGTTGATTTGTATGTGGGTGGTGCTGAACATGCTGTATTACACTTGTTATATGCTAGATTCTGGCATAAGGTTTTATATGATTTAGGTCATGTTCCTACAAAAGAACCATTTAAGAAGTTATTTCATCAAGGAATGATACTAGGTTCTAATGGTGAAAAGATGAGTAAGTCAAGAGGGAATGTTGTTAATCCTGATGAAATATTTGAATCTCATGGAGCTGATTCATTAAGAGTTTATGAAATGTTTATGGGTCCATTAGAAGCTTCTTTACCTTGGAATGATAGTGGGTTAGATGGTACTAAAAAATGGTTGGATAGAGTTTATAGATTATTTGTTGAACAAGACAAATTAAGTGAGGTAAATGATCATAGCTTAGATTATGTATATAATGCAACTGTTAAGAAAGTAAGTACTGATATAGAATCACTAAATTTAAATACTGCTATTTCTCAAATGATGGTATTTATTAATGAATGTTATAAAGCTGAAACCATTTATAGGCCGTATGCTTTAGGTTTTATTCAAATGTTTGCATGTTTTGCTCCTCATTTAGGCGAAGAACTATGGTATATACTTGGTAATGAAAACACACTAACATATGAACCATGGCCAGAGTATGATGAAAGTAAATTAGAATTAGATGAAGTTGAAATTGTTGTGCAAGTTAGTGGTAAAGTTAGAGGAAAGTTTGTAATAGCTAAAGGTAGTGATGTAGAAACAGTTAAATCAAAAGCTATGGAAATACCAAGTGTAATTGCAAATTTAGAAGGTAAAACTATTATTAAAACTATCTTTATAAAAGATAAAATTGTAAATATAGTTGCTAAATAGAATTTAAAGATGATTTAATAAACTATTAAATCATCTTTTTTGTATATTAATATATTGTTTACTACTTTTAGATGGTTAATATTATCAAAAGTAAGGTAATATGACTAAAGTTATCATAAGTTAATCAAGAGTTATATTTAATGAAAAACTTATATGATCTCAAAATGATTTTATTAGAAGTATGACTTTTGAAGTAACTCTGAACATGTATATGTTGCTATTTTATCTCCAGATATAATAGAACTTTTATAATAGTTGTAATTACTGTTGACATAAAATCAATATGATATTAAAATGATATCATAAAGAGGTGATTATAATGGAAGAGAAAATTTTAAAAGCTCCCAATGGTTTACTAACATTATTTATTCTATTTGTTTTGCATGTTCTAAATTTACTTATGTTTATTTTTGCAGTATCAAAAGAAAATGCAATATTAGTTTTTTTATCGATTATTATATTTATTGTTTTATTTATAATGTTATTTGGTATAAAAGTATTAGATCCTCAAGAAGCTTTAGTTTTGACTTTATTTGGAAAATATTATGGTACTCTAAAAAAAGAGGGTATATATTATGTTAATCCATTTAGTGCTGCTGTTAACCCAGCTGCAAATACAAGCTTAAGACAAAGTGGTGATGTTGATTCAAAAGGACTTGAAATACCAGGTACAACAGGAACTTCATATTCAGCAAAATCCTTTAGTAAAAAGATATCTTTAAAAATAATGACTTTAAACAATAACAGACAAAAAGTTAATGATTGCTTAGGAAATCCAGTTGAGATAGGTATAGCTGTTATATGGAGTGTAAAGGATACTGCCAAAGCTGTATTTGCTGTAGATAATTATAAGGAGTTTTTATCCTTACAATGTGATGCAGCATTAAGAAATATAGTTAGAATATATTCATATGATGTTGCACAAAATGTTGACACAACTGGTGATGGTGAACCAGATGAAGGATCATTAAGAGGCTCAAGTGAAGTAGTCGCTAAAAGAATTAAAGAAGAAATTCAATCTAGAGTTTATGAAGCTGGAATTGAAATAATTGAAGCTAGAATTACATATTTAGCTTATGCTCCAGAAATAGCAGCAGCTATGTTACAACGCCAACAAGCTTCTGCAATAATAGATGCAAGAAAAATGATTGTAGATGGTGCTGTGGGTATGGTTGAAATGGCTTTAGTTAAAATGAATGAAGGTGGAATTGTAAATCTTGATGAAGAAAGAAAGGCTGCAATGGTTTCAAACTTGTTAGTAGTATTATGCGGTAATAAGGATGCTCAACCAATTGTAAATTCTGGTAGTCTATACTAGTGAGCAATCTTGATGAAAAAAAACAAGTTCCATTAAGAATTTCTTCTAGATTATATTCACAAATAGCTTCGTGGGCTGAAGATGATTTTCGCTCAATAAATGGTCAAATCGAATATTTATTATCAATGTGTGTTAAACAAAGAATTAAAAATGGTCAATATATTTCAAATGAAATAGATAATGATTTAGAAATAGAATTAGAGTAACTATAAAAATAGTTACTTTTTTCTTTTATCAATAGAAGTATAATAAAGTTTTTGTTATAATCATTTACGTATATGGAAAACTTTATTGTAGAAATCGAACAATTTGATGGTCCATTAGATCTAATGCTACATCTTATTAAAGAAAATAAGTTAGATCTTTTTGATTTAGATATTAGTTTACTAACAGATCAATACTTGTTATATTTAAAAAAATTTAAAGATTTACATTTAGAAGTTGCAAGTGAGTATTTAGTAGAATTAGCGACTTTAATTGAATATAAAAGTAAAAAGCTTTTTCCTAAAGAAGAATCTAGTTTAGATAGTGAATATGAAGAAGATCCTAAAGATAGATTAGTTAGAAGGTTATTAGAATACCAACAATATAAAGAGGTTTCTAATGTTTTGGAGGATTATTATAAATCTAGACAACTACAACTTAGTAAGCCAATAAGTATTGAAGTAGATGATTGGATAAAACAAGTTAATGATATACCAATAGAAGGTAACCCGTATGATTTAGTTAAAGCAATGCAAAAATGTATGAGAAGATTACAATTAAGCAAACCTTTAGAAACTAAAATTACTAAAAAAGAAATATCAATGGAAGAAAGAAGACTTCAAATTGTTTCTAGACTTTCTACTTTACCTAATACATTTAGTTTTGAAAGATTGTTAGATGATGCTAGCGATACAGATATGGTTATATCTACATTTTTAGCTGTACTAGATTTAGTTAGATTACATACACTTTATTTCACAATTGATAGTGAAGAAACAATTTGGTTTACAAGAGGGAATAGTTAATGGAAAATAGATCGCATATAAAGGCAGTATTTGAAGGGTTACTTTTTATAGTTGGTGATGAAGGTATTTCTAAAGAACAATTAAAAGATGTTTTAGAAATAACTTTTGAAGATATTGATGATGTTTTTAATGAATTACAACAATATTATTCAAATGATGATAGAGGAATTGAACTAGTTAACTATGGTGATAATTATAAATTTTTATCTAAAGCTTTAGTTCATCCTTATGCACAAAAAATGTTTCAAAATACAAAACAATCAGGTCTATCTCAAGCAGCATTAGAAACTTTAGCTATAATTGCTTATAAACAACCTATAACTAGAGTAGAAATAGAAGAGATTAGAGGTGTTGGAGCAGATATGATGTTACGAAAACTTCTTGCTAGAGATTTAATTAAAGAATCAGGAAGAAGTGAAGCACCAGGAAGACCTATACTATATGAAGTAACTGAAGAATTTATGGATACATTTAAATTAATAAGTTTAGAAGAATTGCCAGAATTACCTAATTTTAATTTGGAAGATAGTAATGAAAACTTATTTGATTAAACTATGTATTGTTTTATTATGTGTTAGTGGATGTAATTTAAATAATGAAGAAAAAATATATAAACCACAATGTTTATATATTGATAATTTTGATTATAATAATCAAGTACCATTTAATAATGAAATAGATTTATCATATTTTAATAATAGCTTTATTGGTGGAGATTCTAGAGTAGGTTCTTTGGTTTTGTATAACAAACTTACAAATGCGGATGTAAAATATATTGAGTCACTAAGTTTAAATATGCTAAATATCACTAAATTAAATAAAGATGATGAAAACTCACCAACAATGTATCAATTATTTATGAATACTGATAAAGAAAATATTTATGTTATGTTGGGATTAAATGAAATTGGATGGTCTACATATGAAAAATGGGGAGTTTCTTATGAAAACTTTATTAAGGATCTAAAGAATAATCATCCTAACTCTAATATATATCTAATATTACTATACACACCTAGTAATGCTTACTTGGTAGATAAAGATACTTTAATAAATAGAGTTAATAAAATGAATGAAGTATTAATTGATATTGCTAAAAGAAATTTTGTTTATTATTTAAATATAAATGAAAGTTTAGTTGGCGAAGATGGTTATATTAAAGAAGAATATACATTTGACGGTATTCACTTAACAAGTAGTGGAACTGATGTTTTTATTGAGTATTTAAGGACTCATGTAGGAGGTAGTAATTATGTTAAAGAAATTTGTGAGTAGTTTATTAGTTATATTACTTATTGGATGTACGAGTAGTGCTATTGATATAAACAATGTATCAACTGAATTAGTTAAAAATTTAAAACTAGAAGATACTGTTGTTAAATTAGATAATAAAGAAATAGAGAACTTATTATATCTTGATGAAGGATCTATAAAAAAAGGTGTTTTTTACATATCTAATGAAAATACTTCTGATATGGTTGCAATATTAAAGGGGAATAATAACAAAGCATTATTAGAAGATGTAAATGAGTATATAGAAGTACTGAAAACTCAAAACACTAATTATTTTCCTGAAGAAGTAGATAAACTAAATAATGCAATAATAAAAGAAAAAGATGGTTACATATATTTGATTGTAAGCAATAATCAAGAGTTAGCTAATGATTTCATATCAAAGTAATTTAGTAAATTTATTAAAGTTTATATACAGTTTTTTAAATTTGAGGTAATATAGTAATGGATTAAGATAACCTTAACTTGTATAGGTGTCAATTTAATGGCTGACATGTTTCTACCCACTTGCCTAAAGTGGACTACAAGTAAACCTTTTATCGTGAAGGTTTATACCTTAAGTTAGAAGATGATAGTTAAATCATATCTATTTAAGTGTTCGTGTCTTTTATTAAATTTTGACATATCTTGGATATGGTTTTTTTATTTTAATGGAGGAATAGATATGGAATTAATGTACGAAGGTAAAGCAAAACAAATCTACAAGAGTGAAAATGATAATGAAGTAATTGTTCATTACAAAGATGATGCTACTGCATTTAATGGTCTAAAAAAAGATACTATAAGTAATAAAGGTATTTTAAATAATCAAATAACTTCTTATTTATTTACAGAGTTAAATAGAAGAGGAATTTCTACACATTTTATAAAACAAATTGATGAAAGAAGTCAATTGTGTAGAAAAGTGAGTATAGTACCATTAGAAGTTATTGTTAGAAATATAATTGCTGGGTCTTTAGCAAAAAGATTTAATATTAAAGAGGGTACTTTACCTAAAAAAACAATTATGGAATTAAGTTATAAAGATGATGATTTAGGTGATCCATTAATTACTGATTCTCAATGTATTGGTTTAGGTTATGCAACACAAGAAGAATTAGATACTATATATAGTTTAACTTCTTCAATTAATGAAATATTAAAAGAAATTTTCTTAGAAATAGGAATAAAGTTAGTGGATTTTAAATTAGAGTTTGGTAAAGATATGGATGGTAATATTATTCTAGCTGATGAAATATCTCCAGACACTTGTAGATTATGGGATAAAGATACAGATGAGAAATTAGATAAAGATCGTTTTAGAAGAGATATGGGAGATGTAATAAATGCCTATGAAGAAATCGCAAATAGACTTAAATCTAGAGGATAATTATCTTGATGAATTTGAATATCTTCAAAGAAGTAAATTAAATGAGGAATGCGGTTGCTTTGGTATATTTCAAGTACCTGAGGCAGCTAGTTTAACTTACTTTGGATTACATGCATTACAACATAGAGGTCAAGAAGCTTGTGGTATTGCGACTAGTAATGGAAAGACCGTGACATGTTATAAAGGGAAAGGCTTAATAAGTGATGTTTTTAATAACCAAATAATTAAAGATCTTGGTGGAAAGTATTCCTTGGGTCATGTTAGATATTCTACTGCAGGAGCTAATGAAATTGAAAATGTACAACCATTGATGGTTAGAGCTCATACTGGTCATTTTGCGGTAGCACATAATGGTCAAATAGTTAATGCTCATGAACTCAAAATTGAATTGGAAAATGAAGGCAGTATTTTTCAAGGAACTAGCGACAGCGAAATACTTGTTCATTTAATACAAAAAGAAACAGGAACGATGGTTTATAAAATAATGAAAGCATGTGCTAAGTTAGAAGGTGCATTTGCATTTATTATAATGACTAAAGATTGTATGTATGCTATTAGAGATAAAAATGGATTAAGACCTTTATCTATTGCTCAACTAGGTACAGGTTATTGTGTTTCAAGTGAAACATGTGCTTATGATATCGTTAATGCAAAAATGATAAGAGATATAGAACCAGGAGAAGTTCTTAGAATCGCAAATGATGGACTTCAATCTTTTAAATATGTTGAAGAAACACAAAAGAAAATGTGTTCAATGGAATATATATATTTTGCAAGACCTGATAGTGTTATTGACAACTTAAATGTACATAACTTTAGAAAAGAATGTGGAAAAATTATAGCAAGAAAAGATAAAGTAGAAGCTGATATGGTTATTGGTGTTCCAGATTCTTCAATTAGCGCTGCAATTGGGTATGCTGAAGAAAGTAAAATACCATATGAAATTGGTTTGATTAAAAATAAATATGTAGGTAGAACATTTATTCAGCCAACACAAAAACAAAGAGAACGTGGTGTTAGAATGAAGTTAAGTGCTATATCTGCAATTGTTAAAGGTAAAAGAATTATTATGGTTGATGATTCAATTGTAAGAGGAACAACATCTAAAAGAATTGTTCAATTGCTATTTGATGCAGGAGCTATTGAAGTTCATGTAAGAATTGCTTCACCAGAAATCATAAGTCCTTGCTTTTATGGAGTAGATACTTCTACTTATGAAGAATTAATTAGTGCTAGACTTAACATTGATGAATTAAAGGATTATATCCAAGCAACTACAATTTCATTTATGAGTATGGATGAAGTTATACAAGCTACAGGTCATAATAACTTATGTTTATCATGTTTTAGTGGTAGTTATCCAACACCTTTATATCAACATGGTGAAATATTAAAGTCAAAGGAGAAAAAGAATGATTGAAAGATACTCTAGAGATGAGATGAGAGAAATTTGGAGTGAAGAAAGCAAGTTTGATGCTTATTTAAAAGTAGAAATACTAGCTTGTGAAGCATGGAGTAAACTTGGTGAAATTCCAAAAGAAGATGTAAAGAAACTATGGGAAAATGCAAGCTTTAATATTGATAGAATCTATGAGATAGAAAAAGAAACTAGACATGATATAGTAGCTTTTACTAGGGCTGTTTCCGAAACTCTTGGTGAAGAAAAAAAATGGATTCATTATGGTTTAACTAGTACTGATGTTGTTGATACTGCTTATGGTTACTTATATAAAAAAGCAAACTCAATTTTATTAGAAGATATTGAAAACCTAATGAATGTACTAGCTAAAAAAGCTATAAAATATAAAGATACAATTATGATGGGAAGAACACATGGTGTACACGCAGAAATTACTACTTTTGGATTAGTTTTTGCATTATGGTATGAAGAGTTTAATAGAAACTTAAAAAGATTCCAAGAAGCTTGTAGTGATGTAGAAACAGGTAAAATATCAGGTGCTGTAGGTACATTTGCTAATACACCACCTTATGTACAAGATTATGTGTGTGATAAATTAGAAATTAATTCTGCTAAAATATCTACTCAAATATTACAAAGAGATAGACATGCAAATTATTTTTCCACTATAGCATTAATAGGAAGTTCATTAGAAAAAATTGCTACAGAAATTAGGCACTTACAAAGAACTGAAGTAAGAGAAGCTGAAGAATACTTTAGTAAAGGACAAAAGGGTTCTAGTGCAATGCCTCACAAACGTAATCCAATTGGATCTGAAAACATTTCTGGATGTTCTAGAGTTTTAAGAGGTTATATGCTTACAGCATTTGAAAACATTAATTTATGGCATGAAAGAGATATATCACATTCAAGCGCTGAAAGAATTATTGCACCTGATGCTACTATGTTATTAGATTATATGTTAGTAAGGATGACAAATATATTAGATAATTTAACTGTTTTTGAAAAAAATATGAAGAATAATATTTATTTAACTTATGGTGTAATATTTTCTCAAAGATTTATGCTAAAGTTAGTAGAAAAAGGATATTCAAGAGAAAAAGCTTACGATATAGTACAACCAAATGCAATTAAGTCATGGGAAGAAAAAATCGATTTTAAATCATTAATGGAAAATGAATCACAAGTTACTAGCATAATGTCTCAAGAAGAAATTGATGATTGTTTTGATCCTAAGTACCAATTAAAAAATGTTGATGAGATATATAAAAGAATCGGATTATAATAATTCGATTTTTTAAACCATGTATATATATAAAATATGGTATGATTATAAATGAAGAAGGTGACAACATGCTTGAAACCAAGAAACTTATAATACTCGATAAATATATTCAAAAAGTTACAGAAGAAGAAGTTATTCCAGCAATAAATCTGTCTATTTTAACCAAGAGAGGTAATTGGATGTGTAGCCATGGTAAAAAACAAATTTTACCAATGAGTTCGCCAAATTCTTTGGATACATTATTTGATATATCTACTCTTACTATGCCTTATATAAGCGCTACATTAATTTTAAAACTTGTAGAAAACAAAGAATTAGGACTAGATGATTTAGTGAGTAAATATTTAAAGAACTTTAAGGAAAAAACCACAATTATTGAGTGCTTAACACATACTTCTGGAATAGAAGATTTTAAAAATTCTATTGAGATGAGTAAAGAAAATGTTTTAAAAAATATAATGAATATAAAAATAGATAAAAAGTTAATTGGAAAATATAATGAGTGTTGGATTAACTATTTCATCCTTGGTCTAATTATTGAATCTTTAAAGGGTGGTATTGATACTTATGCTTCAGAAGTAATGTATGAACCTTTAAATATGAAAAGAACATTCTATGATCCAGAACTAATGCTTAAATCAAACTGTGCTTGTTCTAATATAGTTGATGGAAAAGCAGTTTGTGGTGATTGTATTGATAAGTATGCATTATTATTTAATGGAAAAGCTGGACATGCTGGATGTTTTATTACATTACAAGATTTAAGTCATTATGTTACTACTATAATAAATAAAGGTGTTTTTAGAAAATATACATTTTTAAAGAAAGAAGAATTAGATTTAATTATCAATGAATACAAAGATACAAAACATACTCTTTCATGGATTAAAGGTAAAAATAGCCAATTTGAAGATTTATTTACTAATGATGCTTTATTTTATTTAGGTAATACTGGTTGTGCAGTTTTGATAGAACCTAAAAAGGGATATGGCATAGTATTCTTGTCAAACCCATATCATTTAAATAAAGATATTGATAATTTTAATACTGTATTAAGAGAAACTTTAGAACTTGCGATAAATTCAATAAACATTAAATAATTAACGTTTTTTTCTATTTGTTAAAAATAAAGGTATAATAGTCAAATAGAGGTAAAGTATGGGAACTATTATTAACTGTATTGCGATTATTATTGGGAGTATTGTAGGTTCATTCTTAAAAAAAGGCATTTCTGATAATTTACAAAATGCTATTTTTTCTATATTAGGTATAGCAATAATAATTGTTGGATTAAATGGTGTTTTATCAAATATGGCTACAATAGTAGATGGCACAATCGTAACTAGTGGAGAGATATTATTGATTATTAGTTTATCTATTGGAGTTTTAATAGGTGAGGTTATAAAGATAGATGATAAATTAAATGAATTAGGAAAGAAATTAGAAAATAAATATAAAATAAGTGGTTTTGCGAAAAGTTTTGTTACAGGAACATTGATATTTTGTGTTGGTGCTATGGCAATAGTTGGTTCCTTAAATGATGGCTTACTAAATGATTATAGTTTATTACTTATAAAATCTTTATTAGATGGTATTGTTAGTGTCATCTTAAGTGCAACTATGGGTATAGGTGTTTTATTTTCTTTTATACCTGTTGGTTTATATCAAGGATCTATTACTTTGCTATCTTCATTCTTAAATCCATTCTTAAGTAATGAATTGATTAGGTTAATATGTATGGTAGGTTATACTCTTGTTATCACAATAGGTACTAATTTTACATTTAAAACCAATATAAAAACAGCTAATTTATTGCCATCTTTAATTATTCCTATAATATATTATTTTATTTTTTGATTGTTATTCCTATATTGAATAGGTGTTAAACTATATTTCTTTTTAAAAGAATTTTGAAAATGACTTTGACTTGAGAAATGTAGTTTTTTACTTATTTCAACCACACTAATATTTGTTGATTCTAATAACTTTTTAGAATGTTCTAGCTTTGAATTAATTATATATTGTTGAATTGTTGTTCCTGTGTCTTTAGTAAAACACTTTGATAAGTGATTTCTAGTAACATTTAATTTTAAAGCTATATTATTTACAGTTAATGGTGATTCTAAACTTTCATTAATATAAGTTATTGCCATTTTAACAAGGTTTGAATAATTTTTTGTATTTTTTAAAGTACTTACTCTATCGAAATATATTTTTAATGTTTCGTTAAATATACTTTCTGCATTTTTAAATGTTTTTGTTTTATTTAGTTTATTAATCATTAATTTAGTTATTTTACTAGTAGTTTTACTGTCAACACCTGCTTTAATAGCATATGTTGATATTATGGATAGATAATAAATTATATAGTTTTTAAAACTTTGAATATCTTCATTAATATCATCAAATATTAAATCTTTATTAGGGTAAAAGTTTGAGAATGTAATAAAACCTAATTGATTACCTTCAACAATGAAGTTTTCAAGTTTTTCCATAAAAACATCATTGTTTGATTTATTAATATTCACAGATTTCATTTTTTCTAAATCATATATATCATATTGACTTATTAGGTTATATTCATTAATTGATGAATTATTTATTGTAAAATCTAATAACATCATAAGATTTACAAACTGTTCATAATCTACAGGGTTTGCTACTAACAATTCATCAGTTATTAAAGATTGTTCCTTAATATCTAATTTAAGTTTTTTTAGTATTAAATCTATTTCTTTTAAATTTAAATACTTTTTAATTACTGGACCAATAATTAAATCAAAACTAGAGTTTTTAGATTTAACTTTAATCTTTCCTAAAAACATTGAATCAAAGTGATAAGTAATATTAGCAGTTTTATTAGTAGTATTAGAATAGTATAAATTATTAATTAAGGATAGAAGTTTATTCTTTTTAGGTATAGAAAAAAGAAGCTTATCATTTTTAACACATGTTATTGGTATTTTATTATAAGCATAAAAATATTCTAAATATGACATAAATTTACTGTTGGACATTTAATACCTCAAATAATTAATATAATTTTATCATATTATGTATGCAATAATTATATATTTTTTTCTTTCGTTATTCGCAAACAATATGTTGTTATGATAAAATATTAAGAATAGGAGGGATTATGAAGAAAATAATTTTATTAATATTATTAATATGTTTAAGTGCATGTTCAAATAATATAAATTTTGAAACTGAATTAAAAAAAGCAGTTGAAGAAGAAGTTGCATTAAAAGCATTTTCTCCTGATAATTCCAAAATCTATTTTAGATATTATACTGAACCAGATGTTGGTAATGTTTATTCAGATCAAACAAGTAATGTATTCTTATATAATGATACTAAGTTTATTATGAATTTAAATGTTTCTAGTATAATTAATAATAAGTATTACAATAATGAAATTGTAAAAGATATACAATTGAATGATGAGTTTAAGTTATTTGATTTTAATGGTGAATATGTCGATTATAAAAATAATACTTACCCTTATAAAGTGGATGTTTATAAAGTAAATGATACATATTATATTAAACTAAATAGCCAATATGTTTCATTCTATGCTAATGGTAATGAGATAAATATTATAAATGTTTCCAGAAAAATGATTAGAATAGCTAAATCTATTAATATTTATGAAGATGAGGTTCTAGCAAATTTTTCTTCAAAAGAAACTATTGAATATACAAAAGAAACTATACAATTGTTTGATGTAATTGTTCCTGTAAATGGAAAGATTCAAGATATTATTGAAAATAATGATATTAATAACGGTTCTTTTGGAGATGATTATGAAGAGGGAACTGATGATAATGTTGATACAATTGATGATTATCAAACAGATGATTATGAAACTAATTAGGTAAAATGATATAATTATGTTATTCTAATTTGTGATATTAAACAAAGTAAAGGAGATTATTTATGTGGAAGAAATTTACTGATTTATTATTTGAAGATGACGATACTATTGAAGAAGATGTAGAACAAGAAATAGTCGTAGAAAAACCGAAAAAGGTTGTAAAACCAATTACAATTGAAGAACCAAAACCTACTCCAGTGTTTGTAGAACCTGCAAAGATTGAAGAACCTGTAGTAGTTGAGGAAAAAACAAAAACACCAATTAGTATGGTTGTTGATGATTTACAAGAAGTTAAACCACAACAAAAACCTGTTGAACAAACACAACAAAATAGATTAAGACCTAGAATTGTGCCTGTTTCTAAAACTGAACCAAAAAACACTTATGAATTTACTCCTGTAATTTCTCCTATTTTTGGTATAAGTGAAAAAGATGTTGATGCTGTTATACCTACAAATCCAAACAAGAAAAAAGCAGTACCTGATAGTAAAATTGGAACTGTTATATCTCCAATGTATGGTATTGATAGAGATAATGAACCAGATACAATAGTTGGTAAGGTTAGTCCTAAACAAAATAGTGTTGAAGAAGTTGAAGCTGAAGAAGAAGTTCCAAATTTCTCATTAGATGATATCTTAGCAAGAAGAAATTTAGATAATAATGATGAAAAAACAAAATTCTTTAAAACTTCTGATTTAGAAAATGATGTTGATAGAACTGTTGTTTTAAGTAGCCATAATATGAGTTTGTTTGATGATGAAGAATAATTTTTACTTCATTGGGATAAAAGGTACAGGGATGGCTGCGCTTGCTCTAATTTTACATAAATTAGGCAATAGTGTTACCGGATGTGATTTGTCTAAACATTTCTTTACTGAAGAACCATTAATTGAAAATAATATAAAAATAGAATCTTTTGAAGATGCTAGTATTCCAAGTAATTCTATAATTATAATTGGAAACGCATTTTTAGAAGATTTTCCACTTGTTGTAAAAGCAAGAAGTAATAAAACAAATACATGTTATAGATATCATGAGTATTTAGGTGTGTTCATGAATGATTATCATTCGATATGTGTTGCAGGTAGTCATGGTAAAACAACTACAACAGGCATGCTATCTTCAATGATGTCTGCTTATGATACAACAGGTTATCTTATAGGAGATGGTAGTGGGAAAATAGAATCGGATACTAAATATTTTTGTGTTGAAGCAGATGAATATAGAAGACATTTTTTAGAATACCATCCCAAATATGCCATAATAACAAACATAGAAATTGATCACGTTGATTATTTTAAAAGTGAAGAAGATTATCAACTATCATATGAACAATTTATTAAACAAGTTAAAGAAAAAGTTTTAATATTTGGTGATGATGAAAAGACAAGAAATGTAAAAGACAATGATAAGTTAATTTGGTATGGAATTAATAATAACAATGATTTACAAGCAAGAAATATAGTTGAATCTACTAAGGATATTAAATTTGATCTATATTATTTAAATGAATTTAAACATAGTTTTCATTTAAACTTGGTTGGAAGGCATTTATTATGGAATGCGCTTGGAGTAATTGGTATAGGAATGTTAGAAAATATACCTTTTGAAACTATTGAAATTGGATTAAATTCTTTTAAAGGTGTTAAAAGAAGATTTGTAATTGAAGAACATAACGAAAATATTTATGTTGATGATTATGCACACCATCCTACAGAAGTTTCAATTACAATAGATGCTGCTAGGACAAGATTTCCAGATAAAAAGATTATTGCTATATTTAAACCTCATAGAGTATCTAGAGTGTTTAAATTTGCTAATGAGTTTGCAAAAGCGTTAAAGAAAGCTGATGAGGTTTATTTGTGTGATTTTACAAGCATTGATGATAAAGAAGAGGGTATTGATATAGACATTTCATATTTAAAAAATATGATTGATAATTCTATTGTTGTTGAAGAAAATGAAGAAGGAGCAAAAATTTTGGCTTCAAGAAGTCCTGCAGTTTTCTTGTTTATGTCTAGTAAAGATATATATCCTTTAGCTCAAATGGTTAAGCGCTATCAATAATATTGAAAATATTTTCATTATAATTTATAATTGTTTTAAAGAGGTGGTAAATTGTGGATGCGTTATTACTTGCTTTAAAAAATGTTTCTGAACAACTTCTTCCAATATTGGGTGCAGTTGTTTTGTTTTATTTATGTATTGTATTCAAGAAGTTAAGTGTTTTATTAGATTCATTATCTAAAACAGTTGATAACTTAAGTCCTACTATAAAATTAGTAGATCAAAGCATTGAGAAAGTTCAAGCTCCTTTAAATACAGCTGTTAAACTTAGCCATACTATTGATGATGTTCATGATAAGACAATTGATTCAGTTGCTAAAGCAACTACTTATATAAATGAAAACATGGATGATATTAAAACCTATGTAAATGATAAAGTAGTTAAAGTAAAAGATCATTTTGAAAAAGATAAAGATGAGGAGGACATAAACTATGACTTACGACAATAATGAACCTATTGCTTCTATTGAAAAAACAGTAGAAGAACTAAAAAAGAAAATTGAAGAAATTAAAGATGAACCTGTTGTAAAAGATGAAGAAGAAAAAATTGATGATGCAAGTGATGTGGTTGAAGATGTAGTTAATGAAGTTAAAGATACTACAGAAGATGTGGTTGATGATGCTAAGGATGTTGTTGATGATATTAAGGATGATGTAGAAGACTTAGTTGATGAAGGAAAAGAAGTTGTAGAAGATTTAGTAGATAAAGTTGAAGATAAAAAATTTGAAATTCCAAAATTTAAACTAAATAATGAATCAAATGAAAAGTTTAATGAATTTAAAGAAAAATCTTCTGAAGTTATTAATGATGCAGTTAACCAAATTAAAAGAACTGCTGATGAAGTAGCTTCTAATGAAAAAGTAAGTAATGCATTAGAATATATAAAGACAAATGCTGTTAAAGCTGTAGATTTAGTTAAAGATCAACTTGATAATATAGCAGATGATCCAAATGTTCAAAAAGCTTATGTAAATATAAGAAATAGTTCTAAGGATATGTTAGATAAAGCTTCTAAAGCTATTGATGAAGTAAAAGAAGAGGATGAAATAAAAAAAGTAATTGATAATATTTCTAAACAAGTTGAAAAAGGAACTTCAACTATTACACAAGGAATTAATGATATTGTAAATAAACCAGAAGTAAAAGAACAGTTAGATAAAGTAAAAGATGTTGCTGACGATGCAATGAAGAAAGTAAATGAGACAATAAAAAATATTACTAAACCTAAAGGCGAGTAATGTTGCAGGAGGAATTGATGAAGAGGGTAACAATATATGATGTAGCTAAAGAAGCAAAGGTATCATTAGCTACTGTATCAAGGGTTGTAAATGGATCTGATGTTGTAAAGCAACCTACAAGAGAAAAAGTTGAAGCAGCTATAAATAAACTTGGTTATAAACCTAATGCTGTTGCTCAAGGTTTGGCATTACAAAAAACCACAACAATTGGTATGATAATAACTGATGCTAGTGCAACTTATACTGGCCAAATCATCAATGGTGTTCTTGATGCTGCTAAAATTAAAAACTACAACATTATAATGCATGCATTATCTGCAGGAATTACTGATATTAATGATGTTATAGAAACAATAATTAAATCTAGAGTTGATGGAGTTATTATCTATAATGAAAAAATTGATGTTACTGAATTAGAAGAGCTTTCTAAATATAATATTCCAATTGTATTTATTGGAAGTAAATCTATAAGTAGAAATGTCGGTTCAGTTTATGTGGATATTAAAAAAGTATGTAGTGAAGCAGTTGATATGTTTTTAGAAAAAGGATATAAAGACATTGTTTTATTACAAGAAAGACATAATACAAATGTTAATGATGAAATGATAAGTGGAGTTAAATCTGCATATAAAAAACAAGGTATGAAGTTTAATGGATATATAGAAATTCCAAGTAACATTAAAACATCTTACGATTGTATGAAAGAATATTTAAAAAATAATAAACCAGAAGTGGTTATAGTACATAGAGATTCTCAAGCTATAGCAACTATAAATGCTGCTAATGAAAATAACTTAAAAGTACCTGAAGATATACAAGTTTTATGTTTATTAGATACTAAGTATAACTTAATGACAAGACCACAAGTTTCAAGTTATTCATTACCATCATATGATTTAGGTTCAATTGCAATGGCATCTATTGAAAAGATGCTTAATGAAAATGAAGAAGGAAAATCATACGAATTAAGTTATTTCTACATTCCAAGGGAATCAACTAAATAATTGACTTTATTTACTTGGTTATTTATAATTTAAAGGCGTTGATTAGAAATAGTACCATTAAAAGATATATAGAAAGACTTTGGCTGATGTAAAAAGTTTATCAATTATTGGGAATACACCTATGAGCATTTTATTGAAAAGATAAAACGTATACCCACGTTATAGGGATTTAAGTGCATTATTTTGATGAACTAAGGTGGTACCACGTTAAGCGTCCTTAGAATAAGGATGCTTTTTTATTAGAAAAGAGGAATTTATGAATTTTTTTGAAGAATTGAGTTGGAGAGGTTTAATTAAAGATTGTACAGATATAGACGGTTTAAAGGAAAGACTTCAAAGTCAAGTAACATGTTACTGTGGTATAGATCCTACTGCGGATTCATTGCATATAGGCCACTTACAGCAAGTTTTATTATTAAGAAGATATCAATTAGCAGGTCATAAAGTTATAGCTTTATGTGGTGGAGCTACTGGTATGATTGGTGATCCTAGACCTACTACAGAAAGAAAATTAATAACACTTGATGAGGTTGCATATAATGTTGAAAGTATTAAAAAACAACTAACTAACTTCTTAGATTTTAGTAATGGGAATGCTTTACTGTTAAATAACCATGATTGGTTAGGTAATATTACTATGCTTCATTTTTTAAGAGATTATGGTAAGTATTTTAATGTAAGTTATATGATTGCAAAAGATACAATATCTTCTAGATTAAATTCAGGAATATCTTTTACTGAGTTTACTTATACTATTTTACAAGCTGCAGACTGGTTACATTTATATCAAAACTATAATTGTGAATTACAAATAGGTGGTTCTGATCAATGGGGTAATTTAGTGTCAGGTAGTGATTTGATAAGAAAAGTATGTGGTGATAAAGCAAAGGTTTTTGGAATAACTTCTCCTTTAATTACTAAAAGTGATGGAAGTAAATTTGGAAAATCTGAAGGAGGAAATGTTTGGTTAGACCCAGAAAAAACATCTCCATATGAGTTCTATCAATTTTTAATAAATATCGGTGATGAAGATATAATAACTATGTTAAAGAAATTATCATTTCAAACAAGAGAAGAAATTGAAAGATTAGAAATTGAAGTTAAAGAAAGAGGTCATTTAAGAGAGGCTCAAAAAGTTCTTGCTAAGGAATTAACATTATTAGTGCATGGTGAAGAGGGCTTAGATTCAGCACTAAGAATAACTGAAACCCTATTTAGTGGTAATATAAAAAACTTAAGTGCTAAAGAAATTAAACAAGGTCTTAAGGATTCTAAAAACTTTGAAGTAAGTTTAGGAAGTCCTTTAATTGATGAAATGGTTAATACTAAAATAGTATCCAGTAAAAGAGAAGCAAGAGAATTAATAAATGCGGGCTCTATTAGTATAAATGGAGATAAAATGACTGATTTAGATAAGATAATATCTAAAGAAGATTCTATTGATAATGAATTTATAATTTTAAGAAAAGGTAAGAAAAACTATTTTATATTAAACTTAAAATAATAGGTTAAATATAATATGTTATAATTTTAAGGAGGTAAAATATATGATTAAAAAAATCTCACTTATCTTTATAATTTTAATTAGTTTATTTGGTTGTAATATTATAAATGAAAAACCAGAAAATAAAAGTACAACGGATTATCAATCGTATTATAAAGCGTTAGAAGATAATGATGCTTTTATTTCTAATTCCAATAACTATACTATTAATGCAGAAATGGTAAAACTTCCAAGTGGGAAGAATATTTTTTATATTTTTTTAGATAACCCTCAAATAGCTATGTATGATATAAAAATACTTGCAATAGATTTAGATACAACTTATGAAACCTCAATTACTATGGCTGCATCATTAGGTATATTTGAACCAGATAAATACTCATTAGTACCATATCAAGTAAATACAAATGCAGGATACTATAAAGGTTTAATGATATCTGGTGAAACTGTTAAAGATGAATTAGATATTGGTATGATTGTAAATTGGTACAATAGTGATAGAAAAGGCAGCAATAGAGAGTTTATTAGTTTTAAATTAAATTTAGAAGGAATAGTAGTACCTCATGATGATATTAGTGAGTAAAAGAAAAGTATGACAAGTAAACAAAAACAATCTTTAATTGCAGGATCTTTAACTAGTTCTGCAGGTATATTTCTATCAAAGGCACTTGGGTTATTATATGTAGTGCCTTTTAATGCATTAGCAGGTGGAGAAAGTAATATGTTCTTCTATAGTACTGCTTACACATATTATGACTTGTTACTACAAATATGTACTGCTGGACTACCTTTTGCAATTGCTGCAATGGTAGCAAAATATGCTAGTCACAATGATTTTAAATCTGTAATGCTTGTAAAGAAGTTATCAATTAGTATATTACTTTTAACTGGATTTGTTGCAGCAGTATTATTTGTTTTAGTTGCATCACCATTATCAAAATATATTTTAAGTGTAGATGCAACTTCTAAAGACATACAAACGCTTGTAAATGTATTTAGAATACTTGCTGTCGCAATTATATTTGTACCTTTTTTAAGTGCATATAGAGGCTTTTATCAAGGTTTAAGAGAGTTTAAAGCTTATGCATTTTCTCAAGTTTTAGAACAATTAACTAGAGTTATTTCATTATTGGCTCTTGGATACTTTTCAGTAAAAATATTAAATATGGATAATATTTATGCTATATATATGGCTGTTGCATCAACTTCATTAGCTGCTATAGCTGCAATTATTTATTATATAAATTTTGATAAACATAATTATGGTGTTATATCTAGAGCAGCTAGAAGACAAGAAACTAGTTCTAAATCACAAAAGGAAATAATCTCTGAATTATTAGCGTATGGTTTACCTTATGTTGTTGTTGCTATATTAGGTAATAGTATGAATATTGTTAACAATAATTTCTTTATGGGAGCTATGGCTTCAATTAATCAAGATTATGAAACAGCAAAAACTTTACTGGGTATTATTCAAGTTAATGCAAATAAATTAACTTCAATTCCTCAAGTATTAGCATTAGGCTTTTCTGCAGGAATAGTTCCTCACCTAACCGTTGCTTTAGAACAAAAAGATTTTGTAACACTAAGATCTAATGTGTTATCTAGTTTAGATACAGTATTATATATTAGTTTACCTTTATGTTTTTGTTTGTTGGCTCTAGCTGAACCAATTTATTTTGTAATGTATGGTAAGGGTAATTTAGTACTTGGACAAGATGTTTTAAAGTATAGTAGCTTATTAGCACTTACAGGCACTATTTCTCCTATTTGTAGTTCAATGATGATGACTTTAAAATTTAGAAGAAAAAGTATTTTATATTTACTTATTGGATTTATTGTAAAGATCACTAGTTTCTATCCAATGATTAAAGCATTTGGATATAGTGGTGCTATATTTTCAAGTGTATTAACATCTATAGTAGTAATCTATTTAAACTTACAACACATTAGTAATAGATATAAAGTTGAATATGGTAGAACTATAATGAGATTTTTAAAGATGTGTGTAGCATTGATTGCAATGAATGGTTCATTTGTAATATTAAAGATGATTGGTTTAAATGCAGTAGGTGATAGTAGGGTTGTTGGATTATTAGTTTTAGGAATTTATGGTGTGGTAGGAGCTTTGGTTTATTACTATGCAACTTCAATGATGAAATTACCACAAAATATTTTAGGTGTTACATTAAGTGATATTATTAAAAAGTTTTTAAAGGTTAAAAAATAATGGATAGATTAGATAAAGTTATTTCAAACAAAGGTTTTGGAAGTAGAAAAGAAATAAAAAAAATAATAAAAAAAGGTAATGTAAAGGTTAATGGAGAAACTATACAGGAAGATAGTTTTAAAGTTAATTTTGATGATGTTGTTGAAGTGAATGGTAGTGAATTTATTTATAAGGAGTTTGTTTATATAATGTTAAATAAACCTAATGGAGTTATAAGTGCTACTACAGATTTAAATCATGAAACTGTAATTGATATAATAGATGATAAAACCAAAGGATTATTTCCAGTTGGTAGACTTGATATTGATACGGAGGGGTTTTGTTTAATTAGTAATGATGGAGTAATGGCTCACAAAATTCTTTCTCCTAGAAATCATGTTTCAAAAACTTATCAGGTTTATAGTGAAAGTAAATTAAGCAATGAAGATATCAAAATAATTAAAGAGGGTATAGTAATAGATAATAATGAAAAGTGCTTACCAGCATTAATTGAAACTTATGAAGATTATTATGAATTAACAATATTTGAAGGGAAATATCATCAAATTAAAAGGATGTTTGAAACACTAAATAATAAGGTTTTGTATTTAAAAAGAATCAAGATTGGTGAATTGAAACTTGATCCTAATTTAGATATTGGTGATTATAGATATCTTAGTGATAAAGAAGTAGAGATGTTATCTAAATAATTTTAGATATATCGATTATTTCTTTTTTTAATACTTTTGTGTCTATATATACTTTAAGAATATTTATTACTTGTGTTGTTAAATAAGTTGGAGTTGAAGCACCGCTTGTTACTGCAATATTATTACAATCATTTAACATTTCCTCATTTAAATCATTTACTGTTTCAATTAAATAAGCTTTTTTAATTCCTGAGTTTAAAGCAATATTTTTTAACTGATATGAATTATTAGAATGTTTATCTCCTACAACAATTAAACAATCAACATCTTTTAATGATCTAACAGCTTCTTGTCTAATTCTAGTAGCATTGCATATTTCTTCATAAACTTTTGCATCTTTATACTTAATTAAACAGGCTTTTATTAATAGTTCAATATCAAATAAACTCATTGTTGTTTGATTAGTTATCAATACATTTGTTAATTCTGGAAGTTTTTCAATATCATCTATATTAGAAACTAAATGTACTTTATTACTTAAAGAAACTACTCCTTCAGCTTCCGGGTGAGTTTTTTTACCAATATAAATAACATCACCTGTTTTTACATGTTCTTTTACAATTTTATGTGTTTTTATTACATCTACACAAGTTGCATCAACTACATTTAAACCTTTTGATTTAGCTTTTTTAATTACATCGTCTCCGACACCATGGGCAGTTATGATAACAATACCATCATTTATTTCATCTAATAGTTCTAATCTAGTTTTATTATTGGCATCTAAACATTTAATACCCATATCTTCACAAGCATTTACTACATATTTATTATGAACAATCATACCAAGCATTGTTATATTAGTATTTGGATTTTCTTCTTTAGTTTTTTTAGCAATATTAATTGCATTAATAACTCCTTTACAATATCCTCTGGGTGTTACAGCCTTTATATTCATTTGTAATTTCCTTTCTTAAACTTTATAAAACTAGTATAATGCAAATGGAAGGATGATTCTATGAAAACGTTTAATGATTACAATTTTAATAAGTATACTAAAGAATTTATTGATATAAATAAGTTTAAAACTCCAACACCTATTCAAGAAGCTGTTATTCCTTATGCAATTAAAGGAAGAGATATTATTGCAATATCAGCAACTGGTACAGGTAAAACACATACTTTTTTAATTCCAATAATGGAAAGAATTAACACAGAAATACAAAATGTCCAAGCTGTAATTACTGCACCAACAAGAGAGCTTGCAATACAAATATTTGAATTTGCAAAAGCTATGTCTCAAGCTAATCCTGATATTAATATAAAACTTGTTACAGGTGGAATTAGTAAAGAAAGAATGATAGAGTCTTTAAAAATACAACCTCATATAGTCATTGGTACTCCTGGACGAATCAAAGATATGTTTTTAAACGAAGCTGTATTAAGAGTTGATACTTGTAAGTATTTTGTACTTGATGAAGCTGATATGACATTAGAATATGGTTTTTTAGATGATGTAGATGCAATATGTGGAAGAATGTCTGATAGATTACAAATGCTTGCTTTTAGTGCAACTATGCCTTTAGCATTAAAGCAATTTTTAAAGAAGTATATGCATAATAGTATGACAATTGATATGCAAGAAGAAAGTAAGTTTAATCCTAAGATTAATCATGTTTTAATTGCGTGTAAACATAAATCATATAGTGAAACTATTTTAGATATTATGGATGGGTTTATGCCTTATGTATGTTTAATTATCGCTAATACTAGGGATGATGCAGGTAAAATAGCTTCAGATTTACGAAGTCATGGTGTTGCTTTATTAGAAATTCATGGTGGATTATCTAGTAGAGAAAGAAAACAAGCAATGAAAGAGTTAACAAATCTAACTCAAACATATGTAGTAGCAACTGATATTGCTTCAAGAGGATTAGATATTGAAGGAATAACTCATGTAATATCTTGTGGTTTTCCAAACGATTTAGATTTCTATGTTCATAGAGCTGGTAGAACGGGAAGAAGTGGTAAAGAGGGTACTTGTTTTGCTTTATATCATGAAGATGATGCTAGATCAATAAAAGCTTTACAAACAAAGGGTATATCTTTCTCTCATAAATCATATAAAGATGGAAAATGGAAAGAACTTAAACCATTTGGATATAAAAGAAAACCTAGAAATGATTTAACAGAAAAAGAAATTGCAAAAACATTAACTAGAAAAAGCGCAAAAGTAAAACCAGGATATAAGAAAAAAAGAAAAAATGAAATTGAAAAAATAAAAAGAAAAGAAAGAAGAAATTTTATTCAAGCTCAAATAAAGGAACAACAAAAAGAAAAAAACAAACAAAAACAAATATTAAAAAATAGAGGTGAAATATGATTATAGGATCTCATGTAAGTTTAAGTGCACCTGATTACTTATTAGGTGCAGTTAAAGATGCTATTTCTTATGATGCTAATGCATTAATGATATATACAGGTGCACCACAAAATACAATAAGAAAGCCTACAAAAGATTTTAAAATAGAAGAAGCTAAAGAATTAATGGATAAATATGGAATTGATATTAAAAACTTAATTGTTCATGCTCCATACATTATTAATTTAGGTAATAAAGTAAAACCTGAAACTAGAGAAATAGCTTTGATTTTCTTAGAAAAAGAAATTAGAAGGGTACAAGAAATTGGAGCATATTATTTAGTGTTACATCCAGGATCACATGTTTCTCAAACAGTAGAAGAAGGGATTGAGGCAATAATTGAAGCATTAAACCTTATAATAAAAGAAAATGATAATATAATGATTTTACTAGAAACTATGGCAGGAAAAGGTACAGAGATTGGAAGATCTTTTGAAGAAATTAAATATATTTTAGATAGAGTTAAATATCCTGAGAAGTTCGGTGTTTGCTTAGATACTTGTCATATTAATGACGCTGGATATGATATTACTAATTTTGAAGGTGTTCTAGATGAATTTGATAATATTATTGGTTTAGAAAGAATTAAAGTTGTGCATGTAAATGATTCTAAGAATATTAGAGGTGCAAAAAAAGATAGACATGAAAATATCGGAAAGGGAACAATAGGCTTTGATATTTTATATAATGTGGTTCATAATCCTAGATTAAAGGATGCTGTAAAAATACTAGAAACTCCTTGGATTGATAACAAACCTCCATATAAGGAAGAAATTAAACTATTAAAAAATAAAACTGTGTAACAGGTAATACCTGATTTACACAGTTTTTTCTTCTACTAATTTTAATATTTCTTCTTTTAAAGTTACTACTAAGTCCTCCTGTTTAACTGTTTTAACAAGCTGTCCTTTCTTAAATAGTATTGCGGTATCTTTACCTCCAGCTATACCAATATCAGCTCTAGAGGCTTCTTGAGGCCCATTTACAGGACATCCCATAATAGCGACTTCAATATCAGAATTTATTTCGTTTAAGAAACTTTCTATTTCTTTAACTATAGGGATCATATCGTATTGAATTCTTCCACAAGTTGGACATGATATAAGGTTTGGGACATTATCAATCAAATCAAAACAATTCAATAATTGTTTACCTATAATCATTTCATCTTCAGGTGGTCCACTTACAGATATTCTGATTGTATCTCCAATTCCTTGATATAACAGTGTACCTAGTGCAGCACTTGATTTAATAGCACTAGTATTAAATGTACCTGCTTCAGTAACACCTAAATGTAATGGATAATCAAAGGTTTTACTTGCTAGTTCATAAGCTTGTATTGTCAAGATTACACTACTTGATTTAAAAGATAGACATATGTCATAAAACCCAAGATCTTCAAGTATTTTCACATGATTTTTTGCACTTTCTATCATTGCTTCTGCACAAGGTTCTCCATACTTTACTAATAAATCTTTTTCTAAAGATCCAGAGTTAATACCAATTCTTATTGGTACATTTCTTTCTTTACATTTATTAACTATTGCTTCTACATTTTCTTTTTTTCCAATATTACCTGGATTAATTCTAATTTTATCGATTCCATTTTCTAAGCATATTAACGCAAATTTATAGTTGAAATGAATATCAGCCACAAGTGGAATATTTACTCTTTCTTTAATTTTTGATATTGCTCTAGCATCTTCTTCATCAAGTATTGCAAGTCTAACTAACTGACAACCATTTTTTTCTAATCGTTTTATTTGTTTTACAGTTTCATCAACATTTTTTGTTTTAGTGTTTGTCATTGATTGTAGTATTACTTTATTTTGATTTCCTATTTGTAAGTTACCAACTTGTATTGATTTAGTATTTATTCTTTTCATATTATCTTCCTCATATATTTATTATATCAATATTTTATTTTTAGTTAATAAATTTACCTTAAAGATTAATTAAAGTTGATATTTATACTTAATTTATGCTATACTTCAAATGCATTATTTAGGAGGTTAGTATGGCTAGAGAAAATATCACTTTCAAGTGCGCAGACTGTGGTGAAGAAAACTACATTGGTACAAGAAATAAAAAATTACATCCAGAACGTATGGAAATAGTAAAATATTGCCGTGTTTGTAAGAAGAAAACTACTCATAAGGAGAAAAAATAAGCCAAATAAGGCTTTTTTAAATTTATATGGAAGAAATTATTAAAGTAGTAGTGGGTTTATATGGTACAAATTGTTATATAGTTAAAGAAAATAATGAAGTTTTAATTATAGATCCAGGAAAGAAAGCAGATAGAATTATTTCTAATATTAATGTAACTGAAAAAGTAGTAGGTATAATTTTAACTCATGGCCATTTTGATCATATAGGTGCTGTAGATAATTTAGTTGAATATTATAATTGTGATGTGTTTATTAACTTAAAAGATAAAGAACTTCTAAATCACAAGATGAATTCTATGGCTGGATATATTGGAAAGGTTAAAAGTGAAGTTAAATCATTACCAGAAGGTAAATTTAATATAGGAACCTTTAATTTAAATATTATATATACACCAGGACATACAGAAGGTAGTATTTTAATTGAATATAAAAACCATTTATTTACTGGTGATACTTTATTTAAGAATAGTATAGGTAGAACAGACTTATATTCAGGTAATAATTCTAAAATGTTTCAATCAATTAAACTAATAAAACAATTAAATCCAGAATTAATTGTCTATCCAGGTCATGGTGATTCATCCATTTTAAAAGATGAATTAATTAATAATCCCTTTTATCTATAAACTGCATATATTGCAGTTTTTTTATTAGGATTTTTAATTTATTAATAAATATATTAATGAGGTGAATGATGGAAGATAGATTAAGTGAATGTTTAAGATTGGCATTGCATAATAATGTAAGTGATATTCATTTTAGTGTTATAGATAATAATATAACTATAGAAATGAGATTGCCAGATAGAATCAGAAAACTAAAACCTCATAAGAATGATTTAAAGTTATTTAGGTATTTACAATATAAATCAAATATAGATATAGGCAATAAATTATTACCTCAAACTGGAAGATGTGAAACTGTTGTTGATTCTAAATTAATATCATTAAGGTTTTCTATAATAAATAGTTATAAGATAACTAATGGAGTTTTAAGGATATTAAATGCACATAATAAGTTAAATATCGAAGATTTAACTTATGATTTTGAAATTATTAATTATTTAAAAGATATTGGATTAGGTAGAAGCGGTTTATATATATTTTCTGGTCCTACTGGAAGTGGTAAAACAACAACTCTTTATACAATATTAAATTCTATAGAAAATAAAAAGATATTTACTTTGGAAGACCCTATTGAAATATATAGTAATAAATATGTTCAACTACAAATAAATGAACAACAGAATTTAGGTTATTCTCAAGGTATTAAACAGCTTATGAGGCATGATCCAGACATTATTATGATAGGTGAAATAAGAGATGAAATTGCGGCTAATATGGCTATTAGAAGCGCTTTAACGGGTCATTTAGTATTAACTAGTATTCACTCTGGAAATTGTGTTATGGCTATTAATAGATTATTAGAATTAGGAGTAAATAAATTACAGTTATTTGATGTTTTAAAAGGCATAAGTAATCAAAGACTTTATTCTACTATATCTAATTCTAAAACTGGAGTTTATGAAGTGATGGATAGAAAGGAAGTGATTTATTATCTTCAAAATGAAACTACATCAAAATCTTTCAAGTCCCTTGAAGAAAGAATCAGAGAAGCAATCAAAAATAGAATTATTAAAGAAGAAACTGCCAAACAAGATTTATATTAATATGCTAGATTGTGAAGCTATTGTTCAATTAATGAATAATGGTTTTACTTTTATAGATTCATGTAATTTAATTGAAAATAAACAAAATAATAAAGTATTTAATTTTATTAAGACTAGATTAAATAAAGGTGAAGATATTACAGACTTATTTATAGAATACTGTCCTAATGAAATTAGAACATATTTTACTAGTTTTATAAAATTTCTACCATTTAAAAATTCATTAATGTTATCGATATCTATTTATGAGGAATCTAAAAATCAAAGAAATGTATATTTAAAAAAATTACTTTATCCTATATTAACATTAATTACTACAATAATTGGGATATATATTTTTATATTAGTTTGTTTTCCAGTATTAATATCATTGATGAAAGAATTTGATAATAATCTAGATTTCATGTTGAAACTACAAAATATTAGCTATTTGTTTATTAATGTATTATTTATTACTATTTTAGTTTTACTATTAATAGTTTTATATTTTATAAAAAAAGATAATCAAATAAAAGGTTTTAAATTAATTTCCAATTTAAAATTATCAAGGTTTATTAAGGTAATGATAAGTAATGATTTTGCAAGATTTTATCAACAATGTATTTTAATCGGATGTTCTACTAAAGAAAGTATAAATATACTAAAAAGTATTAATGAAAAACCCATAATAGTATTTTTATCAAATGAAATAGATAAATCACTTTCTAATGGAGAAACAATGGAGAAAGCTTTTAAAAATAAATATTTTGAAAAAGGATTATTTAGATTTTTAAACATAGCAATGCATGCGTCTAATATGAATGAAATGTTAAAGGGTTATATTAAATTAAATGAATTAAAAGTAAATAAATTTTTTAATGTATTTTCATATTCAATTCAATTGTTTACTTATTCATCAATAGCATTAGTTTTAATATTTGTATATCAAATATTAATGATGCCCTTAACAATAATTTCTAATTTATAGGAGGTTAATATGAAAAAAGGTTTTACATTATTAGAAATGATTATTGTAGTAAGTGTATTATCAATTCTGTTTCTACTAGCAGTACCAAATATACAAAAAGTTATAAAAATAGTTGATAACAAAGGTTGTGATGCTTTAGTTAAAGTTGTAGATTCAGCTATACTTCAATACAAATTAGATTATGATGATTACCCAGGTAGTGTATTTGATTTAGTCAATGCAGGTTTGTTAAGTGAAAATCAAACACATTGTTCAAACGGTAAAACTATTGGTATATATGATGGACAAGCACAATCTCAATAAAGGTTTTGTTTTAATTGAATTTATATTTGTTTTAATAATACTTTCTATATTATTTTATTTTATAAATCCTTTTTTTAAAGAGAAAAACTACGATCATTTTATATTTAATGATTCTTATATTTACATGCAAAGTCTAAGCTTAGCAAATAAAGAAGATAATATGTTAGATATGAATTTTAATGATATAGATTACTATACAAATATAATATTTAATGAGAAGGGTAATGTTAATCAAGCACAGACAATAATAGTTAATAATAAAAAATATACAATAGGATTAGGAGTTGGAAAATTAATTGAAAAGTAAAGATGGTTTTATTTTAATTGATGCATTATTTTCTATATTTATTACATCTATTACTGTTTTAATTATTTTTAATGCATATACTATTTTTATTAATTATAAAAATATAGAAGATAAAAAATTAGAGGAGTATGAATGGAAAAGAATAATGGTTCTTTCAAAAATAAATACATGTGTAATAGAAAAAGAGGATTTATATTACTTAGAACATTAATATCACTTGTTATTACATTTACTATGATAATTATCTTATTAAATTCATTAAAAGTTTTAAGTAACTATGATAATGAATCCATAAACTTGCAAGAAGAGATTTCTTCAATTCAACTAATTAGACTTTTATCAATGTCTTATGATCTTAAAGTATCTCATAATGAAATATATTTTAACTTAGAAGAAAATAATTGGAATATTAAATATTTAAATAATAATGTAATACTACAACCAGGAACACAGACATATTTCTTTAATGTTGATGATGTTTATTTTAATATAGAATCTAATTTAGTTTATATTAATTATTCAAGAAATGATAAGCAGTATAAAAGGGTGATAGGATATGTGTAAAAAAGGTTTTATATCTTCATATTTTTTATATAATCTTATTGTTATATCCATATTTATTGCCACTTTATTACTTTCAATACAATTAAAAACTAAAAGCTTATATAATTTAAATATTTCAAATGATTATTTATTACAAGAAATAATTGTAATAAATGATATTAAATGTAAATTATTAAATAATGAAATTTTAGAAGGTGTATACAGTATAGAAGATTTATCATATGAAATAACGCAACATGAAGAAACTCTATATGTTAATATAAATAGTAATCTAAATGAAAGTTTAATTATTTATTTAATGAAAAAAGAAGATAATTATGAAATAAAGGATTATTACTCAAGTGCATACAATAGTCTAGGTCTATAAGCGTTGACAAATCTATCTATTTCTTTAAAATAATATAGGTAGAGGAGTGATTTTATGATAATAGTAAATGATTTAAAACCAGGCGTAACATTTGAAAATGATGGTAATATATTTCAAGTCTTAGATGTATCTCATAATAAAACAGCTATGAGACAAATGATAGTAAAAGTAAAAGTAAAAAATCTTCGTTCAGGAGTCATTAATGAACTATCATTTACAGGTGGAGATAAGGTAGAACCAGCACATATCGATAAAAGAGAAATGCAATATTTATATGATGATGGTGAATCTTTAGTATTTATGGATAATACAACATTTGATCAAATTGAAATTTCAAAAGCAAATTTACAGTGGGAATTACAATTTCTTAAACCAAATGATAACGTTATTATTACAATGTATGATGGAAATGAAATTTTAGGCTTAATTTTACCTGATAAAGTAACACTTCAAGTTGTTGAATGCGAAGTGGCTGTAAAAGGAGATACAGCAACATCTGCAATGAAAAATGCTAAGTTAGAAACAGGATTAGAAATTAAAGTTCCATTATTTATAGATAATGATGAAATGATAATAGTTTCAACTTCAGATGGTAAATACTCAAGTAGAGCATAATTAGGATGTGATTACACATCCTTTATTAGATATAAGAATGGGAGGTTATCGTAATGGCTGAAAATGATATAAAAGACACTACAAAAACAAAAGCAATAAGAAAACCAAGAACAAAAAAGACAAGTATAGCTAACGATAATTCTACTAAAACAAAAACTACAAAACCAAAGGTTGCTACAAAATCTAAAAGTACTGTAGAAAAGAAACCAACAAAACCAAAAGTTGTAAAAAAAGAATTAAAAGTTGAAGATAAGGTATTTAAATTTGAAACTTATTCAAAGCAAAATATAAATTCAACAGAAACAAAAAAAGAAGAAGTTATAAAAGATCCAAACATTAACAAATCATTAAATATTGTAAAAAGTGAAAAAGTAATAATAAAAGATAAAAAAACAGTTAAACTTTCATCTATCTATGAACAAATGTATAATGCATTTATTAATAAAAGTTATAATAAGGGATTGTTTTTTATAATTTTAAAAAACATTTTGTTATCAATATTAATTTCTAATTTCTTTTATACTAAATTAAATATTAATTCTTTTAGTTTTTATAGAATGACTTTTACTGATGCTTCAATATTTTCTTTAAAATTATTTATTACTTTAATTAGTACAGAAATTATCTATCTTTTAATTGTATATTTATTAAATAAACACTATGGTAGTAATTTAAACTATAAAAGAATAGTATCAACATTTGGAAGTGGTTTAATGTATGTTAGTCTGTTTGTATTATTAAGTATTATATTTATAAATGAAGTAAGCTTATTAGGTTTATTTTTATTACTTGTTTCACTTTGTTTATATTTAATTGTTTTAATTACAACAGTTAATATTGTAAGTATAGATAATAATCATAACAAATTAAATATTACACTTATTTCATTAATAGGGATGGTATTAGTTTTAATGATATTTTTTCCTTTAGTAAGTTCACAGTTTTCAAGAATTATAGAAGTTATGATATAAGTTATTTTCAATAAAGAAAATTAGTGATATACTATTTTAGAACACTTCAGGACAGGGTGAAATTCCCTACCGGCGGTATACCCCGCGAACCTATTTTGGTTGAACTGGTTAGATTCCAGTGGCGACAGTAAAGTCTGGATGAAAGAAGAGATTCTTTTTTGTATATGTTCTGGAAGGTTTGTTTATAAACCTTTTTTAATTGAAAAGGTTATTCATAAGGAGGATATATATGAATACAAACAGATTCTTCACTACAAAAAATATTGCTAAAATTGCAATATTGTCAACAATTGCATTTGTTCTAATGATTTTTGCATTTCCATTACCATTTATTCCAAAATTTTATAGTTTAGATTTTAGTGAAGTTGCGGTATTGGTTGGTGGTTTTTCTTTAGGACCATTAGCTGCAGTTACTATTGAAGGAGTAAAAATTATATTAAAAACTCTAACAGAAGGATCATCAACAGCTTATGTTGGAGAGGTTGCTAATTTTATTATTGGTTGTGCATTTTGTGTGCCTGCTAGTTTTATTTATCAAAAGAATAAAACAAAAACTGCTGCAATAAAAGCATTAACAATAGGTGGCATTACTATGGTTTTTGTTGGTCTTTTAATGAATTATTTTATACTTTTACCAGCATATTCTTTTTTCTATAAAATGGATATGTCTGTATTAATAGGTATGGGATCAGTTATATTCCCATTTATACAAGATAAATTAACATTTGTTTTATTTGCGACAACACCATTTAATATTATAAAAGCAATATTAGTAGGCATATTAACATTTGCTATATATAAACATATATCTCCATTACTAAAAAAATAACTATTTGACTAAATAGATATTTTTCATATTATTGAATATGATATAATTACTTAAATGGAGGCTTTAATATGAGTAAATTTTCTAGAGTCGCAAGGTATGAAGACTTGCGAAATAGACTTCATAACGATGTCGATAATGAAATAAAAAGCAATGATCTTTCTGATTTTGCTAATAAACTAAATAAAATAGATTCTAATTCTTTTAAACCAATGGAATCTAATGTACAGATGGATCATGACCCAATTCATGAAAAAAGAAAGGAATATTTAAATAATACTACTAGTATTCAAAAACCAAAGATTCCTACATCTGCACAAACTAATGCTTTTGATAATGAATATTTAGATGAATATATTTCAGAAGTAAAACAGTATAATAGAGACCAAGGGTTATTAGTTTCTGATGATACTGGAAAAAATATACTAAATGAAATATATGGTGATAAAGTACCGGTAATAAATAAACCATATCAAAATAAAATGGAAAATACTGTTCCAGATATTCCTTTTCAAACTCCATATGTAAATCCTTATAGTGATTTTTCTGATGAAGACTTAGAGAAAACTAGAAGTGATATCGCTTTAGAAGTTCAAAATTTAATTAATAGTAATACATTATATGATCCAGTACAAGAAACAAGTACTCCAGTTCAAAATGATAATGATTTTGATAAATCTCAAAGAGATAAATTAATTGAAGAAACAGACAAAATGAGACTTCAATTAGATGAATATGAAGATAATCTAGATGATGTAGAAGATAAAATTCAAAGTACAAATAGAATATTGAATTTTATTCTTGTTTTACTAATATTTGCATTGATAGTTGTATTAGGATTTGTAGTTTATTGGATATTATTAAATAAAGGTATTATTTAATGAAAATTAATATTGCAATAGATGGACCTAGTGGTGCAGGCAAAAGTAGTGTAGCAGATATTCTTGCAAAAAAACTTAACTATATTCATTTAGATACTGGTGCCATGTATAGAGGTGTTGCTTATAAAGCAATGAATAATAATATTGCTTTAGATGATGAAAAAAGATTAATTGATATGTTAGAGAAAACATCAATTGTTTTAAATAGTGACAATGATGTTTTTATTGATGATTTAAAAGTAACAGAGTTTATTAGAACAAATGAAATGTCTATGGCAGCAAGTAATGTATCAAAATTACCTAAAATAAGAGAAAAACTTGTTGAAATGCAGCAAAACATTGCTAAATCAAAAGGATATATTCTAGATGGTAGAGACATTGGTACAGTAGTATTAAAAGATGCTGAAGTTAAAATTTATTTAAATGCTAGTCCCTTAATAAGAGCTCAAAGAAGACAAAAACAAAATAAAGAAAAAGGTATTTATAATGATTTAGATACACTAGTAAAAGAAATAGAAAATAGGGATTTTCAAGATATGAATAGAAGTGCATCACCTTTATGCAAAGCAGATGATGCTATAGAAATTGATGCTTCTTACATTAATTTAGAAGAAGTAGTTGATTTAATATTATTAGAAGTAAATAAAAAGATAGAGGTATTAAGTAATGATTAGTGGGGTAATTGCAATTGTAGGTAGACCAAATGTTGGTAAATCCACAATATTTAACAGAATAATCGGAGAAAGATTTTCGATTGTTTTAGATACTCCTGGTGTTACTAGAGATAGAATTTATGCTATTGGTGAATGGTTAACTAAAGAGTTTAGAGTTATTGATACAGGTGGAATACAATTAAAAGATCAACCATTTCAAAAAGAAATAAAAGCTCAGGTTGATATTGCAATGGAAGAAGCAGATGTAATTGTATTTGTAGTAAGTGGCAGAGAAGGGGTTACTAGTGATGATGAATTCATCGCGAAAATGCTTTTAAGACAATCAAAACCAGTTATTCTTGCTGTTAATAAAATAGATGATATTACTCTAAAAGATAATATGTATGAGTTTTATAGTCTAGGATTAGGTGATCCAATTCCAGTCAGCGGTGTACATGGAATAGGAATTGGTGATTTATTAGATGAATGTATAAACTTATTTCAAAAAAAGAATTTAAATCAATATCCTGAAAGTATTAAGTTCTCTATTATTGGTCAACCAAATGTTGGTAAAAGTAGTATTGTAAATGCTATTTTAAACCAAGACAGGGTTATTGTAAGTGAAATTGAAGGCACCACTAGAGATGCTATTGATACACCTTTTATTAGAGATAATCAAAATTATGTTGTAATAGATACTGCAGGTATAAGAAGAAAAGGAAAAATATATGAGAATATTGAAAAATATTCTGTATTAAGAGCAGTTAGTGCTATTGAAAGAAGTGATGTTGTTCTTTTTGTGATAGATGGGGAAGCAGGTATTAGAGAACAAGACAAACATGTTGCTGGTTATGCTTATGAAGCAGGAAAACCGATGATTATTGTCTTTAATAAATGGGATGTTGTTGAAAAAGATGAAAGAACTATAAATACATATACTGATTTAATTAGAAAAGAATTTATATATTTAACTCATGTTCCTATATTGTTTGTTTCAGCAAAAACTAAACAAAGAATAAACGATTTATTACCAATGATTAATGATGTATATAATTATAGTCAATTAAGAATTGAAACAAGTATTTTAAATGAAGTTATATTAGATGCACAATTATCAAATCCAGCTCCTACACATAAAGGTAAAAGATTAAAAATATACTATACTACTCAAGTAGGTATTGCACCTCCAACATTTATATTATCTGTAAATGATCCAGAATTAATGCATTTTAGTTATCAAAGGTTTATTGAAAATAAACTTAGAGAAGCTTTTGGTTTTGATGGTTCATTAATACGTATAATTGCAAGAAAGAAGGGTTAATATGAAAGTTTCTGTTATTGGTAGTGGTAGTTGGGGTACTGCTTTAGCTCAAGTATTAGCTGATAATAAAGTAGAAGTATTAATATATGGCCAAAATATTGAAGAAGTAAATGATATTAATACTAATCATAAAAACACAAGATATTTTGATACTATAATAAATACAGATATTAAAGGTACTACTGATATAAATAAAATAAATGATTCAGATATTGTTTTACTAGCTGTACCAACTGGTGCAGTTGAAACTGTATGTAATCAAATAAAAAATATTGTTAATAAGCAAATCATTGTTATAAATGTCGCAAAAGGTTTTCATCCTGTTACACACGAAAGGATGAGTGAAGTAATTAAAAGAGTAATTCCTCCAAATATTTTAAAAGCAGTAGTATCTTTGATTGGACCAAGTCATGCTGAAGAAGTAATTATTAGATTACTAACTACATTAAATGCGGTTAGTGATAATGAAGAAGCTGCTATTCTAGTACAAGAGTTATTCTCTAACAATTATTTTAGAGTTTATAGAAATTATGATGTTATTGGTGCAGAAATTGGTGTAGCAATTAAAAATATTATGGCTATAGCAAGTGGTATATTAAGTGGAATTGGTCAAGGAGATAATGCAAGGGCTGCTTTAATGACAAGAGGTTTGGCTGAAATGACAAGATATGCTGTTCATTTTGGAGGCAAAACTGAAACTTTCTTGGGATTAGATGGAGTAGGGGATTTGATAGTAACTTGTACTTCAATACACTCTAGAAACTTCCAAGCTGGATATACAATTGGTAAAAATAACAATGCAAAAGAATTTATGGAAACAAATAAATCCACTGTTGAAGGTATAAAAGCATGTAAGGTAATATATGAAGAGTCGATCAAACATAATATTTCTATGCCTATCACTGAACAAGTTTATAACATTCTATATGAATATAAAAATCCAAAAGATTCAATAGAAACATTAATGAGAAGAGATTTAAAGGAAGAATAACTGTACATTGTACAGTTTTTTTATATTGATAAATTTATCTATAAAAAAGGATTGAAACAATCAATCCTTATAAATCATTCTGTAGGAGCTGCATATCCAGCCACTGTACATTTTGTTTCTGATGTTGTATTTCCATCACTATACCACCCACAAACTTTTACAGTACCCCATAAATCTCCTGGCCATCCAGCATAATAACCATTATAACCACTTATATCAGCAAGATAATAATCATCATTATATACCTTTGCACCAAAGTAACCATTAGTACCTATTAACCATGAATAATCAAATAAACATGCTCCATATGAAGTAATATTATTCCAATTATCATGAAGGGAGATATCCTTTGTATTTCCAAAACATGCACCACCACCAACACTCCAATTAACTTGTAAAGTACCATCTGGTAATATAGTTGCAGATACTCCATTAAATGTATTGTTATTTTCAGTGTTATGGTCATATATACTAACTAAATCTTTTTTACCCGCCTTAGATACATATGCTGTTGTTTTAAATCTTGGGTCCATCCAATCTTCGTATGTTGCATATGGCCATGTACCATATACATATGTTAATTCTTCCACATCATCTGGTTTTGTTAATGCTACTGGCATTTCAGTTGATAAAGTTTCATCTACATCTAACAATAACTTGCTAATTCTTCCTGGTAAATTTAATCTACTTTTTGCTGCTGTATAATATGTTTGTTGATCTTTAACTCCTTTATCATACCCAATCCAAACGGCATTAGTATATTCTGATGAACTAGAAATCATCCATTTATCTTTTGCTGCTCCTTTAGGAATACCATATACTAATCCATCTGAGCCCCAGTCAGTAGTTCCTGTTTTAGCATAAATAGGGTAATTTCTTTTTAATATTTGCATATAGTTAAAATAAGGACCTTCAACTGCATACTTTAATAGTTCACTAACTAAATAAGAAGAACCAGAACTTAAAACTTTTTTATTTTGATCACTAGGATAGTATTCAGTACCATCTTGTGTAATGATCTTTGTAATAGTATGAGGTTTATTATATATACCACCATTTATTAACGCTGCTTGTGCACCAGCCATTTCTAATACCGTAGTTTCATAATGTGTTCCACCAATCGCAAAGGATAAATGGAAATTATCTTTTGTTACCTTTGTAAAACCCAAAGACCTCAGATAAGATACAACTGCATCAACTCCAATTTCATCAACAACTTCTTTTAATGTTAATATAGCAGGGATATTTAATGATTGTGCAAATGCTTGTTGTATAGTAACATCGCCTCTATACTCTCCATCAAAGTTTTTAAGAACTCTACTTTCTTGAGGGTATGTAATAGGTTTATCTGTTAATACCATTTGATCACTAAACCCTAAGTATTCAAATGCTAATGCATAAGATAGGAAAGATTTAACTGCAGAACCAGGTTGTTTAAATTGAGAAGTTGCTCTATTTAATAATCTAGCTCCATCGTAATTTCTTCCTCCACCAATTCCTACTATAGCTCCTGTTTTGTTATTTACACTTATTAAAGCTACTTGCATTAAATCATCTGGCCAAGGTATATCAGCAGTACCATCTTGGATAGAGTCAATTGTAGCTTGAACTTCTCTTTCCATACTAGTATATATTGTCATACCAGTAACAAATGGGTCTTTACCAGTCATAGCTTGTGCTTCATTTATTACAGCATCCAAATAGCTTCTATATGTATTATCCTGAGGATCTGATAGGGTTACATTTTCTCCGATTAATTGATCTTCAATCTTTATTGATTTAGCTAAATCACATTCATTTTGAGTAATATATCCATGGTATACCATCATATCAAGAACTGTGTTTCTTCTTGTAGTTGCATAATCTAAATAATCATATGGATTATAAGCATTAGGTCTATTTACAATACCAGCTAACATTGCTTGTTCTGAAAGACTTAATTGACTTACTTCTTTACCAAAATAATATAATGCTGCTTTTTGAACACCTCTAATATTTCCACCAAAATTTAATTTATTTAAATATAATTCTAAGATTGTTTTTTTATCTAATTCTTTCTCTAATTGAATAGCAAGAAAGATTTCTTGTACTTTTCTATCAATTTTCTTTTCGGCAAGGGTAGAACTATCACCTGAATCAACTTGGAAATATGTGTTTTTAACAAGTTGCATTGTAAATGTTGAACCTCCTTGACCAAAGCTCATGGATTTTAAGTTTTCTAATGCTGCTTTGGTAAATCTAGGAATATCAAATCCAAAGTGTTGGAAGTATCTTGAGTCTTCAATCGATAAGAATGCATCAATTAATCCTTCTGGACATGATTCATATGTAATGTTTTCTCTTAAATATGTTCCAATTTCCTGTATAAGTTCTCCATTACCATCATATATTTTAGTAGATTCATTACTTATAAAATCATTTAGTTCTAATGGAGGTGCATCTTTTATCATTCTACTTCCTAAACTTAATCCAAATATACCTACAATTAAGCCTCCAATAATAAGTAAAACAACTAAGGCCGCTGACACATTAATTAATCCCTGTGTAATAGATCTTTTTTTCTTTTTTACAGGTAGTTTAAGTGGAATTGGCTCAGTTTCTCTTACAATATTGTAAACTTTTGTATGGTCGTCATTATTTTGATTTTTATTTAAATTATTTTCTTCATTCATTTTATTCACCACAATGTATTATTCATAATACATTTAATTATTATACATCATTAATTATTATAATTCTCTAAAATATTGAATCGCAATACAATCTAGTCCAGTATGTGCAGCAACAACATTACATAATTCAACGATTTGTATTTTACAATTAGGAAAAGTTTCTTTCAAAGATATTTCACATTGTTTAGCTTTATCTAACGCATCAACATGAGCTATGGTAATTAAATAATCTTCTGTTTTAATTTCTTCTTCCATAATAGATAATGTTTTATTCCAAGCATTTTTATAAGTTCTAACCTTAGACAAAACATCTATTTTTCCATCTGTTGATTTGTTAATTTTTAATATTGGAATAATCTTTAGTATTTCTGCAATTCCATAAGCAAGAGGAGTTAATCTACCACCACGTTTTAAATGTTTTAGATCATTTGGTATTAATATAGTATTCGTTGATTCAATCACATTATTAAATATTTCGTCAATAGTTTCTAACGGTGTGTTATTTTCATTTAATTGTTTAATTCTTTTAATTAAATAATCTTGTACAATACATGTAACATATGTATCAAAACAAACAAGTTTTATATTAAACTCACTACAAACACTTTCTAAAGTTGACATTGTGCCACTAAGACCCCTACATATAGGAACTGCAAAAATAATTTCAATACCATCTTCTTTAAGTTTTTTTATAGTGTCATATATTTTACCATTTATAGGTTGAGAAGTTTTTAATACATGCTGTTGTTTTAATAAATCAATACATTCTTTCTTATTAATATTTTCCATATCATCATAAGAAATATCATTATCAATAATTTGTAAGGGTAAACTAATAATACCTTCAAAAGTATATATTGAAGGTGCATTACCAGTACCACTATCTGTAATATAAGCAGTTTTCATATCAACACTCCTTGATTATTATTATATCAATTATTATGCTCAATTTAAAATAAAGTGTTATATGGTACAATTATAAAGAGGTAAAAATGACAGTACATTTACATGCTAGAAGTTCATATACTTTATTAAATAGCACCATTTCAATAAACAAGCTTGTACAAAGAAGTAAAGAGCTTGGTTTTTCTCATGTAACCTTATGTGATAAGAATGTAATGCATGGTGCAATTGAATTTAAAAATGAATGTATTAAACATGATATTACACCAATATACGGATTAGAATTTGATGTACAAATAGATGAAAAACTATATCCATTTATATTACTTGCCAAAAACAATGATGGATTTTTAGATTTAATTAATCTTAGTAGTTATTTATCTAATAATAATAAATTTATTACTATTGAACAGTTAAATGAATATAAAACTAATTGTATTTTAATTGCTTATGGTGAAGAAGGTTATCTAGAGGAATCTTTAATAAAAGAAGATATTAATGGTATTAATATTAAATTGATTTATTTAAAAGAAAATTTAAATGAATTTGATGTGGCTATATCTTATAATGAAACTTCATTCTGGCAAATTAAGAATAAGATATTAAAAGAAAGTTGTGACAAATTAGGTATAAATACAGTAGCATTAAATAAAATATATTATATTAACCCTGAAGATGATTTAGCTTTAAAAATATTACATGGAATAGATCAACAAAAAACAATTAACGATAATACTTTAACACTCTTAAAAGGTAGATTTATCAGAAGTAAAGAAGAAATGAAACTAATCTATGATGATAAAGATCTAAATAGAACTGAAGAAATCGCAAACAAATGTAATGTTGATTTAAATATAAATAAAACTTCATTACCTAAATTTAAAACACCTAATGATATTCCAAGTAAAATATTTCTTACTAAATTATGTGAATTAGGTTTATCAAAAAGATTTAATAATAAAAATGTTTCTAAGGAATATGTTGATAGATTAAGATATGAACTTGATGTAATAATATCAATGCATTTTGAAGATTATTTTTTGATTGTTTGGGATTTTATTTTGTTTGCTAGAAAACATAAGATTTATGTAGGTCCAGGTAGGGGAAGTGCAGCTGGTTCTTTAGTTTCATACTGTTTAGGAATTACCCATATTGATCCAATAAAATACAATTTATTATTTGAAAGATTTTTAAATCCTGAAAGAATATCGATGCCAGATATAGATACTGATTTTCCTGACAATAAAAGAGATGAAGTTATTAACTATGTTTATCAAACATATGGTGAACAACATATAGCTCATATAATAACTTTTGGAACCTTAAAAGCAAAACAAGTTATAAGAGATGTAGGTAGAGTATTAGATATACCTTTAAAAGAGGTTGATTCTATTTCTAAAAGTATACCTAATATATTAAATATCACGCTATCAAAAGCATATAATGATAACTTTAGATTTAAACAATTAATAAATTCTAATCCTAAATATATAGAGTTATTTCAGTTATCTTTAAAACTAGAAGGCATACCTAGACATACAAGTACCCATGCTGCAGGCATAGTTATGTCTAGTTTAACTTTAAACAGTGTTATTCCGACTATAAGGCTTGATCCAGGCATGTTGACAACACAATATACTATGGAACATTTAGAAGGTTTAGGACTTATTAAAATGGATTTCCTAGGACTTAGGAATTTAACTATTATTGATGAAATAACACAAATAATAAAAATTAATAACCCAAGTTTTGATATTATGAAAATTCCTTTAGATGATGTTAATACTTTCAACTTATTAAAAGAAGTAGATACTGTAGGTGTATTCCAATTAGAATCAGAGGGTATGAAAAGTTTAATTAGAAGGATGAAACCAAACAAGTTTGAAGAAATAGTGGCGACTATAGCTTTATTTAGACCAGGTCCAATGGAAAATATACCTCTTTATTTAGAAAGAAGAGAAAACAAAAATAAGATTGAATATCCTCATCCATTACTAAAACCTATTTTAGAAGAAACATATGGAATAATGATATATCAAGAACAAATAATGCAAACAACGCAAATTATGGCAGGTTTCTCTTTAGGAAAAGCAGATATTTTAAGAAAGGCTATGTCTAAAAAGAATTCAGCAGAATTAAATAAACTAAAAGATGATTTTATAAATGGATGTTTAAACAATGGTCATAGCATTGATTTAGCAAATCAATTGTTTGATTTAATATCAAAGTTTGCTGGTTATGGTTTTAATAAAGCTCATTCTGTGGCATATGGTTTACTTGCATATCAATTAGCATTCTTAAAATCTAATTATCCTTTAGAATTCTTCTGTTCATTACTCAATTCTGTAATTTCAGATGAAAATAAAACTTCTCAATACATAGATCAATGTAGAATAAAAAATATAAAAGTACTTTATCCTGATGTTAATGTAAGTGGATTTGAATATGAAATTGAAAACAATTGTATAAGATATCCTTTATTAGGAATTAAAAACATAGGTTCAAATTCAGTAGCACAAATTATAGCAAGTCGAAAACATGGTCATTTTAAAGATTATTATGACTTTGTTGCTAGAATGATTGGACAAAAAGTAGGTAGAAAAACTATAGAGGCTTTAATAGATGCAGGTGCATTAGATACTTTCTATAATAATAGAAAAAGTATGTTAGCATCATTAGATGAAGCTATAGCTTATGCTGAATTAGTTAGAGTAGAGATAGATGGAGAAATATCATTAAATTTAGATTTAGTATCTAAACCATTAATGATACTAGTAAAAGAGGATGATTTAGAAAGAAGTGAAAGAGAAAGAAATTCATTAGGATTTTATTTAGGTAATCATCCAATTAAAACCATAAAACAACAATATAATATTAATTTAGAATCGTTGATTAATTTTAAAAATAAAAAAGGATTTGTAAAAGGATTTGCCTTAATTAAAAGAATTAAACAAATACGAACTAAAAAAGGTGATCCTATGGCTTTTGTGACTGTAAGTGATGAAACTTCAGAACTAGAATTGGTTGTAATGCCTAATACATATTCAAAATATTTTAAATTAATAATAAAAGGAAATTACATATATTTTGATGGTAAAATTGAAAGAGAAGCTTCTTGCATAGTGAATAATATAAAAGTATTAGAAAGGAATTAATATGGCAAAACTATTGATTGTAGATGATGAATTAAAAATAAGAGCGGTTGTTAGAGAATATGCTTCCATAAATGGTCATACTATTGAAGAAGCAGAGGATGGAATTGAAGCTTTGGATATGATTAATTCAAACACATATGATTGTATTATATTAGATGTAATGCTTCCTAGGTTGGATGGTTTTACAATATTAAAAGAAATAAGAAAGAAGTATGACACTCCAGTAATTATGTTAAGCGCTAGACAGGAAGAATATGATAAACTTCATGGCTTTGATATGGGTGTTGATGATTATGTAGTTAAACCATTTTCTCCTAAAGAACTTATGGCAAGAGTAAAAGTTGTTTTAGATAGAAAAAAGGTTACAAAAAATGAATCTTATAAGTATGATGGTTTAATAATAGATACTAGCGGTAGAACTGTTTCTATTGATGGAATTAAAGCAAATTTAACTCCAAAAGAAATTGATTTATTAATATATATGGTTAGAAATAAAAATATTGCATTATCAAGAGAAAAGATTCTTACTGAAGTATGGAATTATGATTATTTTGGTGATGATAGAACTGTAGATACACATATTAAGATGTTACGACATAATTTGGGTAGATATAGAGATTATATTGTGACAGTTAGAGGAATGGGTTACAAATTTGAAACTGAATCTTAAGGGAATTAATTTTAATGTTTGGTTATATTTTTTCCTGTTTTCAATAGGGATTCTTTTCTTATTGGGAATATTACAATTTACATTAATAAAACCTTATTATAGAAATTCTAAAATTGCTACAGTAAGTGAAATAGCTGATTCAATACAAGAAACATTGATTCAACAACCAGTAACAACAACTAATTCTTTAAATAAAGTTTTTCAATTAAATGTAGATAATAATGTTTGCTCAATAGTATTTAATGACAAAGGTAAATTAATTTATACTGCAGATAGTTTAGGGGAAAGTTGTATTTTTTCTCAAACAATTAAAGTTGGAGACTATAGTTTTATTCCTAATAAATCTGGTTTGTTTTTAAAAGAAAAACTTTTAGAAAACAATGATACTTATAGTTTAACTATAGTTAATACTAAAAGTAATCAAGAGATGATAATGTATGGTAAAGCAATAAGATCAAACTTTAGTAATTTTTATTTATTTGTAAATAGTCCCTTAGAACCTGTAGATTCAATTATTAGGTTCTTTCAAGAACAATACTTTATATATACAGTTATAGTAGTTGTATTATCATTAATTGTATCTTTATTAATCTCTAAAAGATTATCAAAACCAATCATTGATATGAATAAATCAGCAAAAAAACTGGCTACTGGTAATTATGATGTTCATTTTAATGAATCATATTTTTCTGAAACTAATGAATTAGCAGGTACATTAAACTCTGCGACGGAAAAATTATCAAAAGTTGATGAATTAAGAAAAGATTTAATTGCAAATGTATCTCATGATATTAAAACACCTTTAACAATGATAAAAGCATACGCTGAGATGATAAAAGATATTAGTGGTGATAATAAAGATAAAAGGGAAGAACATTTAGATGTAATTATTAGTGAAGTGGATTATTTAGATCATTTAGTTAATGATATGAGTACTTTAAGTAAAGTACAATCGGGTAATTATGAATTACATCAAGAAAATTTTGATTTATCACTTAAAATTCGAGAAATTGTAAAATTGAATAATGTAACTATACAAGAACATAAATTAAATATTATAGAGAACATACCTGATGAAATGATTATTTATGCTGATGAAGTAAAAATAGGACAAGTTATTTATAACTTTTTATCAAATGCAATAAAGAATACTGATGAAAATAAAAATATTTATATAAATGCTTTTAGAATTGAAGATAAAGTAAGAGTAGAAATAGTTGATGAAGGTACAGGTATTAACAGCGATGACCTTCCTTATATTTGGGATAGATATTATAAGATAGATAAACAGTTTGTAAGAAAACATGAAAGTACTGGATTGGGTTTAGCTATTGTAAAAGCCATCCTTGATACTCATAAAGCAAAATATGGAGTTGAAAGTATAAAGGGGAAAGGTTCAATGTTTTATTTTGAACTAACACAAGAAAATGTACTTTGATTATTTACCAAACACAAATATAAAACTCATACAAAAAGATGGTATGTTTAAAATGAATACTGATACATATTTATTAGGTAATTATATTAATATTAAACAACATGATGTTGTGTTGGATATAGGTACTAATAATGGTGCTCTTTTGTTATATGCTTCAAGGTTTAAATATAAAAAACTTATGGGAATAGATATTAATGAAGAAGCATTAATATGTGCAAAAGAAAATTTTAAATTAAATAATATTGATGTTGAATTAATTCATATTAAGGTGCAAGATTTAAGAATTAACAATGTTGATGTTATTATATGTAATCCTCCTTACTTTACTAATGAAAAGCATATAAACAATAATGAATATATATTAAACGCAAGACATGATAAAAACTTAAGTTTAGATGATTTATTTAAAGCTTATAGAAGCTTATTAAAAGATTCCGGTAGAATTTATATGATACATAGGGCATCAAGAATTCAAGATATATTTCAATATAGTGAAAAGTATAATATAAAGATTAGAAAACTTAAATTTGTATATGATTCTAGGAAAGAAAATGCAATATCGGTGTTAATTGAACTTGGAAAAGGTAGTAATTCTACAGTTATAATAGAGAAAGCTTTGGTGATCAATAATGAAGAAAATTAAAATGATAATTGTGTTATCTATAGTCATGTTATGTTTTCCTATTTTATATGTGAATGGAAGTGATGAACTATTTGCTGGTCAAGAATGGTATGACTTAATAGAAACTGTAGAAGTAAATCGAGAATTACCACATGCATATTTTATACCTTATCAAAATGAAAAACTTGCATTAGAAAATGAAAAATCAGTTTTTACAAAAGATATTTATAAATCTGATTATCTTCAATCACTTAATGGAGAATGGGATTTTTTCTTTTCTAAATCACCTTATGAACAATTAAGTTGGAATGATATAGAAAACTGGGATACAACCTTATGGGATAAAATAAATATTCCTAGTAATGTACAACTTCAATATGATGAAAATGGTTTTAAATATGATACACCAATATATACTAATATGCTTTATCCTTGGGTTAACTATGAAAATATAGAACTGTCTGAGTATCCTAAAGCTCCTTTAATTAATAATAGTGTTACACATTACAAAAAAGAATTTATAATAGAAAAAAATTGGAATAATAGACAAGTATTTGTAAATTTTGATGGGATAGGTTCAGCATTTTATTTATTTATAAATGGTAAGAAGGTTGGATATAGCGAAGATACATATACAACACATCAATTTAATATTACTAGTTATTTAAATAAAGACGATGATGGAAATATATCAAATCAAACTAATACAATAGCAATACAATTATATAGATTTTCAACAGGAAGTTATCTTGAAAATCAAGATATGATTAGATTAAACGGTATTTTTAGAGATGTTTTTTTAGTAAGTAAAAATGATGTTGAAATTAGAGATCTATTTATTAAAATTAGTACAGATACAAATACTACTTTAACTTTAGAAGCTAGTGTTAGAAATTTATCAAATGAACTAGGAGGTAAGTATAAATTAACCGCAGATTTGTTTAATCAAAATGATATAAAGATATGGAGTATACCTTTAACAATTAATTTTGATATTAATAAACCAATCAAAGATATATCTTTATTATCAAAAGATAAAGGGGTAACTAATTCAAATAAAAAGGAAATTGTTAATCCTAAATTATGGAGTGATGAAAATCCGTATTTATATAGACTATTAGTTAATCTATATGATTCAAATAATAATATCATTGAAACTACAGTATTAAGGTTTGGGGTTAGAGATATTGACATTAAAACTTTGGATAGTGGTAAGCAACAAATAACAATAAATTATATGCCTTTACTTATCAAAGGTGTTAATAGACATGAAATTGATAGTAAAAATGGTAGTGTTTTTTCTAAAGAAGATATTATAAATGATCTTATTATTATGAAACAAAATAATATTAATTCTTTAAGAACTAGTCATTATCCTAATAATGTTTATACTTATCAAGTCGCAGATGAACTTGGAATATATGTAATGGATGAATCAAATATAGAATCTCATTATGGGGCGATAGTTGATGATTTACCTTCAGGTTATCCTGCATGGAAATATAGTGTTCTAGATAGAGTTAAAAATATGGTTGAAAGAGATAAAAACTATACCTCTATAATAATGTGGTCTTTAGGCAATGAAGCAACGTATAAGGAATATGAACTTAATGATAGTTATAATATTCTTTCTGCAAGTAATTGGATATTAGAGAAAGACCCTTCAAGGTTAAGAGCTTATGAAAGAGATAACAGGAATATAGGTGATAGAGAAGGTTCTGTGGTTGATGTATTTAGTAGTCAATACTATTCAACTACAAAGGTTCTAGAACACTTAAATAGTGATAATAATCTTCCATATTTTCAATCAGAATATGCTCATTCTATGGGTAATGCCTTAGGCAATCTAAAAGAATACTGGGATATATTTAGATCTTATGATAATGCACAAGGTGGATATATTTGGGATTTTAAAGACCAAGCTATATTAATACCAACATCATTTAATCAAACAAATTTATCTAATATCAATACAAATATAAATGATAAGTTCTATGCGTATGGAGGAGATTTTGGTGAAAGATCAAGCGATTTAGAATTTTCTGGTAACGGATTATTATTTGCGGATGGTAGTTTGTCTCCAAAAATGCATGAAGTTAAAAAAGTCTATCAAAATATTAATTTTAAAGCAATAGATATAGATGAAGGGGTATTTAATATAGATAATGAATTTTCATTCACAAATTTAAAAAATTATAGTTTAATTTACAAAATAATTAACGATGGAAAACTTATTAAAGAGGAAAGTATAAATACTTCTTTAAAACCAAAAAGCAATAAAAATATAAAAATTAAATTAGATAAATCGACTTTTGAAAAAGGATTGTACTCATCAATAATTTTTGAGGTTAAATTAAAAAGTAACACAAATTATAATCTTAATAAAAACGATGTTATTGCTTACGAACAATTTGAATTATATAAAGGTACACAAAATGAATTTAAAAGTGATTCTTTGTTTGATGAAGTTATAGATAATGATAAGGATATATTAATTTCAGGAAAGTCAAAATATGGTGTTTATACAATAAATTTTGATAAAACTAAAGGATTAATAAAAGAATATATATTAAACAATAAAGTTATATTTAATAATGGTCCTAGATTAAACTATACTAGAAGTCCAATTTCAAATGATTCACAATATAGTTTTAATGAGAACTTAAACTCTAAATATGCAATTGAATTAGAAGATACTCAACAAGCATTTATCATAAATAAAACATCTGTCACAAATAATACAAATAATATTGTGATTGATATTGAAGGTAACCTAATTGATAAAAAAAATATAATAAAAATTACTTATAAGATTTATGCTGATGGAAATATAAGTATTTTAAATGAATATACACCATCTTCATCTTTATCCGGAGTAATACCTAAAGTAGGTATGGAACTATCATTAGATAATAAATTTAATAATGTTCAATATTATGGAAATGGTCCATTTGAAAATTATTTAGATAGAAATACAGCAAGCATAAAAAATATTTATCACGATAAAGTAGAGAACATGTTTACTAGCATGTATTTAAAACCTCAAGATAATGGGTATAGAACACTTGTGGATTATATTAAATTATCAAACAATGACAATGAAGGAATACTTATAACAGGTAATGATTTTCAAGTAAGTGCCTTACCTTATAATCATAAAGAATTAAATAGTGTTAATCATCCATATGAATTAAATAATAGTAATTATATTTATTTAAATATTAACGGAAATACTAGAGGACTCGGCAATGCAATTTGTGGTGATTTACCTTTACCTGAATATACAATTAATTTAAATAAAACTATTACTTATAAATACATGATTGTTCCTTTTAATAAAGAATTAAGCAATGATGATCTAATTGAATATTCATTATTAAATTAATAAATTACTTGCAATGCTCAATGAGATTTGTTATTATAATTGAGCGTTGTCCACGTAGCTCAGTTGGATAGAGCATACGCCTTCTAAGCGTACGGTCGGGGGTTCGAGCCCCTCCGTGGACGCCATTTGAATATAAAGTCTATTAATAATAGACTTTTTTTATTTATAAAAAAACAATAACTTATTCGTTATTGTTTTTATTATTGTCTATTACTCTTTTTGTATAGATGATTTCTTTTTCTTTAATATATATCTTATTAGTAAGAATATTAGAATACCAATTACAATAAATGGCCATATTGATATAATCATAAGTATTAAACCTTGTATAAAGTAAATAACACCATTAATTGCATCAAAGAATGTATTAACCATCTTATTTATAAAATTATCCTCAACATATATTGTAGAATCTTTAATCTCATTTACATTTAATTCAATTAAAGAATAACTTACTTGATTATTATATTCTTCTATAGTTTGTGTATAATACTGAATATCTGCTCTAACATTAGATAGTTGAGATTCAATAGTAATAAGATCAGAAACATTTTCAGCTTCATCTATTAATTCTAACAAGCGTTGTTCTTGAGTCTTTAAAGATTTAAGCATCGATTCAGTTTGGTTATAACTATTTGTTATATCGTTTGTATTTAATGATTTAGAATTAATCTTACCAATATCATTTAACTTTTCAATAAAACCTTCAACTACATCTGCAGGTATTTTTATAGATAAATTTGCATACCTATATGAAGTCTCACCTAAGTTATCATTAGAATTTTGTATATAGCCTTTATTTGAGTCAATTAAAGTATTTAGTTCTTTTAAATATGTTTCTAAATCTTTTGTAGTCATACTAAGTTGGTAATTCTTAGTTATCTTTCTTTCTACATCAATCTCTGGATTTATTGATATTGTTTCAGAAGGTGCATCATTATAAGAATATTCTTCAATTGCATAATCACCAGCAGTTGTATTATAACTATCATATGAAGAAGCTGGTGCATTTCCAGAACAACCACTAATGGTAATAACTAGAAGGGTAATAATTATTAAAATATGTTTTTTCATGGTAGAGTACCTTAATTCCTTTCTTATTAACATTATACACTAATAGCTTTAGTAAAAATATATACCATTTATATTTGACATTAATATATTATCGTGATATCTTAAATAGGTAATTTAAATATGTGGAAAGTAGAAGCACCTCTTCTCACCTGATTTCTAACGGATTTAGGTATATAGCTACAAGTAATAGTAACTATTTTAAGTGGGTGTTTCAATACCTACTTTTTAAATTTTAAGACATGGAGGTGTCAACTATTACAAAACGAAACATGAATGACGAATTAGTCAATGAAAACATCCGCTTCAAAGAAGTTCTTGTTATTGGTCCAAATGGAGATCAATTAGGTAAAATGATGCGCAGAGAAGCTTTAGAAAAAGCTTATGAGTATGAATTAGACTTATTTTGCGTTGCACCTAATGCACAACCACCTGTATGTAAAATACTAGATTACGGTCGTTATAAATTTGAAGCTCAAAAGAAGGCTAAGGAATCAAAAAGAAACCAACACGTAACAGAAGTTAAACCGTTAAGATTATCTCCTGTTATAGACAAACATGACTTTGATACTAAGTTAAAACAAGCTAGAAAATGGGCTGAATCAGGTATGAAAGTAAAAGTAGATATGCGTTTTAGAGGACGTATGATTACTCGTTTAGAGGTTGGTAAACAAGTCATGAATGAGTTTATTGAAGCTATGTCTGATCTAACTACAATTGATAAAAGACCTGCATTAGAAGGAAATATTATGTCTGTGGTTATGATACCAAAGAAAAATAAATAGAAGGAGTACTACACTATGCCAAAAATGAAAACTAAAAAAACACTTGCAAAACGTGTTAAAAAAACTGGTACAGGCAAATTGAAACGTGGTCATGCTTACACATCTCACTTTGCAGCAAACAAAACTCATAAACAAAAGGTTAAACTACGTAAATCAACTCTAGTAAGTAAGAGTGATATGAAACGTATAAGCCAATTGTTACAAGGTTAATGGGAGGTAAGTGAAATGAGAGTAAAAGGTTCTACACCTACACGTAATAGACGTAAAAAGGTATTAAAATTAGCAAAGGGTTATTTTGGTTCAAAACATCTACTTTATAGAACAGCAAATGAACAAGTTATGCGTTCATTACGTTATTCATATATTGGACGTAAACAAACAAAACGCGAAATGCGTAAATTATGGATTGCACGTATTAATGCAGCTGCAAGAATTCATGATATGAGTTATTCTAACTTAATGCATGGTTTAAAAATAGCTGGAGTTAGTATTAACCGTAAAATGCTTAGTGAGATAGCTATTCATGATGAAAAAGGATTTGAAAACATCGTAAACACTGCTAAGAAAGCACTGCAAGCTTAATTAAGAACAATTAAGTTCTTAATGGCTCGTTGGTGAAACGGTTAACACATTGCCCTCTCAAGGCAACATCCACGGGTTCAAGTCCCGTACGAGTCACCATAGAAAATAAAGCGATAAAACTATCGCTTTTTTATATGAAAACAGCGATTTAAATCGCTGTTTCTAATTGTTCTATAGACTTTTGTAATCTTGAAAGAGTTTCTTCTTTTCCAAGAATATGTGATATCTCAATAGCTCCACCTGGAGTAAATTGCATACCTGTTATTGCAATTCTTACTGGAAATAATAATTGACCATTCTTAATTCCTAACACACTAACTTCATTTATTAATGAATCATGAATTACTTCTTCACTCCATGTTTCAATATTACTTAATACATTATAAGCAGCTTTTAATGAAGGTAATGCTATCTCTGGATTTGTCTTCATTTTTTTATTTGTATATAAATCTATACTAAAAGTAGGGTAGTTATCAAAGAATGTTATCATATCAGGTATTTCATTAAGTGTATTTGCACGTTGTTGAACAATTTTAGAAATATCTTTGTGATTATACTTATCAGAAACTGATTTCTTAATGTATGGATTAACTAATTCATAATATGAATCAATATCCATATTTCTTAAATACATACCATTCATCCAAGTAAGCTTATCTATATCAAATATTGCACCTGAAGTATTAATTCTTTTTACATTGAATGCTTGTTTTAATTCATCTAATGTATATATTTCTTGTTCAGTTTCTGGTGCCCAACCTAATAAAGCTATATAGTTAATAATTGCTTCTGGTAAGTATCCTTTTGCTACTAAATCTTGAAAACTAGCATCACCATTTCTTTTAGAAAGTTTATTATGCTCATCCTTCATTACAGGAGGACAATGTACATATATGGGAATATCCCAACCAAATGATTTATAAACTAAATTATATTTAGGTGTACTAGATAAATATTCATTACCTCTAACAACATGTGTAATATCCATTAAATGATCATCAATTATATTCGCAAAATTATAAGTAGGGAATCCATCAGATTTTAATAAAATTGCTTCATCTAAAGTACTGTTTTCTACTGTAATTTCTCCATATACTTCATCAATAAAAGATGTTGTTCCTTCAGTAGGTATATTTTGTCTAACTACATATTCTTCACCAGCAAGAACTCTTTCTTTTGCTGTTTCTAAAGGAATTAGCTTACATGGGTCATTATATATGAATGATTCACCACGAGCAGCTGATATTTTTCTTTGTTCTTCTATGTCTTCTTCACTACAGAAACAATAATGTGCACCGTCTAATTCAATTAATTTCTCAGCATATTCTTTATACATTCCTGATTTCATTCTATCTGATTGAACATATGGTCCATAATCACCACCAATATCTGGTCCTTCATCATGGTCTAATTTACATTGTTTTAGTGTTTCATAAATAATATCTGTAGCACCTTCTACTAATCTTCCTTGATCAGTATCTTCTATTCTTAAAATAAAGACACCTTCAGGTTCTTTTTTAGCCACAAGGTACTCATACAGTGCTGTTCTAAGGTTACCTATATGCATATATCCTGTTGGACTAGGCGCAAATCTTGTTCTAATTTTACTCATTTTTTATACTCCTTAAACGTATTTAATTCTATATCAATTAACTATATTATTCAAATATTAAATAGATTAATAAACTTATATACATGTTATAATATTTTGGTTAAGGAGTTTAATATGGAAATATATATAGTTACTGGAAATAAACATAAATTACAAGAATTTAAAAATATGTTAGAACCCTTAGGGTATATAGTCAATAATATTGAAGACATTAATAATGAAATAGAAGAAACTGGTAGTACTTTTGAAGAAAATGCAATTATTAAAGCTAGTTTTATGGCTAAAAAATACAATGTAACTTGTATAAGTGATGATTCTGGCTTAGAAGTAGATGCTTTAAATAAAGAACCTGGAATATATTCAGCAAGATATTTAGGACATGATACATCTTACGACTATAAAAATAATGTAATAATTGATAGATTGAAGAATAAAGAAGATAGAACTTGTAGGTTTGTTTGTGCAATTGCTTTAGTAAAACCAAATGGATATACAAAAACTTTTATTGGAACAATAGAAGGGGAAGTTGCTTACAAAATTGAAGGTAATAAAGGGTTTGGTTATGACCCAATATTCTTTTATCCTCCTTTTAATAAAACACTTGCTAATGTAAGTGAAGAAATGAAAAATTCTGTATCTCATCGTGGAAATGCAATAAGAAAGTTGGTTGAATTCCTTGAAAATAATAAATAAAATTGTTTTATTTTTAATCAGTATATTAATTATTGTTTCTGTATTTATAACTACTATAGATATAATTTCATTTAACAAAGAATTTTATAAAGTAGAATATAGTAAGTTAAATGTATATTCTACAATTGGTATATCTATAGATGATTTAGATAAAGTTACAAATAAGCTATTAGGTTATATAAAAGATGAATATAAAGATATAAAAATAGTAGCATCAATTAATGGTAATGATAGAGAAGTGTTTAATGAAAAAGAAACATTACATATGGTTGATGTTAAAAATTTATATTTATCTACTATAAACATAAGGAATTTAAGTGTAATAGTTATAATTGTCTTATCATTAGTTTATTTAATTATAAATAAATCAATTAACTTTAAAGAATTCTTTATTAGTTTTAAATCAGCATTTATTTCTATTTTACTTGTTGTATTAAGTTTAGGGGTTTATGCTTATTTAGACTTTTATAACTTTTGGATGCAATTTCATTATATATTTTTTACAAATGATTTATTTTTACTAGATCCTAATTTAGACATTTTGATAATGATGGTTCCCCAACAATTCTTTATGGATTTAATATTTAAAATAGCATTCTATTTTGTATTAAGTATTAGTAGCATTTTTATAGGGCTTTATATACTAGGAAGGAAAACAAATGATAAACGTAGTATTATATGAACCAGAAATACCTCAAAATACTGGCAATATTATGAGAACCTGTGTAGCCACAAATTGTAAATTACATTTAATTAAACCTCTAGGTTTCTCTTTAGATGAAAAACATTTAAAAAGATCTGGTTTAGATTATATAAAGAATTTGTCTTTTATTGAGTATGAAGATTGGTATGACTTTAAAAGTAAAAATCAAGGTGTATATGTTTACATAACAAGATATGGCAAAAAACCACCTTCGAATTTTGATTTTTCTAATATTGAAGAAGATATATATTTAATATTTGGTAAAGAAAGTACTGGAATTCCTAAGAATATTTTAAGTGACAATTTAGATTATTGTTTTAGATTACCTATGGTTGTGGGGACTAGGAGTTTAAATTTAAGTAACTGTGTTGCAATAGTTGTTTATGAAGTATTAAGACAAAAAGAATATATAGGATTAAGTAGGTTTGAAACAATAAAAGGGGAAGATTGGTTAAATAAATAAGCATATTAATTTTATATTAGAAATTAATAATATATAATATCTAGGAGGTGTTAAGATGATAGAAACATTCAATGATTTATTATCTATATTAGTAATTGGGTTTATTGTTTTAGTATGTTTGTATTTTACATATAGCACCTTTTCGAAACATCATGCTAGAAAGTTCATGGAATTTGAAAATGAGTATTATGAATTTGAAGATGAAACTAGTGTAGATGATTCATACATATAAAGGAGAAATTATGTTTACTATAAAAATTACAAGCGATAATGCACCAAAGGCAATTGGTCCTTATTCACCTGCTTTACAAATTGGAGACTTCATGTATTTTTCTGGACAATTACCAGTTGATCCTAAAACCAATGAGTTAGTAGAAGACAATATAAAAGTTCAAACAAGACAAAGCTTAGGTAATCTAAAAGCATTGTTAAATGAAGTAGGATTAGATACAAGACACATAGTAAAAACAACAGTGTTTATGACTGATTTGAGTGAATTCAATGATATGAATGAAGTTTATGCTTTATTTTTTGATGAACCATATCCTGCAAGAAGTTGTGTTCAAGTTGCAGCATTACCAAAAGGCGCAAAAATTGAGATAGAAGCACTTGTTATTGATACATTAAAGTATGAAAAACAAAGTGGTGGCTGTTCAAGTTGTGAAGGTGGCTGCTGTGAAGGTGATGAAGACTGCGAAGGCTGCTAATTAATCTAGAAAGATAATTCCTTGTATACTATAATTACATGTATATGGGGGATTTTTTTATGATTAATATATTAATGATTAGTACTAGTGAAAAGGGTAGTACACTATACTTTGATGATTGTAAAACAAAAAATATTAATATTAAACCTATTAATTTCATTAAGAAATTATGTATAAATAATGGATCTTCTTTAGAAGGTAGAATAGCTTCATTTAAATATTTAACTAATACAAGACAAAAACCTTGTATATTAATTAAAGAAGGACTTATATATATACCAACACTTTCTTCTAATAATTCTGATTGTAAATATTTACTTTATAATAGAATAGTTTGGGTTAAAAAGGATAATAATGATTCTTTAGTATTATTTGATAATGGATTAAAACTAAATGTTGATGTTAACTATAGAACATTAAGAAAACAATTACAGAGATGTGATTTATTTAAAAGTAAGTTATTATCTAAAGAGAGTTTAGATTGGAGTAAATATGAGTAATGAAATATTTCTATTTTTAATTATATTATTACTAATTATTAGTTTATTTATAATAGTGTTTATTATTTGGCAAAATAACTTAAAACAACAATTATATATTAAAGATATTTTACATAAAAATGAGATAAGTAATAATGATGAAATTGAAGATTTAAAAAGACAAGTATCTTCTGATTTAATGAATTTTCAAGTTTTAATGTCTAATTCAATTAATGATGATATAAATAGACTAAATGAAAATACATATGTAAGACTCTCTAGTATAGAAAATAGGGTAAGTGATGGTCTTTTACATGGGTTTAACAAGACTAATGAATCCTTTAATACAGTTTTAGAACAAATAACAAGAATTGATGAAACTCAACAAAACTTAGAAAGTTTGTCTAATAATATAAATAATTTACAAAATGTTTTAACTGATAAAAAGACAAGAGGCATATATGGTGAAATTGAATTATATTCCATTTTAGAAAATGTTTTTGGAAACAATAATAACTTCTATGAAAAGCAATATAAATTAAGTAATGGTTATATTGCGGATAGTATTATTAAAGCAAGTCCTCCATTAGGTAATATTGTAATAGATTCTAAATTTCCGTTAGAAAACTATAATAGAATACATAATAATGATTTAAGTTTAGAAGAGAGAAATAGAGCTAAAGTTAATTTTAGAAAAGATGTGTTAAAACATATTTATGATATAAAGGATAAGTATATAGTACCTTTAGAAACAGCTGAATTTGCATATATGTTTATACCAGCAGAAGCAATTTTTTCTGAAATATATGGCAAATATGATGATATTATTCAAACTTCGTATAAAACAAAGATATACTTAGTATCACCAACAACACTAATGGCTTATATTACTGCTATACAAGCGATATATTTAGGTCAAAAAAGGAATGATAAAATAGAAATTATCCAACAAGAATTTGAAAAACTTTCTATTGAATTTAATAGATTTCAAGAAAGATTTAATATAATAAACAAAGATTTTGAAAGAACTTATAAAGATTTAGGTAATCTGTCTGTAACTGGTGATAAGATTATTAATAGATTTAAACAAATTGAATCAGTTGATCTTCAAGGAGAAGATGATGAAAATATTTAATATTAATTTTAATAAAAAAGACTTTTTAACAATTACTTTTGTTTTTATTTCAGCATTTATGTATTCTATTGCAATGAATTCTTTTATTAAAACAGGAAACCTATTTCCTGCAGGATATGCTGGTATTGCAAGACTATTATCTGAATTACTAAAAAACTATATGAATACAGATATCTCATTTAGTTTAATTTTCTTTGCTTTAAATATACTAACAACATTATTTGTTTTTAAGAAACTAGGTAAAAAATTTGCTTTATATTCAATTATGTGGTTTACATTAACAACAATATTAACACCAATTTTTCCTAGAACATCTATTACAAATGATATGCTTTTAATATCAGTATTTGGTGGTATATTAAATGGTGTTTCAATATCAATTGCACTAAGAAATAATGCATCCAGTGGAGGAACTGATTTTCTAGCAATTTATATGTCATCTAAATATAATATGCCAATGTTTAATACAGTTATGTTGTTAAATGTAGTTATACTTTTAATTGCAGGTATTTTATTTGGGTGGGATAAAGCGCTTTATTCAATTATTTATCAATTTACAAGTACCCAAATAATAAATACTTTACATAATAGATATAAATTATCTAATTTATTTATTATCACAGAAAAAAGTGATGAAGTTTGTCAAGCATTTTATTCAACATGTAGACATGGCATTACAAAGGTAAATGCAGAAGGGGAACATAGTAAAAGAGCTAAATCCTTATTGTTTTCTACTATTAATTCTTACCAATTAAATGATGTAATTGAAGCAATAAAAAAAGTTGATCCAAATGTATTTATATCAGTGAATCAAAGTGAAAGAATTATAGGTAATTATTATCAAAAGCCGCTAGATTAGCGGCTTATTTTATTTCTAGTCCAACTTTTACTTGAACTTCATCTAGTTTGTTTTGTGCTAATTTCTTAGCTTTTTTAGTTCCTATTTCTAATGCTTCTTGTATTCTATTTGAATTTATTATTTCATTATAATCAGCTTGTATCTTTTCTAATGTAGAACAAACTACATCAGCAACACCTCTTTTAAAATCACCATATCCTTTACCATCATATTCTTCTGTAATCTCATCGAATGATTTATTTGATAACGAAGACATTATTTGCATTAAATTAGAAATACCTGGTTGACTAATAGGATCAAATTGAACCTTACCAATATCATCAGTAACAGCAGACATAATTTTTTTTCTTGCTGATTTTATATCATCTAATAAATAAATACATCCTTTGTTAGTTTCATCAGATTTACTCATTTTTTTACTAGGATCACTTAATGACATTATTCTAGCTCCAACCTTAGGAACCATTGGCTCAGGAACTTTAAATGTTTCACCGTATTTATTATTAAATCTTATAGCAACATCTCTACATAATTCCACATGTTGTTTTTGGTCTTCACCAACAGGTACATAATCAGCATCATATATTAATATATCCGCACTCATTAAAGTAGGGTAAGTATAAATACCACAAGAAATATTCTTTTCTTGTTTTGCTACTTTATCTTTAAATTGTGTCATTCTATTTAATTCACCCATATATGTATTACAACATAGAATAAAACCCAATTGAGCATGTTCCATTACATCAGTTTGTAAGAATATAGTTGTTTTATTCGGATCTAATCCACATGCTAAGTATAAAGCAACACAATCTTTTAAATTCTTTTGTAACTCTTTTGGTTCTTGATACACTGTTATACAATGCAAATTAGCAATAAATGCAATTACTTCATATTCATCTTGATACTCCACAAACTTACTCAATGCACCAATATAATTACCTAAATGTAATTGTCCAGTTGGTTTTATACCACTTAACATTCTTTTCATATTTAATCTCCTAATACTAATTAGTATATTATATACCATTTTAATCAAATTTAACTACTTATATATTTATTATTGTTAAAAAAACATATATAATAACATAAGGAGTTGATGAAAATGATAGTAGTATATACTAGCCCTGGATGTGCATCATGTCGTAAAGTAAAACAATGGCTAAAAGATAGAAATCTAGAGTACATAGAAAAAAATATATTTAAGACTGTTTTAAACGAAAAAGAAATTAAAACTTTATTTGAAAGAACTGAAAATGGGACAGATGATCTTGTGTCAAAAAGATCTAAGATAATACAAGAACAAAAAGTTGATGTTGATAATATGACTATGAATGAACTTGTAAAATTTATTAAAGACAATCCTAGCATTTTAAAAAGACCTATAATAATAAGTGAGAATAATTTTCAAGTAGGTTATGATGAAGAAGAAATTAGTACATTTGTTCCAGCAAGATTAAGAAGTATTGCGGACATGGCATGCAATAAAAACTGTCCTAATTATGAAGGATGTGGAAAGGTTAGATGCAATGAGTAAGAGCAAGTAATTGCTCTTATTTTATTGTATAATAGACATATGAAAATTTTAGTGGGTTTATCAGGTGGAGTAGATTCTGCTGTAGCAGCGTATATATTAAAAAAACAAGGACATAATGTTACTTGTGCTTTTATGCGTAATTGGGATTCTTTAGCTAATAATGATATATTAGGGAATCCAACTTTAGATAATGAAATTTGTTCACAAGAGACTGATTATAATGACGCCAAACTTGTTGCTGATGCTTTAGGTTTAGAACTACTTAGAATAGATTTTATTAAAGAGTATTGGGACCATGTTTTCACAACATTTTTAAAAGAATATAATTTAGGAAGAACACCTAATCCTGACATTCTTTGTAATAAATATATTAAATTTGATAGCTTTTTAGAATATGCTGAAAAATTAGGTTTTTACTATATAGCAACTGGACACTATGTAAAAGTTGAACACAATGAAAATGAAAGTTTTTTAAAAAAAGCTTATGATTCAAATAAAGATCAATCTTATTTTTTATGTCAAATATCAAAAGAAGCACTTAAACATTGTATTTTTCCATTAGGTGAGATTTCTAAGGAAGAAGTAAGAAAAATTGCTGAAGAATTAAATCTAATTGTTGCAAATAAGAAAGATAGTACAGGTATTTGTTTTATAGGAGAACGTAATTTTAGACAATTCTTGAGTAATTATTTACCCATGAAGTCTGGTAATATTATTGATGTTGAAACTAGAAATGTAGTAGGAAAACACAAAGGTGTTCTTTATTATACAATTGGTCAAAGAAAAGGATTAGACATTGGTGGAAAAGGTGGTCCTTGGTTTGTTGTAGGTAAAGATGTTACTAAAAATGAATTATACGTTGCTTCAGGATCAAATAATGACTGGTTAACATCTGATTCATGCATTGTAAGTGATGTAAATTATTTATTTGATGTAGAAACTGAAATTGAATGTACTGCAAAGTTTAGATATAGACAACCTGATCAAAGAATTAAACTAATTAAACTAGATGGTAATAAAGTTAAATGTATTTATTCTCAAGGAATTAAGGCGGTAACACCTGGACAAGAAGCTGTATTTTATTTAGGTGATATTGTTATTGGTGGTGGAGTAATAGATAAAGTCTATAAAAAAGATGTAGATATTTTTAAATTAGTAAGTGATAAGGTTAATGGAAATAATTAGGAAGTAAATAATAATTTTTAATATATTATTAGACAAAAATAAATGGAAGAAAATGTAATAATTAGTGGAAAACCTTATAAAATAATATTTCGTAATGACGAAACTCTTTTTACTGTAGCTCTATTTATAGTAGATGATTTAAATGAAGATACAATAATTATTACTGGTTTATTACCTAAATTAGACTTTGATAATACATATACATTAGAAGGAAATTATATAGACCATCATAAGTATGGAGTTCAATTTAAAGTAAATTCTTGGGAAAAACAATTACCAAATTCCAGTGAAGCTTTAGTTAGATATCTTAGTGGACCTGTATTTTCTGGAATAGGTTTTAAACTTGCAAGTGCTATAGTAGAAAAAGTTGGTGTTAATGCTTTAGAAGAAATTAAAAATAATCCTGATATATTAAATGATATTCCTAGATTAACTTCAAAGAAAAAACAAACTATAATCGATAATTTATTTAATACTGATGATGAGTTAGAAGAATTAATGCAATTTTTTATGATTCATGGTGTTAGTGTAAGAAATGTTACAAGACTTCAAAAAGCTTATGGAAATACGGCTATAGATGTAATAAAAAGTAATCCATATAGATTATTTTTTGAATGTGATGGTTTTGGTTTTAAAACATCTGATAAAATTGCGAAAAGTTTAAACATACCTGATGATGATGAAAGAAGGGTAGAAGCTATTTTATTAGAACTAGCTAATAATTTTATAATGAGTACTGGAGATTCTTATATAGAATTAGATACATTAAAAGAGCTATTTGAAAAAACATTAATAAAAAATAAAATTCAAGCTGATTTTAATGTTATTTTAAGTAAATGTATTTATAGAACAACATTAATATTAGAAGATGAAAAGATATACACAAAGGCACAGTATGAAGCTAAAGAATATATAAGTAAATTTCTTTCTAAATTTCCTTATAGTTCATTAAATCCATATGATGAAGATTTATTAAAAGATTCAATCGATCAAATACAAGACATATTAAATATCAAATATGATGATAAACAAATGGAAGCTATTAAAACTTTCTTTAATAGTGACTTAATGATTTTAACTGGAGGACCCGGCACAGGAAAAACTACTGTTGTAAGGGGCATTGTCCATATTTTTAAACAGCTGTATCCATACAGTACAATTTGTTGTAGTGCACCTACTGGAAGAGCTGCAAAAAGACTTAAAGACCTAACTGATACATCTAACTCAGTTACAATACATTCATTATTACAATGGGACTTAGAAAGTAATACTTTTGGAAAAAATGAAGAAGATCCTTTATTAATAGATTTATTAATAATTGATGAATTTTCAATGGTGGATAACTGGTTATTTTATAATCTTTTAAAAGCATCTATTCATATTAAAAAAATTTGTATAATTGGTGATGAAGATCAATTACCTTCGGTAGGACCAGGTAGATTATTAAAAGATTTAATTGATACTAGCATATGGCCATTAGTTAGATTAGAACATATATTTAGACAACAAGAGGGGTCTGGAGTTATAAAATTAGCTTCTGATATAAAACATAATGTTGTTGATTTTAATAACTATGAAAATGATGTAGCTTTTTATTCAATGGATAGTTCACTGGTTATAAATAATGTATTAAGTGTAGTTCAAAGTGCTTTAAATAAAGGATATTCAATAAATGATATTCAAGTATTATCTTCTATGTATAAAGGTATTATAGGGATAGATAGATTAAATATTAATTTACAAAAATGTTTTAATCCACCAAAAAAAGGATTAAGAGAATTAAAATTCAAGTATAAAACATTTAGAGTAAATGATAAGATATTACAATTAAAAAACCAACCAGATGATGATGTATATAATGGTGATATTGGTACTTTAGTAGAAATAGAATATGCAAGTGAAAACAATTTGAAACAAAATAGAATATTTGTAGATTATGATAGCATTATTGTAGAATATGGTCCTGAAACTTTTATAAACATAACACATGCTTATTGTATTTCAATTCATAAATCACAAGGTTCAGAATATCCAATAGTAATATTGCCAATTGGAATGGAAAACTATATTATGTTAGAGAAAAGATTAATATACACAGCTATTACAAGAGCAAAAAAATCTGTAGTAATAATGGGTGATAAAGAAGCATTCTATTTAGGTATACAAACTAAGGAAAAACATATTAGAAATTCTGATCTAACAAAATTATTGATAAAAGAACATAAAAATAGCTCATTTGAATGAGCTATTTTAATAGTTCTAACATTTCTGAAGGATTCTTACTTGCATTTACTTTTTCAAATGCATGAGTTATTATTCCTTCTTCATTTATTATATATGTTGTTCTAACAACACCCATATATTTTTTACCATAATTCATTTTTTCTTTCCAAACATCATAAGCAGTAATTGCTTTTAATTCTGGATCAGCTAATAATGTGAAGTTTAAATTGTACTTACTTACGAAATTTTGATGAGATTTTACTGTATCCTTACTTACTCCAAGAATAACAGCATTTTTATCACTAAAATCTTTCTTTAATTCTGAAAAATTACACGCTTGTGATGTACAACCCGGTGTATTATCTTTAGGGTAAAAATATAAAACAACATTCTTCCCTTTATAATCACTTAAACTCACTAATTCTCCATCTTGATTTTCTAATGTAAAATCTGGTGCTTTTGTATTAATTTCTAACATAATAAATCTCCTTTATTACATTATTAGATATATAAATATTTTATTCAAATATTATGCATAAAAAAAGTTTTATTACTTTTGTAATAAAACTCTATCATTTGCAAATTCTACACCACTATATTCTTCAAATTTCTTCAATAAATCATCAACTTTCAAATTATACTTTTCTTCACCACTAACATCATAAATAATATTACCTTCATACATCATAATTAGTCTATTACCTGTTTGTATTGCATCTTTCATATTGTGTGTAACCATTATTGCTGTTAGGTTTTGAGATTCAATAATATGATTTGTAATATCTAATACTTTCTTTGCAGTTTTTGGGTCTAGTGCTGCTGTATGTTCATCTAATAATAGAATATCAGGTTTTTGTATAGTAGACATTAGAAGAGTAAGAGCTTGTCTTTGTCCTCCACTTAACAATCCAACTTTAGCACTTAATCTATCTTCTAGGCCTAATCCTAAATCTTTAACTAAGGTGTAAAAAATGGATTTTTCTTCTTTGGTTATTCCCCATGATAATCCTCTATTTTTACCTCGTCTATTTGCCATTGCAAGATTTTCTTGTATTTCCATATCAGCAGCAGTACCTTTCATAGGATCTTGAAAGACTCTTCCAATATACTTAGCTCTTTTATGTTCAGGAAGTTTAGTAACATCAACTCCATCTAAAATGATTGAACCACTATCAATAGGGTAAACCCCAGCAATCATGTTTAAAATGGTACTCTTACCTGCACCATTACCACCTATAACAGTTACAAAATCACCACTATTTAAAGTTAGGTTAACATTATTTAAAACTTTATTCTCATTAATTGTACCAGGATTAAATGTTTTATTTATGTTAGTGAGTTTAAGCATATCAACCATTATTCTTCCTCACTTCCTAACTTATTCATTTTACTTCTGTCTCTATTTTCAATTAGAACAGGGGTAGTTAACGCTATTGCTACAAGTACAGCAGTAAATAGTTTTAAATCATCTGTATTTAATCCAAGTTGTAATACAACTGCAACAGCAGATCTATAAACTATTGAGCCAAAAATAATTGCAGATAATTTTAAGGCAAAGTTTGTTTCTTTTCTCATTAAGACTTCACCAATAATTATACTTGCTAACCCAATTACTATAGCCCCAGTACCCATCTTAATATCAGCATAACCTTGAGACTGAGTAACTAACGCACCTGAGAAAGCTACAAGAGCATTTGCAATCATGAAACCAATAATCTTAGTGTAATTAGTATCAACACCTAATGATCTAACCATATTTTCATTAGAACCTGTAGCCCTTAGTGCTGAACCTATTTCAGTACCAAAAAACCAATACATAACCATTATTACTAAGAGAATAATTATTAATCCAATAATAATTATGGAATTAACTGTATTTATACCAGTTTGTTCTGAAAAACTTTTAAATATATTATCGTACTTAAGAAGAGGAATATTACTTCTTCCCATAATTCTTAAGTTAATTGAATATAAACTCAATTGAGTTAAGATACCTGCTAATATTGCTGGTATCTTACATTTTGTATGTAAAAATCCTGTAATAAAACCTGCTAGAGCACCACTAATAATTGCTGCAAATATCGCAAGAATAGGGTTAACATTATTAGATATCAATATAGCGACAACACTTCCTCCAGTAGCAAATGAACCATCTACAGATAAATCAGAAGTATTTAATAGTCTAAATGTAATGTAGACACCTAAAGCCATAATTCCCCATAATAATCCTTGGCTTAAGGCTCCTTGTAAAGCTAGAAGTATACTTTGCATATTATTCTACAATGTTTGCCTTACTAAGTATTTCATCACTAATAGTGATTCCAAGTTGTTCCATTACAGTTTTATTAATAGTTAATTCACATTCTTCAGCAGGTAAATAGCCAATAGGCATAGTTTTAACATCTTCTCCATTTAATACTTTAGCTGCCATTTCTCCAGCTAAATATCCTAAATTAAAGTAATCAATTCCATAAGTGGCAAGTCCACCATTTTCAGTCATTCCCAATTCTCCAACTATAACTGGTAGGTTATTAGCATTAGTAACTTGAGTAACATTTGCCATACCTTCAGCCAGTAAGTTATCAGTTGGGATATAAATTGCATCAACTTTTCCAATTAATGATTCAGTAACTTGTTGAATTGCTGTTGAATCAGAAACTGTAGCCTCAACATAACTTAATCCTAATGTTTCAATATATTCTTTAGCAATATTTGCTTGGAATATAGAATTTTCTTCTGAACCAGTATACATAACAGCAATGTTTTTTGCTTCTGGTAACAATTGTACTAATAAATCTATTTGTTCTTTAACTGGTGTTAAATCACTTGTTCCGCTAACATTGGTTTCTGGTAAATCATTTGATTTAACTAATCCACTTGATTGTGGGTCTGTAACAGATGTTACTATAATTGGAATTTCAGTAGTTTTACCAGCTACAGCTTGAGCTGCCGGCGTAGCATTTGCAAAAATTAAATCTACATTTGCATTAACAAATTTATTTGAAATTGTTTCACAGTTTGATTGATCTCCTTGTGCATTTTGGAAATCAATAGTTAGGTTTTCTCCTTCAACATAACCATTATCTGCTAAACCTTTTTTAAATCCTTCTGTAGCAGCATCTAAAGCAGCATGTTCTACATATTGAATAGCACCAATACTTTTCTTATCAGTACCAGATGAATCGGTAGTAGGTGTGTTACTATTACATGCTACAAGTATAATACTTATGGCAAGTATAGATAACTTCTTTATAATTTTTTTCATAATTTCTCTCCATCCTTGAAAATGTTTTCAATTACAAATCATTTTATTACATTTAGTTTACATAGTCAATTTATCTTGCTTGATTTTATGATGGATTATGGTATTATATTTAAGAAATCTAATAGAAGATAAGTACATGTAAAATTATGTCTAGAAATAGGGATGGTTGATGAAAATCCTTACATTAATATATGTGGAAGCTACTTCTTAGAGTGATTAATAATCAACGTTACTTCGCGTTATGAAGTTTGAGGTGCATACTTTGGTATGAATCAGGATGGTACCGCGTTTAATACGTTCCTGCAATTGTCAGGATTTTTTTATTTTAGGAGGAAATTTATGAAAAATTTAACTGGAAGTCAAGTAAGATCAATGTTTCTTGAATATTTTAAACAGCATGGTCATATGATAGAACCAGGAGCTAGTTTAGTTCCACACAACGACCCAACACTACTTTGGATTAACTCTGGTGTTGCTGCGTTAAAAAAATACTTTGATGGAAGTGAAAAACCATCTTGTAATAGAATAACTAATGCTCAAAAAAGTATTAGAACCAACGATATTGAAAATGTTGGTAAAACAGCAAGACATCATACATTCTTTGAAATGCTGGGTAACTTTTCAATTGGTGACTATTTTAAACAAGATGCGATTCCTTTTGCATGGGAGTTTTTAACATCTAAAGATTGGATAGGATTTGATAAAGATAGACTATATGTTACCGTTTACCCTGATGATACAGAAGCTTATGATATTTGGGTAAATAAAATTAAAATAGATCCATCACATATATTAAAAACAGAAGAAAATTATTGGCAAATTGGTGAAGGTCCAAGTGGTCCTTGTAGTGAAATTCACTATGATAGAGGTGAAGCATATGATCCAGATGGACTAGGTGAAAAGATGTTTTTTGAAGAAATGGAAAATGAAAGATATATTGAAGTTTGGAATATAGTGTTTTCTCAATATGATGCTAAAGAAGGAGTAGATAGAAAAGATTTTAAGGAATTACCACAAAAAAATATAGATACAGGAATGGGACTAGAAAGATTAGTATGTTTAGTTCAAGATGGAGAAACAAACTTTGACACTGATTTATTCTTACCAATAATTCATGAAACTGAAAAACTTGCTAAACATAAATATGAAAATGAATATAAGATGGCATATAGAGTTATTGCTGATCATATTAGAACTGTAACATTTGCATTGGCAGATGGTGCAAGCTTTTCTAATGAAGGTAGAGGCTATGTACTAAGAAGAGTACTTAGAAGAGCTATTAGATACGGAAAGAGTATTGGTATTGAAAGTGCTTTTATGTATTCTTTAGTCCAAACAGTAGCTGATGTAATGAAAGATTTTTATCCATATGTACAAGATAAAGTCGAATTAATTTCTAAGTTAGTAAAAACAGAAGAACTAGCATTTCATAGTACTTTAAAAAATGGTGAAAAACTATTGATGGATGAATTAGAAAACGCTAAGGATACTAAAGTATTACAAGGAGATGTAGTGTTTAAGTTATATGATACATATGGGTTCCCTAAAGAATTAACAATAGAAATAGCAAATGATAATGGATATAGTGTTGATATGACATCATTTGATACAGAAATGAAGAAACAACAAGAAAGGGCAAGAAGTTCAAGAAGCGAAGAACAATCTATGTCTAGTCAATCAAAAGACTTAATGGATTTTGTATCTGAATTTGAATTTTTAGGTTATGAAGTAACTATTAACTCTTCAAAGGTTGTTGGTTTGTTTAAAGATGGAAAAAAAGTAAATGAACTAAATGATGAAGGTGACATTATTTTAGAAAAAACATGTTTCTACGCGGAAAGTGGTGGACAAGTTTCTGATACAGGAATTTTATATAATGATTCATTCTTAGCTGATGTAATAGATTGTCAAAAAGCTCCACATAAACAACATATGCATCATGTAAATGTTAAAAATGGAGTTGTAAAAGTAGGAGACATACTTACAGCTAAAGTTGATGTAGAAAGAAGAAATCTAATTAAAGCAAATCATTCTTCATTACATTTATTAAATAGTGCTTTACATAAAGTATTAGGTAATCATATAAATCAAGCAGGTTCTTATTTAAATGATGAATATGCTAGATTTGATTTTACACATTATGAAAAAGTAAATCATCAACAATTAAGAGACATTGAAGATTTGGTTAATTCATATATTATGCAAGATAACAATGTAAAAACTGAAGTATTACCTATTGATGAAGCAATGAATAGTGGTGCTATAGCTATATTTGATGAAAAATATGGTGATGTTGTTAGAGTTGTTTCTATGGGAGATGCTTCTAAGGAATTTTGTGGTGGAACTCATGTAAGTAATACTCAAGAAATTGGTGTTTTTAAAATCATTTCTGAAGAAAGTATTGGATCTGGTATTAGAAGAATTACTAGTAAGACTAAGATGCTCGCTTATGATGAAATGGCAAAAGAAATTGAAAGGTTATCATCAATAGCTAAACAAATGAATTTAAATTCACCATTAGAAATTGAAGATAAATTAAATGTTTTATTAAATGAAAATAATGAACTAAAAAAAGAAGTTTCTAAACAAAAAGAAAAAATGACTTTATTAAAGGCTGATGAACTTTCTTCAAAAACAGAAGAAATTAATGGTTTAAATGTATTATTAATTAAAGATAATTCTCTAACATCTTCTAATATAAAGAATTTTGCTGAAACATTAAAAAATAAGGTAAAAGATTCTGTAGTATTTATTAGTTCTAACAATGAAAATAAATTAACTTTTGCGTGTGCATTAAGTAAAACAGCTGTAGATAAAGGATTGAATGCAGGCAAACTTATTAAATTAGCTGCTTCATTATCAGAAGGTAATGGAGGAGGTAGAAATGACTTAGCTCAAGGTGGAGGTAAGGATGTTTCTAAAGAAGATTTAGTAATATCTAATATTAAAGAAGAAATAAAGGCAATTTAAGCATTTATCATGCTTGTTTGACTATACTTTTTAAGTTTAATAGTTTAAAATAACTTTAAGTAAAAGGGGTGATTTAGAATGTCCAAACCAAATTTCACTGAGACAATGAGTTTTAAATCAGATAAGATTCGTAGAGAGAATATAAGTCAAGTACTTAAATTAACTCAAGAAGCACTAGAAGAGCGTGGATACAATGCAATAAATCAACTTGCTGGATATTTAATTTCTAATGATCCTGCGTATATTTCTAGTCATAAGAATGCAAGAAGTATAATTCAATCAGTTGAAAGACATGAACTTATTGAAGAACTTGTAAGATTTTATTTAGAGGAACATAACTAATCCATGGAAAGAATTCTAGGATTAGATTTAGGAAGTAAAACTTTAGGTATTGCCATTAGTGATCCATTAGGTATTATTGCCAGAGCAGTAGAAACAATTAGATTTGAAGAAGATGACTATGAAGAAGCCTTAGAAAAACTCATTCCTATAATAAAAGAAAATGGAGTGACTAAGATTGTTCTTGGTTTACCTAAACATATGAATGGAGATATTGGTATTAGAGGAAACATTTCTATTGAATTTAAAGAGATGATAAATAATGCTACTAATATTGAAGTAATTTTAATTGATGAAAGACTAACTACAGTTGCGGCTGAAAAAATATTAATACAAGGTAATGTGTCTAGAAAAAATAGAAAAAAAGTAATAGATCAAATGGCAGCGGTTAATATTTTACAAGGTTATTTAGATAGAAAATAAAAGGGCGTAACTCGCCCTTTATTAATGAAGGAGAATATAAATGGATGAAAGAAGATTTGTTGTTTATGACAATGAAGGTTATGAAACTGAAATGCAAATATTATTTACTTTTGAAACAGATGATGATGTTAAGTATGTAATATTCCACCCAGTAAATGACGATAGTGAATATATTGCAGGTAGATATACTGAAGATGGACAATTATTTACAGACCTAAACGATGAAGAATTTGAAATGTGTTCAGAAATGTTGAATACTTTTATGGATCAAATAGAATTTGATGAAGAAGCTAATTCTTAGTGTATTATCAATGCTTTTAATTTTTGGAATGTTTGGTTGTTCAAAAAATGAAGAAGTAAATACAGATAATATAGAAGGTGATACTATGATAATTGGAGAAATAGGTTTAGGATTTGTAGAAGTTATGGCATCATGGCTTAAGTTTCAAGACTTAAACCCAAAAGCTACAGGCTATCAATATGCTAGTCCAGATGGTTTATATATTGTGACCCTTGATAAAGTTACATGGCCAAGTAATACATTAGAAGAAAATAATACTTCAGAAATTGCAGCATCTAACATTTGGAATTATTTAGATAAAAGTAATTTCACAAATATAAAAGGTGCTAAGATTAAATATAAATTGATTGAAGTTGATGTTTATCAAGTATATGGTAACTTTAACGATGGTAAATCAATGTTAATTATAGATTCATTTATGGATAAAAATAATGTTGTTCATACAGTATCTATAGAAGGTCCTACTACACAAGAATTATTAGATTATTATAAATTGATAACTGAATCATATATATTTGAAAAATAGAAAGGAATACAATGAGTAGAAAAAGAAAAAGAAAATTAAATATAAAATTTATCTTTCTATTATTAATACTATTTTTGTTGATTTTTGGTTTTATGTTTTATAATCATTATCAAAATTCATTAAAACCTATAAGTAAAACTTCAGAGTTAGTTATGTTTACAGTTGATAAAGGCTCATCCACAAAATCAATAGTAAAAAATTTAGAAGATGAAAAAATCATTAAGGATTCAGATATGGCTTATTGGTATATTAAATTAAATGACTTAACTAGTATTAAAGCTGGAGAATACCAATTAGATAAAAACTGGAATGTTGATACTATATTTAATTATATTAATATAGCTACAAATGCCATAAGTGATGATGTTAAAGTTACTATTATTGAAGGTGATTGGGCTAAAGATATCGCAAAGAAAATCTCTAGTTCTACAGGAATTCCAGAAGAAGAATTTTTACAATTATGGAATGATGAAACTTATGTAAGAAGTTTAATGAGTAAATATCCATTTTTAACTGAAGAAATATTTAATCCTGATACTAGAGTTTTATTAGAAGGTTATTTATTTCCAAATACTTATTTATTCTTTAAAGATACTGATGTAAATACAATAACAAATAAAATACTTGATGAGACTTTAAAAGTTTATAATGAGTTTAAAGATGAAATTAATAATCATAAGTTAAGCACACATCAATTATTTACTTTATCAAGTATAGTACAGTATGAAGCAAGTAAAGTAGAAGATATGAAGTTAATTGCTGGAGTATTTTATAACCGTATGGAAATTAATATGAAATTACAAAGTAGTGTAACTGTATGTTATGCAATAGATAAAGAAAAATCAGATCATTGGATGGATTGTGAAGTTAATCCTAACTTTGATTCACCTTATAATACATATAAATATGAAGGTTTACCTCCTGGACCTATTCTAAATCCAGGAAGAAGTGCCATAGAAGCTACTTTAAATCCTACCCCAAGTAAATATTTATATTTTATGGCTGATGTATATGGAGATGGAACAGTTTATTATGCGGAAACATATAAAGAACATAATGAAAATGTTCAAAAATATTTAAAATAATGAAACCAATTATTATAGGTATTGCAGGGGGTAGTGCATCAGGTAAGTCTACAATCGCAAAAAGTTTATTCCAACAATTTGAAGAAAAGAAATCAGTTATTATTATAAGACAAGATGATTATTATAAAGATCAATCTCATTTAAGTATGGAAGAAAGAGTAAAAAATAACTATGACCATCCATTTGCGTTTGATACAGAATTATTAGTCACTCATCTTAATTCATTATCACAAGGAGTAACTATAGTTAAACCAAAGTATGATTTTACTCATCATACTAGAAGTAATGAAACTGAAATTATAGAACCAAGTGAAGTTATTATATTAGAAGGATTGTTTGTATTAGAAGATGAGTTAATAAGAAATAAATTAGACATAAAAATATTTGTTGAAACAGATGCAGATGTTAGGTTTATTAGAAGATTACAAAGAGATGTTTTAGATAGAGGAAGAACAGTTGAATCAGTTATTACACAATATCTAACTACTGTTAAACCTATGCATGAGGGATTTGTTGAGCCAAGTAAAAAATATGCGGATGTTATAATACCAGAAGGTGGTAAAAACATGGTTGCTATAGACTTGTTAAACACTAAAATAAATAGTATTATTACACATACGATGTTATAATTTCAAACGATAAAAGGAGTAAGTAATATGACAGAAGAAAAAATTTATGTAACCGAGGAAGGACTTAAAGACCTTCAAGAACAATATAATAATTTAGTTCACGTAGTTAGAGAAGAAATTACGGAAGAATTAAAAGCAGCAAGAGCACAAGGTGATTTATCTGAAAATGCTGATTATGATGCAGCAAGAGATCGTCAAGCACAAAATGAAGCTAAAATTAGAGATTTAGAATTTATGTTAAATAATTATGTAATTATTGACACAAAGAAAGGTGGTTCTAAGACTGTTAAAATTGGTTCTACAGTTAAAATAGAATTTATGGATACTAAACAATTAGTTACATACACTATTGTTGGATCAACAGAAGCTGACCCACTAAATGGTAAACTTTCTAATGTTACTCCTCTAGCAGAAGCAATACTTGAAAGAAAAATTGGTTCAGTGGTTACTGTTAATGTAGAAAAACCATATAAAGTTACTATTATTAGTATAGAATAAGGAATATTTATTAAATTGTTAATAAATGAGTAGGAGATATATATGTATAAACTACTCATTTTTTTAGTGACTGTAATTTTAATTACAACCATAGAATATCAAGTAATTGATTTATCTAGTTTTTCTAAAAAGTATATTACGATAGAAATAAATGGAGCTGTTAAAAATCCAGGGTTTTATAATATAGAAAAAGGATCAAATATTAATGATATATTAAAACTGACTCAGGTTGAAGATAATGCTGATTTAAGCTCTTTAAACAAACAAATTGAGTTAAGTGATAAAGATGTACTCTATATACCAATAAAACAAGATACAAAGCTTATTTCAATTAATAGTGCAAGTTTATCACAGTTAATGTTATTACCTGGAGTAGGGGAAGTAACAGCTAAGAAAATAATAGAATATAGAGAAAATAAGTTATTTCAAACAATAGAAGAATTAAAAAATGTTTCTGGTATTGGTGATTCAAAATATGAGGCTATATGCGAGTTAATATCCCTTTAAAAGATAAATGGATATTATTATCATTATTATCAATAATACTTATATTGTTAAAGGATATTCTTGGAATAAATATTTTAATAATTATTATCAGTTATTGGTTAATAAGATATAGGGATAAATCATTTTTTATTGTTTCGATAATTTTAATAATTTTATTTATAAATAGATTTAATAAAAATCCTTATACAACAATTAATGGTAGTATTACTAAAATAAGTGATTCATATATAATTGTTCAAGACTTCAATATGAAAACAATTATTTATACTGATAGAGAATATATTATTGATAGTAAGGTTAATATTACTGGAAAATATAAAAAATTGTATAGTAGACCAGGATTTTTTAATTTTGATTTTACAAAATATTTAAACCATCAAGGTATTTATTATGAATTGAAAAATACAAATATTATTGTTTTAAAAGAAGGGAATACTCCTAGAGCATTAATCCAAAAAAGGTTAAATAGCTTTTCATTTAAAAATAAAACCTGGTTATATAAATCATTACTGGGTATTAAATATGATGACTCATTAGAATCAATTTTTATTATTTCTGGATTTAATGTGATGGGATTAATATTAATTTTAAAGAAAAGTTTAAATAAAATTCTATATGATAAAACAATAAAAAAATTAGAAATGTCAGTTTTAATTTTATTAGGATTTATTTATAAGTTCCCAATCCAAATTATTAGATTATTAATATTTAGAATTTTTAAATATGCAAAACTAAATAGCAAGGATAAAATAGGACTTAGTATAGTAGTACTTTTATTGATTGATCCTAGCCAAACTTTTAATTTAGGGTTTTGGATATTATTAGGATTTTACTATTCTGATTATTTATTTAAAAGAAAAATAACTAGATATCTTTATATGTATGTTATACAAGGTATATTCAATAAATATTTTAATATTGTATTAACATTTTTGTATGGAATTTATATATATATTTTAGGAATAAGTTATATATTTGCAATTATTACACTCATGATTGGTAGAAACTTATTTTTTGATTTTATTATAATATCTAATAAAATATTTACTATATTAGATATCTTTAAAATAAAAGGTTATCCAATAGGATTAGGAAGTATAGTATTAATTTATATTTCTTATTCATTAAGAAATAATAAATTTAGATGGTATGTAGTAACATGTTTATATGTTCTAATGTTAAAGTTTGGATACATACATATATTGGCTGAAGTAACCTTTATAAACGTAGGACAAGGGGATTCTATATTAATTCGATCAAATTTTAATAAAACTAATATACTTATTGATACAGGATCTAAATATCAATATTCATATTTAAAACAGTTTTTAGATTCTAAAGGGATAAATAAACTAAATGCTTTAATAATTACACATTATGATGAAGATCACTCAGGTAATATTGATAATTTAAAAAAAGATTACTTTATTAAAACAATAATAGATGAATATAATAAAAGTTTTGAAATAAACGAATATACCTTTTATGATTTAAATATTTTTAATAATGTTGAAGATAATGATAAATCATTAGTTCATTTCACTAAAATTAATAACTTATCTTTTTTATTTACAGGTGATATCTCAAGTGAAGTAGAAGAAAATATTATTAGAAATTATGATTTAATTGAAACTGATATATTAAAACTTGCTCACCATGGAAGTAAAACAAGTAGTTCTAAAAACTTTATTAAACAATTAAACCCTAAACTTTCTATTATTTCTAGTGGAATGAATAATCTTTATAGACATCCTTCAAAAGAAGTATTGGATCTTTTAGAAAATGAAGGAGTTTTCTATCTTGATACAAAGTATGAAGGGGATATTACTATATACTTTACAAAATTTTTCAATTTCTTTTACACTAGTGATGGAAGAATTGGTATAATTTAATAATGATATACTTAATAACAGGTGAAGATACTCAGTTAATACAAAATAAAATAAAAGAAGTTTTAAAATCTGAAAATATTGATCAATTTGATATTACTGAATATGATGGTACAGATAAATTTATTAATATAGATTCTATCATTCAAGATTGTAGATCTTTACCGATGTTTAGTGATAAAAAATTAATTTTAATTAATAGACCATTGTTTTTAACTTCAAGTTTTTCATTAGAAGAAAATGATCAAAAGAAATTTATTGATTTAATAAAAGGAAATACTAATGATTTTCACTTAATCTTGTATGGAATCATAGCACTAGATAAAAGAAAAAATATATATAAAGCATTAGTTAAACATTCAAAAGTTTTTTTTATAGAAAAACTTAAACCATACGAATTTAATGCAATTGTAAAAAAATCTTTGAATAAGTACAACATTAAAATAAAACCAGATGCATTAGATGAATTGCAAAAAAGACTACCCATTGATTTATTAAATCTAAAAACTGAAATTCATAAATTAAGTTCCTTTAGTGATGTTATAGAATTAAATGATATTAAACACTTAATCACAAGACCACTTGAAGATGATATTTTTGTATTAACCAATGCTATATTAGATAAAAATTTAAATAAATCTATATTATTTTGGAAAGACTTAAAAAAACAAAACTATGATGGTCTTGGAGCAACTTTAATTTTATCAACTCAAGTAGTGTTTATGTATAAGGTTAAATATTTAGCATCTCTTGGTTATTCAAAAGATAAAATAATATCTAAATTAAAAGCTCATCCATATAGAGTAAATGTAGTACTTCAAAAAATAAATAAATATTCATTTAAACAATTAATTACTATGCTAAATGAATTAGCTAAATTAGATCAAAATGTAAAATCTGGAAGAATAGAACAAAATAATGGATTTGAATTATTCATTATAAATATGACGAGGTAATATGCAAGCAATAAAAGAAATATATAAAATAGGTGCTGGTCCAAGTAGTTCACACACCTTAGCATGTGAAAGAGCATGCAAGTTGTTCTTGGAAGAATTTGGTGAACTAGATAGATATGAAGTTGAATTATACGGTTCTTTGTCATTAACTGGGAAAGGACATTGGACTGATGTAATTATTAAAGAAACATTATCATTTGATAAAACTAATATAAAATTTAAATTAGATTGGAATGAATCATTTTCAAATGGTTTTTACATATTTGGATATAAAAATAATGAACTTGTTGCTAAATGGACCATATTCTCTATAGGTGGAGGCTCTATTGAAATAAAAGAAAAAGAATTAGATTATAACAATGAAGTTTATAGTGAAAAAAACTTTGATGAAATTAAAGCGTTTATTAAAAAAGAAAACATATCTTTGTTAGAATATGTATTACTTCATGAGCCAAATATAAAACAACATATATCTATAATATTTGATGCAATGATAGATAGTATAGATAGAGGTTTAAATGAAGAGGGTATACTACCTGGAAAACTAAATATTAAAAGATGTGCTAAAGATCTTTATAACCAAGTTAAATATCAAACTTCAGAAACAGAAATTAAACAATTGAAATTATTTTCATATGCATATGCAGCTAACGAAGAAAATGCTTCAAGAAAACAAGTTGTTACTGCACCAACATTAGGAGCTTGTGGTGTTGTAGCTGCAGCTATGAAACACTGTTATAGTGATTTAAACATACCAAAAGAAAAACTGGTTGAAAGTTTAATAATTGCAGGTATATTTGGAAATGTAATAAAACAAAATGCAAGTATTTCTGGTGCGATTGGTGGTTGTCAAGCAGAAATAGGAACCGCCTGTGCTATGGCTGCAGCTGCTCTAGCATATGTAAATGACTTAAGTTTAAAAGAAATAGAATATGCTGCAGAAATCGCAATAGAACATAATTTAGGATTAACATGTGATCCAGTAGGTGGGTATGTAATAATCCCATGTATTGAAAGAAATGCTATGGGTGTAACACGGGCTTTTGAAGCAATGAAGCTTTCAAAACATCTCTCAAAGATAAAATCAAATTTAATATCTTTTGATATGGTTGTGGATACTATGAACTATACTGGTAAAAAAATTGCTGTTGAATTAAGAGAAACCTCTATGGGAGGTTTAGCAAAAGAATATATTATAGAAAGTTAAAATATGAAAAAAATTGAATTACTAGCTCCTGCAGGAAGTATGGAATCTTTGATTGCTGCAGTAAATAATGGTGCAGATGCAGTTTATATGGGTGGTATAGCCTTTGGAGCACGTGCATATGCAAATAATTTTGATAGAAATAGTATTATTGAAGCTATTAATTTTTGTCATGTAAGAGGTATAAATGTTTATATTACTATGAATACTCTTATATATGAAAATGAGATAGAAAAAGCTATTGAAGAAGTGGATTTTTATTATAAAAATCAAGTTGATGCATTAATAGTACAAGATATAGGTTTATTTAATATTATTAGAAAAATGTACCCAGAACTAGATGTTCATTGTTCAACTCAAATGCATATTCATAATGTTAATGGTGTTAAATTTATGAAAGAAAATGGTGCTTCAAGAGTTATTCTTGCAAGAGAAACACCTTTAGAAATTATAAAAGAATGTGTTAAGACTGGAATAGAAATAGAAACTTTTTCATATGGAGCTTTGTGCATGTCCTATAGTGGACAATGCATGATGAGTAGCATTTTACAAGGTAGATCTGGTAATAGGGGAGTATGTGCTCAACATTGTAGATTACAATATAAAATATTTGATACTGATGATAGTAAATACCTACAAAGTGATGAATATTTATTAAGTCCAAAGGATTTAAATTTAATAAATAGAATTTCTGAATTAATTGATGCAGGTGTATCTAGTTTAAAAATAGAAGGAAGAATGAAAAGAAGTGAGTATGTTGGTTTGGTTGTCAATATATTTAGAAAAGCTATTGATAGTTATTATGAAGGTAAAGAATATAAATTAAATAATAAAGACTTAAAGAAATTGAAATTACTTTTTAATAGAGGATTTACTGAAGGTAAAACATTTGATAATAATGATAACTCTTTTATGAATCGTTATAGACCAAATCATATCGGAGTTAATATAGGAAAAGTTGTTAGTTTTTCAAAAGATTTAATAAACATAGAACTTAGTGATGAGTTAAATCAAGGTGATGGTATTAGAATTATTAATTCAAATGAAGATTTTGGTTTAGTAGTAAATAAATTATATTACAATAATAAATTAGTAAATAAAGGTATTAAAAGTCAGGTTGTTTCAATAGAAAAAAAGGGTAGAGTAAATAAAGGTGATGAAGTATTAAAAACTACTGATATTTTATTAAATAAAGAAATTGCTATTAATAATAATATTCTCGCTAGAAGAATTAAGTTAAATGCAAAAGTATTTGGAAAAGTAAATCAACCATTAAAACTTGAGATAAGTGACGGAATAAATATTGTTAAAGTAGAAAGTGAATTTATATGTGAAAAACCGTTAAAATCAAGTGTTACATTTGAAAAAATAAAAGAACAATTAAATAAAACAAATGATACACCTTATTCCTTTATTGATATAAATGGTGATATTGAAGGGATATTTATTCCTTTAAAATCAATAAATGAATTACGTAGAAAGGCATTAGATCAATTAAATATTTTAAGAATTAATAAATACAAACGCTCAATACCTAAAGAATATATCCTTGAAGATATAAAAGAAGATACTACTTTATATAATATTTATGAAATTAACAATAAAGAACACTTAAAAAATATTGAGGTTAATAATTCATTATTGTTTTCAAATTCTTTAGATATGTTAAACTATAACAAGGAAGTTAACTTCCTTGGTTATATTGTTAATGAGAACTCGGTCGGTGTTAATACCAAATATTTAATGGCATCTCAAATTGGTGATTTATATGATAGTAAATCAATACTATTAGCTAGTTTTTCATTAAATGCTTCTAATAGTTATGCAGTAGCATTTTTACTAGAAAATGGTTGTGTCAATGTATGTTATTCATTAGAACTAAATGAAGAAAAAATAAGAAGAAGTGAAGAATCATTCTTCAAAAGATTTAATTTCTATCCAAACACTTCTACATTTGTTTATGGTAGAAGAGACCTTATGATAACAAAACAAAGAGTTGTATACCCTAGTGTATCTAATAAGCCAGCTCTATTAAGTCATAACTTCCAATTAGAGAATAAGAAAAAACAAAGATTCTCACTATCAATTGATAACTATGGTTTTACTCATATTTTAGAAGATGAAATATATAAATTAGATAATTATATAACTAAAAGTAAATATATTCGTCTAAATATGAATACAAAATAAATTTATGGAGGAAATATAATGAAAGGGTTATTAAAAGAATTTAAAGAATTTGCAATGAGGGGTAATGTAATCGATTTAGCTGTAGGTATGATGATTGGTTCATCATTTGGTGCTATCGTTACATCTTTAGTAAATGATATTTTAACACCAATAATATCTTATATTATTGGTAGTCCAGATTTTACAAATCTAAAGGTATTATTAATAGACAAGGGTGAAGAATCAGTTTATTTAAGCTATGGTTCATTTATTCAAACTATTTTTAATTTCATAATTATTGCATTCTGTATCTTCTTAGTTGTTAAAGGTATTAATAAAATGAAACAACCTCAAGTAGAAGAAGCACCTGCAGAACCTGTAGTAAGTGATGAAGCAAAAGCATTGAATGAAATCATATCTATTCTTAAAGAAAAGAAATAGTTATTCAGATGTAGAAAGCCTTTATATAAAAGGCTTTTTTTGATATAATTATTCAGGATTAGGAGGCATACATGTTCCTTAAAAGAATAGAGATGCAAGGGTTTAAATCATTTGCAGATCGTGTAGTAATAAATTTTGAAAATTCTATAACTGGAGTAGTAGGTCCTAATGGATGTGGTAAAAGTAACATTACTGATGCTATTAGGTGGGTTTTAGGTGAACAATCTGTTAAAAATCTTAGAGGATCTACTATGGAAGATGTTATTTTCAATGGTAGTGCTGATAGATTAAAAGTAAACTTAGCAGAAGTTACACTTGTTTTTGATAATACAAATAGAGCTTTAAATTCTGAATTAGATGAAATTGAAGTAACTAGAAGATTGTATAGGAATAAAGAAGCTGAATACTTAATAAACAGAAATAAAGTTAGATTAAAGGATGTTGTTGATTTAATTCTAGATACTGGTTTAGGAAAAGACTCTTTAAGTATGATTTCTCAAGGGAACATTACTCAATTTGCTGAATCAAAACCTATTGAAAGAAGAGGTATCTTTGAAGAAGCAGCAGGAGTAGCTAAATACAAAAAAAGAAAATTGGAGTCTTTAGCAAAACTTGAAAGAACAAAAGAGAATATTGATAGAATACAAGATATTGTTAATGAATTAGAAAAACAAGTTTCACCTTTAAAAAGACAAGCTAGAAAAGCTGAAATTTATAGGGAGAAAAAACAAAGACTAGAACAAATAGAAACTAGTGTTTTAGTTAATGAGATAGATCATATTAATGAAAATATAGATGAATTGAATAAAGAACTTTTTAATATGGAATCATCTTCTACAATGCAACAAACAACAATTAATGTACATGAAGTACAAAATCAACAATCTAGAAAAGATATGAATAATCTTGAAAGAGAAATTAATTCTAACCAAGATAAAATATTAAAGGTTATTAACGAAATACAAATTCTAGAAACAAGAAAAATAGAATTAGATGAAAAAAGAAAATATGCTATTGAAATAGGGGATAGTAAACAAAAGATATCAGAACTACAGCAATTGTTAGAAGAAGCTAAATTAGAATATGATGATAGACAAAGTAGATATGAAGCTTTTCAAACAGAAATAGAATTATTATCTAATAAATTACATCAAGTCGCATTTGATATCACAGATACAAATCAATCATTTGAAGAAAACAATAGTATTTTAAGAAGATTACAAAATAGAAAAGATGTATTAGAGAATATAATTAAAGAACCATTTAATAATCAATCAGGTGTTAAAGCAATCATTGACAATAAATCAAGTTTAAATGGTGTTTTAGGTGTTGTTGGACAAGTATTAAAACCCCATGATGGATATGAAGAGGCTATATCTGTAGCAATAGGGGGAGCATTATATAACATTGTAACTAATGATGAATCATCAGCAAGAAATGCGATAAATTTCCTTAAAAGAAATCAAAGTGGTAGAGCAACATTTTTACCATTAACAGTACTAAATCCTAGATATATTTCAAAAGAACATCAAATCATTTGTGACAATAACAAGGGTTATTTAGGAGTTGCAAGTGAGTTTATTGATAATGAAAGCCAGTTTGATTTAGTTAAGGAATCATTACTTCAAAATGTAGTTGTTGTTGATAATCTAGAAAATGGTAATTATCTAGCATCATTAGTTAAATATAATTATAAAATTGTTACATTAGAAGGTGATGTTATTCATAGAGGTGGTTCTATGACTGGTGGTAAACTAAAAAATAACACTTCTCTTATTACTGTAGAAAAAGAATTGAATGATGTTAAAAAACGTATAGAATCACAAAATGCAACAGTGACTTTAACTTTAAATAAGCTTCAAGAAACACAAAAAATAAAATATACTATAGAAAGTTCTTTAACTGAAAATCGAATCGCTATGGCTCATTTAGAGCCGGTTGTAGAGGCGAAAAGAGCTAAATATGAACGTTTAAAGAATGACTTAGAACAATTAGATCCTAATCAAAATGAAACAACAGTCTCTATAGCTAATGTTGTAGTTATTAATTTAAATAATTCTTATTCTTTAAGAGATGAGCTTACAATGAGCATTAGATCAATGAGAGAAAATAGAACCAAGCTACATTCTGAAGTAGAAAGAAGAGAAGCTCAAATTAGACAATTAAGAAAGAATTATGAAGAAACTAATTCAAAGATGAATGAAATTAAAATTCATTTAGCAAAGATGGAAACAAATCTAATTAACTTCTTAGAAAGATTAGCAAATGAATATCAAATGACTTATGATTATGCAAAATCCAAGGTTGTTGATGAACCTTTAGAAAATGCAAGAGAAGAAGTTATTAAATTAAGACATGAAATTGATAATTTAGGTAATATTAATATGAATGCTCCTGAAGAATATACAGAAGTAAATACAAGATATGAATTTATGTTATCTCAAGTAAATGAATTAATTGAAAGTAGAGATAAATTACTTAATGCAATTGATGAAATGGATACAACAATGACTAAGAAATTTAGTGAGATGTTTACATTGATTAATAAAGAGTTTAATGATATCTTTAGAAGTTTATTTGGTGGAGGTAAAGCTAGTTTAGTTCTTGAAGATAGCAACGATATATTAAATACAGGTATAGACATTGATGTACAACCTCCTGGAAAATCAATCACAAACATTAGATTATTATCAGGTGGTGAAAAGAGTTTAATTGCAATTTGTGTACTATTTGCAATTTTAAAAGTTAAAGCAGTACCTCTAGTAATATTTGATGAAGTTGAGGCAGCTTTAGACCAAGGAAATGTTGAAAGATTCGCAAAATATTTGAATCAATTTACAGAAAACACTCAATTTATTGTTGTAACTCATAGACCTGGTACTATGTCTGAATGTAATGTATTGTATGGTGTAACTATGCAAAAACAAGGTGTTTCACAAATGCTTAAAGTAGAATTAACTACTGCAATTGATATGGCACCTGAGGAGGTAGTAGTTTAATGTTTTTGGACAAGATAAAAGAAGTATTCAAGAAAAAAGATGATCAAGCTATATATTTAAGTGGATTTAAAAAATCTAGTGAATCATTTGGTCAAAAATTGGAAGGTTTATCTTATAAATATAATGGTATTAATGATGAATTTCTTGAAGAATTAACTATTGTTTTATTAGAAAGTGATATTGGTATAGAAACTGCAGACTTAATTTGCGATAGATTAAAAGATATGGCTAAGGATTATCCTTCAATATCATTTAAATGGGCAATGAACTTTGTGATAGAAATCATGAGTGAGATATATAATGAAACTCCTGATGAAGAAATCAAATACAATCAAAACGGTCCAACTGTAATGCTTATTGTAGGAGTTAATGGTAGTGGGAAAACTACTTCTATTGCTAAACTTATACAATTCTATAAAAATCAAGGAAAGAAAGTTGCAGTAGTTGCGGCAGACACATTTAGGGCAGGAGCTATTGAACAACTTGCAACATGGGCTGAAAGATTAGATGTTCATTGTATTAAGGGAAAAGAAAATGGTGATCCAAGTGCTGTTCTTGTGGATGGTTGCAGGTATGCTAATGAGAATAATATAGATATATTATTATGTGATACAGCAGGAAGACTTCAAAATAAAATTAGTTTGATGAATGAATTATCTAAAATGCATAAAGTTATTGGCAGAGAGATAGAAAATGCACCTCACAATGTTTGGTTAGTTTTAGATGGTACAACTGGTCAAAATGGGTTATCTCAAGCAATGATATTTGATGATGCCACTAATCTTACTGGAATTATTCTTACTAAAATGGATGGTACTGCAAAAGGTGGAATTGTTATTGCTATTAAGAATAAATTAAAAATCCCTGTTTATTTTATAGGGCTTGGTGAAAAGCCAGAAGATTTAAGACCATTTGATTTAAATTCATATTTATATAGCGTTTCTTCAGGTTTAGAAAATGCAAAATAAACTTATATACATTAATGCTTTGTTAGATAGGTATTCAAATCTTCTTACAGATAAACAACAAAATATCTGTAGATTATATTATGTAGAAGACTTATCTCTTTCAGAAATAGCTGAACTAGAATCTGTTAGTAGAACTGCTATACATGATATAATTAAAAGAAGTGAACAACTATTGTTAAATTATGAAGAAAAGTTAAAAATATATGAATTATATTTAAAAAGATTAGAGATTTACAATAAAATTAAATCGATAGGGGATAAAGAAGTAATAGAACTTATAGATAAATGTATAGATACTGAGATATAGGAGGAAAGTATGAGTAAAATAATTTCAGTGAATTCAGGGTCATCTTCGTTAAAATTTCAACTTTTTGATATGCCTAGCGAAGAAGTATTAACATCAGGTCAAGCAGAAAGAATTGGTTTAGATATGGGGGTTTTCACTATTAAAGTTGATGGTGAAAAATTTGTTCAAGAACTTCCAATTCCAAACCATAAAGTTGCTGTAGACTTATTGCTAGAAGCATTAATTGAACACAAAATTGTAGAATCTTTAGATGAGATTACAGGTGCTGGGCACAGAATTGTACAAGGTGGATCTTATTATAGTGAATCAGTTATTGCAGATGAATTGGTTGTACAAAGAGTAGATGAATTATCACCATTAGCCCCATTACACAATCCGGCACATTTGATTTGTTATAAAGCTTTTAAAGAAGCTCTACCAAATATTGGACATGTGTTTGTATTTGATACAGCATTCCATCAAACAATGACAGAAGAATCATTTATTTTCCCTGTACCATATGAATGGTATACAGATTATAAAGTAAGACGTTATGGTGCTCATGGTACATCGCATCAATTTATTGCACAAAGAACAGCAGAAATAATGAATAAACCAGTAGAAGATATTAATGTTATTACATGTCACTTAGGTAATGGTGCATCTATTACAGCAGTTAAGGGCGGTAAGTGTATTAATACATCAATGGGATTATCTCCATTAGGTGGTATTATGATGGGTACTAGATGTGGTGACATTGACCCAACAGTAATTTACTACATGGCAGAACAATTAAAATGTTCAGCTAAAGATATGGAATACTATTTAAATAAAAAATCAGGTATGCTAGGTGTTTCTGGTATTTCTAGTGATGCTAGAGATGTTGAGGATGCTGTTCAACAAGGGAATGAAAGAGCTATTTTAACTCAAGCAATATATGTGAACCGCGTAATTAATGTTATTGGTGGTTACTATATGCAATTAGGTTCTGTGGATGCTATATCATTTACTGCAGGGCTTGGTGAAAATGACACACGTTTAAGAGAAATGATTCTTAAAGCTTTAGAAGAGGGTATGGGATTATCAATTGATTATGAATTAAATAAAACATCTAGAGGAAAAGAAATAAAACTAAGCAATGATGATTCTAAAGTAGGTGTATATGTTGTTCCTACACAAGAAGAATTAGTTATAGCTAGAGATACTTATAGATTGCTAAACAAATGAATTTTAATGAATTAATTAACAAAATTAATGAATATGATCTAATAACTATTTTTAGACATATTAATCCTGATCCTGATGCTTTTGGTAGTCAGTTTGGACTAAAGTATTGGATAGAATTAAACTTTCCTAATAAGACAGTATTTGCTTTAGGAGAACAAGATTCTGAAGATGAATTCTTTCCTATGATGGATGTAGTTACAAGTGATATACTAAAAAATTCTTTAGCAATAATTGTAGATACTGCAACTAGTGAAAGAGTTGATGGTAATTATAAAGATGCTGATTTTATAATAAAAATTGATCATCATATAGATACTGATGCTTATGGAGATTTAAACTATGTAAAAGTAAAGTCAGCAGCAACCTGTCAATTACTTGCTGAAATATTCTTTGAATATAACGAATATAAATTGAACCAGAAAGTTGCAGAAACCTTATATAGAGGATTATTAACTGATACACTTGCATTTAGAACTAGTAATACAACTTCAGAAACGTTGTTAATTGCTTCAAAATTAAGTGAATATGACTTAGATATTCCTCAATTGAATAGAGATATGTTTGATAAACATTTATCTGAGTTTGAATTTTCTACTAAATTAAGAAGTAAGTTAAAACTATCTAATAACAAAAAACTTGGTTATGTTGTTATGGATATTGAGGATGTTAATACTTCTGGACTTTCTGCACATCAAATTAGAAGTAATGTTGCACAATTTAACGCAATAAAAGAATTACAAATTTGGTCAGTATTTACTGAAAAGATAGTTGATGGAAAAATCCTTTACGATGGATCTTTAAGATCTAAAACAATTCCATTAAATGAATTAGCTCAAAAATTTAATGGTGGAGGTCATAAAAATGCATGTGGAGTTAAGGATTTAAATAAAAACGAATTGAAGATAATTATTGATGAATTAACAACTTTAACAATCAAGAATTATTAACTAAAAATATCAAAAATACTATTGCAATATATAAATTGTGATATAATAAATTATATGGAGGAATTAAGAAGATGAGTGAAGTTACAAACAAAAAAGTTTTAGCTGAATTATTAGCTGAAGAAACTGGAATGACTAAAAAAGATGCAGCTGCTACATTAGATATAGTATTTGGTTCTATTACAGAAGCACTTACTAAAGGTGGAAAAGTTGATATTAGTGGTTTTGGAAAATTTGAAGTTAAAGAAAGAGCTGCTCGTACTGGAATTAACCCACAAACTAAAGAACCACTAGAAATCGCAGCTAGTAAAGTCCCTGGATTCAAAGCAGCTAAAGCATTAAAAGACGCTGTAAATAAATAAAAAACTAAACAATCTAGCAATAGATTGTTTCTTTTAATTATTTAATCAAATATAAAATACATAAATGTAATTATTTATTATTATTTTAAATTTATTATTACATAATTATACATTAGAATACATATTAACATATTAAAAAGGGGAGAGTTATTATTTGAAAAAGATAGTTATATTATTTTGTTTAATATTAATTCTGTTAGTATGTAATAGTAATGAAACCCTTTAAAACAAAATTATTTATTATATAATTTTAAATCAATTAATAAAAACAAGAATATACATTTTATAATATATCTAAAGATAGATCTATAAAGAAAGCAAATGAAATTTTCAATGATTTAATTACTAATATTAAGCAAATTGATAATAGAATATTTATATATGGAAAAGATGAAATATATGAATTATATATTAACAACAATGAATTTAGAGATAGAAAGGCAAAAATATAATATTGAGTTAATAAAAGTATTTGAAGATAAATTGAATATATCAAATCCTAATAATAATTCAATTAAAAATATAGATATAAACGGCAAATCAATAAAAGATATACAGTTTAAAGAACCAGGTAAACTAAATATAAAGAATGATAATTTGTTATATGTTTCACATTGTTATGTTTATGATATTAATAATGAATCATATTATTATTACAATGATATTATGAAATAAATATTAACAGAAAATAGTGATATATATGAATTTGATACAGCATTATATATGGATAATTTAATTCTTATAACTAAATTTTATAATAGTAATATTTGTAATATATATAATGGCACTAGTTCAATGAAAATTAACAATTGCACTTGCTATAGACTGAATGAAAAAAGTACCATAAATGAATATAGAAGAACAGATTAAAGTGTTTTTCTTTAGGCAAAATATAATTGTTTATAAACTTGAAAGAAAGGTTGGAATAAAACTACAAAATTTCAACACAAAATTACAAATAGGAAGTTTAACTGCAGGAGAATTAAAAGAAGTAGCAAATACTGTTGGATGTAATTTTGAACGATATTTTGTATTAGCGAATGGAGACAGAGTTGAAATTTGGTTATTTAGAGAATAAGCTTCAAAAATAGTAGGTATAACTATTATTGATAATGATGTTTTGAAAACGCTTGAACTAATGAATAAAGATGAGATATTTACAAAT
>CAYQNJ010000001.1:171215-234421 GCA_964418835.1 uncultured Erysipelotrichaceae bacterium
TAATGATGTTTTGAAAACGCTTGAACTAATGAATAAAGATGAGATATTTACAAATGCAGGATCCTTACTTGCAGATGAAAATAAATTTATTATTGATATTGTCCGTTTTGGTACAAATTAAAACACTATATTGAGCAGAAAACAAAGTAAAAGAGCAAAACAACACAGTTTAAGGCTTTTTCACGTTACTTTAATGATATCAAAGATTTAATTTGATATCCACAGTTTGATAGAATAATAACAAGAAGGGCTATCATGGTAGTATACATGGTGAATGGTGGATACCGATGATAACAGATAATAATTTATAATAGTTTTACGGAATATATTTTCAATTAATATAAAGGAGGAAAAATTATGAAGAAATTATTCCAATTAAAGATGTAAAAAATTGTTTAATTATATATACAAAGTACTAAATCAATTAGGAGTATAATTATTTATAAAAAAACGTAGAGATATTTAAGTTAATTATACTGAAATTAAAAGACGATATATAGTTATAAAAGAAGCATTTAAAGATTAAAATGCTTCTTTTATTATGAATCATATTGGTATTATTGAAATATATAATATATTCGCATAATGTATATTATACGAATATTTTAAGTAAGTTTTTAATGAGTATATATTACTTTAAGTATCCTATTAATGATTCACCATATTTTGGTAATTTAACCTTAAAGTTATCTGCTATAGTTGCTCCAGCATCTGCAAATGTTTTTGCATTTCTAAGAAGGCCAGTTCCTTTCATTGATTTAGAATACAAGAATAGAGGAACAAGCTCTCTTGTATGGTCTGTCCCCTTCCAAGTAGGATCATTTCCATGGTCTGCTGTAATCATAATTAAATCATCATCTTTTGCTTTATTTAATAATTTTCCTAATAGAACATCAAAATCTTCTAATTCTTTTTTATAGCCCTCACTGTTTCTTCTATGCCCCCATTTTGCGTCAAAATCAACTAAATTAACAAAACATAATCCGTTAAAGTCTTTATCAGCAATTTCTAGGGTTTGTTCCATACCATGAATACTAGATTGAGATTTATGTGCTTCTGTAATACCTTTGTCCACAAATATATCCGCAATCTTACCAACACTTATAACATCAAATCCAGAATCCTTTAATTCATCTAAAACTGTTCTATCAAATGGTTCTAAAGCCAAATCATGTCTATTAGGAGTTCTTGCAAATTCTCCTTTTTTATTGCCTAAGAAAGGTCTTGCAATTATTCTTCCTACCTTCCATTCTGGTTTCATTGTTATATCTCTTGCTATGTCACAACATCTTAATAATTCTTCTAAACCAAATGTTTCTTCATGAGCTGCAATTTGTAATACAGAATCTGCAGAAGTATATACAATCATTTCACCAGTTTGCATATGTCTTTCACCAAGTTCATCTAGAATTTCTGTACCACTTGCTGCTTTATTCCCTATAACTTTGTGTCCCGTTTTTTCTTCTAACTCATTAATTAGTTCTTTAGGGAAACCAGTATCAGTAAATGTAATAAATGGTTCATCTATATATAATCCCATCAATTCCCAATGACCGGTCATTGTATCTTTACCAACACTACTTTCTTCCATTTTTAAAAAGTAACCCTTTGTATTTGATATTGGATCAATACCTTTAATATTGTGTAGATTACCAGCTCCTAGTTTTTGTAAATTAGGCATAAAAATGCCTCCAGTTGCTCTAGCTAGATTACCAATTGTATCTGCCCCTTCATCATTAAATTTATATGAATCTGGTGCTGAACCAAATCCACACGAATCTACTACAATTGTAAATATTCTATTAAATTTCATCATCTTCTCCTTCAAACTCAGGAAAGTAACTATCATAACTTTCTTTTAATCTTTCCTTTTGTACATGCGTATATATTTCTGTAGTTCTGATATCACTATGTCCTAATAACTCTTGAATAGTTCTTAAATCAGCTCCTCCATCTAGTAGATGTGTTGCAAAACTATGTCTAAGTTTATGAGGTGTTATAGTCTTAGTAATCCCTACTTCATTACAAACAAATTTTAACATGCTTTCTATATATTCTGTAGTAATATGTTTCCCAAATCTATTTATAAAAAATAAATTTGTTTTCTTACTTAACCATAATGGTCTAACATCATCATAATATTTTTTTATAATACCAACACTATTATCTGGAATAGGTATAATTCTTTCTTTATTGCCCTTCCCCATCACTCTAATAATTTTTTGTTCTAAATTAACTTGGCTAACGATAATTTTAGTACACTCACTTACTCTTAAACCACAACAATATATAAGTTCCAACATTGCATGATTCAATATATCTTCATTACTATTTGTGAAATAAGACATAATTTTATCAACTTCGTCAATAGTCGCAAATACTGGTAGTCGTTTTCTTTTATTTTTTACTTCAATATTTAAAGAAGGATCTTTTAAATCATATTTAAAAGATAAAAACCTATGAAATGATCTTATTGAAGAACTTAACCTAGATATAGATGAACTAGCTTTAAATGTAGATTGATTTTTAATAAACTCATTTATCATGCTAAATTTAACTTCTTCAACATCATCAATTCCTTCACTACTTAAAAATCCAAGATATTTCTCTAAATCAATTTTATAATTTTTAATTGTTAGTTCACTCTTAGATTCATTAATTGTTAGATTTACTAGATATTCTTTTAAAAGTCTTTCTAATTTCATTCTATTCCTTCTTTTTTAATATATCGCTTGCTCTTTTTAAATTTCCATTAATAAGTATATTATTTAGGTTATTTAATACCTGTTCAGTTTCATCAAATACATTTGTCTCAAATAAATTTAATTGAGGCATATATTCTCTAGCATCTATTAATCTACTTAACCCTATACCTAATAGTCTAATAGGCTGTTCATCCCAATTTAAATCAAATAAATCCATTGTATTTTCAAATATATCATTATGATAGTATATTGGTTTTTCTAACTTTTTTGATCTTACAATTTGATTAAAATCATATAGTTTAATAGTTATATATATTACATATCCAATTTTAGATTCTTCTTTTAGTCTTCTTGATAAAGATCTAGATAATGATAAAAAAACACCCTTTATTTCATCATAATCACTTATATCTTCTAACAAGGTGGTAGATTGAGAAATTGACTTAACTTCATAATCTGTAATAATTTCTGAATCATCTCTACCATGGGCACGTAGTAATATCTTATCTAAATTGTTTTTAAATATTGGTAATAGTTTATTTTTATCATTAAAATTTGCTAAATCACCAATAGTATTAATACCAATATCTTTTAACATAGGAATTGTTTTATTCCCTACCCCTCTCATCTTATCAATTGAAAGAGGCCATAATTTAACTGGAACTTCTTGTAGCCTTAAAACCGTTATACCCATAGGTTTTTTTAATTCACTTGCCATCTTTGCTAAAAACTTATTAGGTGCCACCCCAATAGAACAAGGTATTTTAAGTTCATTATATATTTCTTGTTGAAGTTGCCATGCTAAATCCAATGGCTTTTTATATGTCATTATTATTTCACTAACATCAACATAACATTCATCTATTGATGCTTTCTCAATTAATTTACTGTATTTTTTAATAATATTTATAAACTTATTAGACAATTCATCATAAAATTCAAAATGACCATTAACTATAATTAAGTCTTTACACAACTTTAATGCTTCTTGAGTAGGCATTGCTGAATGTATTCCATAAGCCCTAGCCTCATATGAACAAGTAGATATTACACTTCTTCTAGTTAATCCAGAAACAGCTATAGGCTTACCTTTTAAACTTGGATCTAATATTAATTCAGCATTAGCATAAAATGCATTTAAATCTATATGAAAAATAACCCTTGCCATCTAATTACCTTGATTCTTCCTATATAGTTCTTTTGCAGCTTCTAAAGATATATCAGTTGCTTCTCCTGAAGATAATATTGCTAATTCTTTAATCCTAGTATTTTCATCTAATAATACAATTTGTGTAGATGTTTTTGAATCATCACTAGATTTGCTTACGTGGTAATGTGAATTTGCACAAGCTGCTACTTGAGCCAAATGTGATATTGAAAATACTTGAGCATTATTAGATAAATCTTTCATTTTTTTACCTATAGATGTTGCTACTGGTCCACTAACACCTGTATCAATCTCATCAAAGATAATAGTAGAAATACCTTGTAGTTTACTAAAAATAACCTTTAAGCCTAGCATTAGCCTAGATAATTCTCCCCCACTAGCAACTTTAGATAAAGGTTTAAGTTCTTCACCCTTATTCATAGATATTAAAAATTCAATATCATTAATACCATTTTTATTTAAAGCATCAGTTGTAATATTAGTTTTAAATATTGCATTTGGTAACATTAAATCTTTAAGGATTTGTTCAATTTCTTTATCTAACAATTTAGACTTTTTTATTCTAATATCACTTAGTTTATTAGCTTCTCTTTTAAAATTATCTAATGCTTTATTAACTTTTATATTCATATTATCTAAGTATTCTTGTCTGTTATTTATTATTTCAATCTTATGTAATAACTCCTCTTCATATTTAAGAATACTTTCTATACTTCCACCATATTTTCTCTTAAGCCTATTTATTTCAAAAGATCTTTCTTGTAATTCATTTATATCTTGTTCACTAATATCTAACTTATCTACATAGTTTCTTATACTATTTATAGCTTCATCAACATCATAATAGGCACTTTTAATTACAGTGTTCGCATTTTCAATAATATCTATTTCAAAACTTTGAGTTAATTTGTTAATTTCAAAAAAATCATCTTGAAAACCACCTTCAAAGATTCCTATTGCTGTATTAAGCTTTTCTAGATTTTTACTAATAGATAAATATTCTTTTTCTTTTAAGGCAATTATTTCATCTTCCCCTACTATTAAATTAGCTTTATCTATTTCATCTATTTCATAATTATAAAACTCAATGTCATCAGGATTATAAACTTCATTTAAAGCATTATCCATTTCATTTTTCAAATTTTTATATTCTTTATATAGTTTAGTAACTTTATCTATTAATTCTTCTTCACCTAAGTAATTATTTAATAAATATAAATGATTATTAGATTTAAGAAGATATTGAGTATCATGTTGGCTATGAATATCAATAACATTATCCATTAACTCCTTTACAATAGATAAATTAAACATTCTATGATTAATTTTAATACTACTTTTACCATCAGATTTTAATTCTCTAGTAATGATTACATCTTCACTAATATCAATATCTAAATTTGATAGTATCACATCCATATTTTTAATATCAGAAAAATCAAAGACACCCTCTATTATAGAATTAGTTTTCCCTTTTCTAACTAAGTCACCACTAGCTCTTTGACCACAAAGTAGACTAATTGCATCCACAAAAATAGATTTTCCAGCTCCTGTTTCACCAGTAAATACACTAAAACCATCTTGTAAATCAAGATGAACTTCATCTAATATAATAAAATCCTTTATATATAAATATTTAAGCATTTATCCTCACTTATATTAAACTTAATAAAACATCAAACAATGAATTAATATCAATACCAACTTCTTTTCTTAATTGATTAACACTACCAAATGTTACAAACTTATCATCAATACCAAAACGTATTATATCCATATCACTCTTATTATCATTTTTCCACTCTAGAATAGAGCTTCCTAAACCACCTATTAAAATATCAGTTTCATATACAACAACCTTCATATTCTTGCTTGAAATATATTCTAACATCTTGTTATCTAAAGGCTTAAAGAACCTACAATTAACTACTGATATTGGTAAGTTATTTACTATAATTTTATTTAAAACTTTATCTACATCCGGTCCATAAGTTAAAACTATTACCTTATTTTCTTCTTTATCATTAAATATTGTCCAAGTACCAACATCAATCATTTCAAAATTATCATTATTAGGTTCTATTGAACCTCTTGGTATTCTAATTGAAAATGGATGGTTTTGATTAAAACCAGTATATAAAAGATTATTTGCTTCTTTTGCATCCTTTGGTTGACTCATAACCATGTTTGGTAAACTTCTCATAAAAGAAATGTCAAATACTCCATGATGCGTATCACCATCTTCTCCAACTAATCCAGCCCTATCAATACCAAAAACAACAGGTAAATCCATCCTACAAACATCATGATTTAATTGATCATAACCTCTTTGTAAGAAAGAACTATATATAGATAAAAATGGTTTCTTTTTTGAAAGTGCTAGTGCGGCACTTAAAGTAACCGCATGTTCTTCAGCGATTCCACAATCAAAACTTCTATCAGGAAATCTTGCAAAGAATTTTTCTAACTTACTTCCAGCTATCATAGCTGGTGTAACTGCAATAATATCTTCATCTACTTCAGCAAGTCTATATAAAGCATCACTCATTACTTTTGACCAAGCCACAAGTTTACCATCATTACCAACAAGTGGTTTACCAGTAGATATATTAAATGGTCCAACACCATGCCATTTACCAACACTATCTTGTTCACAAAATTTATAACCTTTACCCTTTTGAGTTAATACATGTACCACAATAGGTCCTTCATGTTTTTTAGCAACTTCAAAAGCCGCCACAAGATCATTGATATTATGTCCATCAACAGGTCCTAAATAATCAATATCAAATTCGCCAAAAATACCTCTATCAATAACTGATTCTCTTACTGCATTTTTTATACTTCTTAAACCACTTAAAACATTTTTACCTAAACCTGTCTTACTTAGCGTATTTTTCATTTCTTGTTTTAAGCTAGTATAGCCCTTCTCTGTTCTTAAACGAGCGAATCCTTTAGTCATGGCACCAACATTACTTGAAATAGACATATTATTATCATTAAAAACAATAATCATATTCTTCTTTTCACTACCTATTTCATTTAAAGCTTCAAGTGCCATACCACTACCTAAAGCTCCATCACCAATTACAGGTACAACAAAATGATTTTCTTTATTTAAATCTCTTGCTATAGCCATACCTAATGCCGCACTTAAAGAAGTAGAACTATGACCTGCTTCCCAAACATCATGAACACTCTCAGAAAATTTTTGATAACCACTCATACCATTATATTGTCTAAGTCTATCAAAATCCTTAATTCTACCCGTCAATATTTTATGTGTATAACATTGATGTCCTACATCAAAAAATATTTTATCTTCTGGACTGTTAAAAACCTTGTGTAACGCAATTGTAAGCTCAATAACGCCTAAATTACTCGCAAGATGACCTCCAGTCTTAGAAATAGAATTAATTAAAAACTGACGTATTTGAAGCGCTAAAACTTGACACTCCTTATTAGATGTCTTTTTTAAAAATTCTGGATTTTCTATAAGATTTATATCCACAAAAAAACCTACTTTCTTCTATCAATTAACTTATCGATTAATTCTAATATATACTTAGAATCAAATCCTTCAATATTATTTAATTCATCCTTAATATCATTATATAATTCATTCATTAGATTTGTCGCCTCTTCTAATCCAAGAGTAGTAATACTAGTTGTTTTTAAATTTTTTACATCACTATTACTTTTACCTAATTCTTCACTTGTTGAAGTAACATCTAAAATATCATCTTGTATTTGAAATGCTAAACCTAATTTAAAACCAATATCTTTGAACTTGTCAATCAAATAAAATTTATTGCTAATAACACAAGCCATTTGTAATGGTAAAGAAATTAAAGCACCTGTTTTATAATGGTGAATTTTTTGTAGAGTAGTAAAATCAGGATTTTCTCCTTCTGATTTAATATCAATTTCCTGTCCATAAATCATTCCATTAGCACCACTATAATCTGACATTAATCTAATACATTTTATTAATTTATCACTACTTAAATTAGTTCTAGATACAACATTAAAGGATTCAGTAAGTAAAGCATCACCTGCAAGAATTGCAGTTGCTTCATCAAATTCAATATGACATGTTTTTCTACCACGTCTTAATTCATCATCATCCATAGCTGGTAAATCATCATGAATTAAAGAATAAGTATGAATCATTTCAATAGCAACACCTAATTCATCAAGATCCTCTACTTCAATATTAAAACCTTTAACCGCTTCGAAAAGTAATCTAGGTCTTAACCTTTTTCCTCCTGCAGTTAATGAATATAACATTGCTTCTTTTACCGTACTTTCTTTAATGTAATCAAGCGTAGTAACTAATTTAGATTCAAAATCATTCATTTACAACTTCCTCAACTTTTAATTCAAATTCTTTAAGCTGTTTATCACAATCTTTCGCCAGTTTTAAACCCTCTTCAAATAATTTAATAGTTTCATCAAGTGGTTGTTCGTTCTTTTCTAATAAACCAACAATTTGCTCTAGTCTTTCCATTGCTTGTTCAAACGTTTTATTTTCTTCCATAATTTACCTCATTTACTTTCACATTTAATTCACCATCATTTAATAAAACTTTTAACTCATCATTAACATTAATATCATTAATACTATTTAATACTTTATTGTCTTTAAATGTTACAGAGTACCCTCTTTGCAACACTTTTAGTGGCGAGTATGCATCTAATAATTGTATATTCTTTAATACTCTTTCATTTTTAAGTTTAATACTGTGAGTTATTGAAGCTTTCATACTATTTTGAGATAATTTAATCTTTTTATCATATTGATTAACCATATCTTGAATAATATTTTTAAATTCATTCACAATTATAGACAACTCAGATTTACGCTTTTCTAGTATTGGATGAATTAATAATAATTGTTTACTAACCATATCTAGTTGAAGTTGCTTTTGTTCATATAACTTCATTGGATTCATAAAAACGTATGAAGACTTCATTTTATTTAATAGATTTTTATTTAAATCAATTCTATTTCTTAGATAATTAATTGATCTATCCTTTAAACTATTTATATTATTTCTAACTTCTTGTATATTAGGTGTCGCAAGTTCTGCGGCACCAGTAGGAGTTGGAGCTCTTTTATCCACCACATAATCAACAATAGTTATATCTACTTCATGTCCTACACCACTTATAATTGGTGTATTCATTTTAAATATTTCTCTTGCAAGAGTTTCATTATTAAAAGACCATAAATCTTCAATCGATCCTCCACCTCTTACAATTAATACTACATCTAAATTTAAACTATCAACTAATTTTATAGCTTTTATCAATTGTTCACTAGAACCTTCCCCTTGAACTAGTACAGGTATTTCTTTTATGGTAACTACTGGCCATCTTCTAGTGATTGTACTTATAACATCTTCTCTTGCGGCTGTATTCCTTCCTGTAATTAATCCAATAGTTTTTGGATACTTAGGTATACTTTTCTTTTTAGAAATATCAAACAATCCTTCTTGATTTAGTTTGTTTTTAAGCTGTTCAAATTGTAAATATAAATCACCCAAGCCATCAAGTTTCATATTTGTAACATATAGTTGTAATTGACCACTAGCTTCAAATATTGAAGTATTGCATTTAACTAACACCTTATCCCCTTCTTTTGGAATAAAGTTAATTTTTGAAGCACTGCTTTTAAACATAACACAACTCATACGAGCCTTTTCATCTTTTAAAGTAAAGTACCAATGACCACTTCTATGGTTTGTAAAATTACTTATCTCACCTTGAACTATTATGTTTTGTAAATAGATATCAGAATCAAGTTTATTTTTAAGATAATAAGCAAGTTCACTGATTTTTAAGATACTCTTACTCATAGCTTATCTAATACACTGTTTATTAGTTTATAGGCATCATCATCACAGTATTTTTTTGCAAGTACTATTGCTTCATCAATAATAACTGAAGCATAAGCTGTCTTATTTTCAAATTCGCTACAACCCATTAATAAAATAGCTTGTTCTAAATAACCCAATCTATCAAATGAATAATCATTCATAACTTGGTTAATATATCCTATATATCTTTCTTTGTTTTCTACACTTCCGTAAATTAATATTTTTGCAAAATCATCTATATCATTGGCATTGAATACATCCTCAATTGATTCTTCAATATCCTTATTACAAATTAAATTTTGGTATATACAAATCATGGAATTTTCACGTATTGTATGTCGATTCATATGTTCCTCCACTTGTAATATTTTACCATGAAATTAAGTATTTTGTTAATATGTGTAATTAGGTTATATGTTATACTTATAAAGATATGGAAAAGATGTCTTACTTAGAAAAATTTATAAAACATTTTATAACTATTACAAAACATAAAATACTAGTAGGTAAATATTGTTTTAAACTTGGACTATATAAACAAGGATTATTACATGACTTATCTAAATATAGTGCTATTGAATTTTTAGCTGGCGTTAAATACTTTCAAGGATATAGATCTCCAATTGATAGAGAAAAAGAAATCATTGGTTATTCAAAGGCATGGCTACATCATAAAGGTAGAAATAAGCATCACTGGGAATACTGGTATGATTTTACTTATAATGGATATGGACCAATTAAGATGCCAATAAATTATATATGTGAAATGATATGTGATCGTATTGCCGCAACTAAAGTATATTTAAAAGAAAACTATAAAGATGATAGTGCTTATATATATTTCACAACAAGAATAGACTATACACCTATGCATAAACAAACATTAGAAACAACAAAAAGATTCTTAGGGTATATAAAAGATTATGGTGAATTAGAAGGATTTAAAATGATAAAAGAAGAATTAAAAAACTCTCAATAATTTGAGAGTTTTATTGTGCTGAAGAACTTTCTTTTACTATGACATCATGAGCTCCACCTTCAACTATTGAAGTAGCAGATACACGTGTTAGTTTAGCTTTATTTTGTAGTTCAATTATTGATAATGCACCACAATTACACATTGTTGATTTAATCTTTGCAAGAGTTGTAGCAACATTATCTTTTAAGTAACCAGCATATGGAACATAAGAATCTACACCTTCTTCAAATGATAATTTGTTATCTCCACCTAAATCATATCTTTGCCAGTTTCTAGCTCTATTGCTACCTTCACCCCAATACTCTTTTACAAAGTTTCCATTAACCATTAATTTATTTGTAGGAGACTCTTCAAATCTAGAGAAGTATCTACCTAACATTACAAAGTCTGACCCCATAGCTAATGCTAATGTAATGTGATAATCATAAACAATACCACCATCAGAACATATAGGAATATAAACACCATGTTTTTTAAAGTATTCATCTCTAGCTTTAGCAACTTCAATAACAGATGTTGCTTGTCCTCTACCTATACCTTTTGTTTCTCTAGTAATACAAATTGAACCACCACCAATACCAACTTTTATAAAATCGGCACCTGCATCAGCCAAAAACTTAAATCCTTCTTCATCAACAACATTTCCAGCTCCAACCTTCACTTCTTCTCCATAAGTTTCTTTTATCCACTTAATAGTAAGTGATTGCCATTCACTAAAACCTTCTGATGAATCTATACAAAGAATATCAACTCCAGCATCTAATAAAGCTGGAACTCTTTCCTTATAATCTCTAGTATTAATACCAGCACCAACTATATATCTTTTTTCACTATCTAATAATTCAGTAGGATTATCCTTATGGCTATCATAATCTTTTCTAAACACTAAATAACAAAGATTATCATCTTTATCAACTACTGGTAATGTATTTAGTTTATGGTCCCATATAATATCATTACACTCACTTAGTGTATTGGTATCTCTTGCATAAACTAACTTAGAAAATGGTGTCATAAATTCAATTACTTTAGTATTTACATCCATTCTACTAATTCTATAATCTCTACTAGTTACTAAACCTAATAACTTAGAATTACTTTTACCATCAATTGTGACAGGCATTGTACTATGACCTGTTTTTTCTTTTAAGTTTAATACATCTTGTAAAGTTGATTCTGGTGTAAGGTTTGAGTCACTTACTACAAACCCTGCTTTATAATTTTTAACTCTAGAAACCATCGCAGCTTGTGATTCTATTGATTGAGAACCAAAAATAAAAGATACTCCGCCTTCTTTTGCTAAAGCTATTCCCATTTTATCTCCAGATACAGATTGCATTATTGCAGATACTAATGGAATATTTAAACTAATCGAAGGTTTTTCCCCAACCTTATATTTTACTAATGGTGTTTTTAGCGATACATTTGTAGGAATACAAGTAGAATCTGAATAACCAGGTACTAGAAGATACTCACTAAATGTATGACTAGGTGAATCATAATATGTTGCCATCTATTTTCCTCCATTATTTATTTAGAATTATAGGTCAAATACTATTTAAAGTAAAGGTGTTTATATGCTATAATCTCCATTAATGAGGTAAAAATTATGAAATTAAAAAACAGTTTCTTTTACACCTTAAGAGAAAATGTAAAAGATGAAGATTCAAATAGTGGAAATCTACTTGTTAGAGGTGGATTTATTAAAAAAAGTAGCTCTGGAGTATACATGATGTTACCACTTGGTAAAAAGGTAATAGATAACATAGAAAGTATAGTTAGAGATGAAATGAATAAAGCAGATTCACAAGAAGTAACCATGCCTTGTTTAATCTCTGAAGATTATTATATAGCAAGTGGAAGACGTGAAGGTTTTGGATCAAGTATGTTTTCTTTGAAAGATAGATTTAATAAACCTTTTGTGCTAGGTCCAACCCACGAAGAATTATTTGCTGTTGCTGCGTCTATGAAAATAAGGTCTTATAAAGATTTACCTTTCTCTTTATACCAAATACAAACTAAGTTTAGAGATGAACCTAGACCAAGATTTGGTTTGATTAGAGTTAGAGAATTCATAATGAAGGATGCATATACATTTGATAAAGATGAAGAAGGATTAAATATTTCTTATAAAAAACAATTTAATGCTTATAAAAATATTATGGATAGATTACATCTAGATTATAGAATTGTTACTGCTGATACTGGTATTATGGGTGGATTATTATCAGAAGAATTCCAAGCAGTTACAGATATAGGTGAAGATATATTAGTTCTTTGTGATACATGTGATTACGCTTCTAATATTGAAGTTGCTAAATGTGTTAATGATCCAAAAGAAAAAGAAGTTGAATTGCCATTAGAATTAGTATTTACACCAAATTCTAAAACTATTGAAGAAGTATCTTCTTTTATGGGATTACAACCAGAATCATTTGTAAAAACATTAATTTATCTAATTGATGGAACTCCTTATGGTGTGATGGTAAAAGGTAATAGAGATGTTAATGAAGTTAAATTAAGAAAACTATTTAACGCTACTACTGTAGAGCTTGCTGATGCTGAAACAGTTGTTCAAGTAACTAATGCCCCTGTTGGCTTTGCAGGACCAATAGATATTAAATGTCCTATTGTAATGGATGAAGAAGTTTCATTTATGTCTAACTTCATAATAGGCGCTAATAAAGCAGATCATCATTATAAAAATACAAATCATAAAGACTTTGAAGTAGAAGTAATAAGTGATATAAGAAATGTACAAGAAAATGATATTTGTCCTAATTGTGGTGGTAAAATTACATTTAAAAAAGGAATAGAATGTGGAAATACATTTAAGTTGGGTACAAAATATTCTAAAGCACTTGATTTAGAGTATTTAGATGCCAATAATCACACAAATTTAGTTTGGATGGGTAGTTATGGCATTGGTCTTGGAAGATGCATGGCAGCCCTTGTAGAGCAAAATAACGATGACAAAGGAATTAAATGGCCAGTTAATATAGCACCTTATAAAGTTTGTATAGTAATTATTAATTCTAAGGATGATGTTCAAAATGAACTTGGGAACACTTTATATAATAAACTTAACGATATGAATATCGATGTGTTATTGGATGATAGAGATGAAAGACCTGGAGTAAAGTTTAAAGATATGGAATTAATTGGTATCCCATTAAGAATTACAGTTGGTAAAAAAGCAATTGATAATATAGTAGAAATAAAATCAAGAGATGAGAGTATCAATATAGAATTAGAAGTAGATAATTTAGAAGAATATTTAAATAATTGGTTGATAGAAAATAAGTAGGTTACCCCTACTTATTTTAATTTGTCTTCTACTTTTAAATCTAATTCTTTTGCAAAATCTAAAGCTCTTTGATAATTTTCATCCACAAGTTCATTTGGTCTATGTGCATCAGAATTAATTAAATACCTTAAATTATAATCCTTAGATATCCTAAATGCATTTTTATCAGGATATCTTTTATTTACTCTTAGTCCATTCATATTTATTTCCACAGGTATATCGTTATCTTGGCATGATTTAAATATCTTTCTCATAACTAGATCACTTTTATCATCCCAAATATTGTTATTATATGAATTTAACACTAAATCAGGATGTGCAATAAAATCAAATAAGCCAGTATTTAACGCTTCTGTAACCTCATTTGCATAAACTAACATGTCTTCATAACTTTTTTCATTAAAAACATCAATCTCTTTAAGTTTACCTGCTTTATGATGACCTAAAATCAATAAGTTATATCCATATTTTTCTTTAAACATAATATAGTCATCTAAAGAATCTTTATAGTACTCACATTCAAAACCTTTTATTATTTCAATTTTATCTTTATACTTATTAATTACTCTATTAAAATCTTTATCATATAAATAAAAATCTTCCCAACTCATTCTATTTCTTTCTGAATTATCTCTTAAAGGAACATGTTCTGTAATTGCTATTGTTTTTAAACCTTTAGAAATAGCTTCTAATACAAAATCTTCTATTTCTCCTGTTCCATGTCTGCACCATTTAGTATGTGTGTGATAGTTTCTTTTCATATTATTAATTATAATCAAATAAAGTTAATTATTAAATGATTTTACTTTATCTCTGTTTTAATTACATCATCAAGTAATGTAGTATCTTTTAATAAACTTAATACATCATCATAGTTTAAATACTTTATTTGAAGAGTTATATAACATATTCCATCATTATCGAACCTGAAAGAAATGTCTTTAATCGTTATCTTATAATTATTTATTTGATCTATTATTCTTGAAACTATTGTTTGATAATTCTTTGTGGTAATAATTAAAATAATTTCATTTGCATCTTTTACATAATGTTCCAATTTAAATAACCATTTTAATGTTACATAAACTACAAATGTTGAAAATATTGCAATTAAATATTCTGATGAAGCTATAGCTATACCAATACACGCAACAATCCATAAACTAGCTGCTGTAGTTAAGCCAGTAATTCTATTTTCATCTTTCATTATCGTTCCTGCACCAATAAATCCAATTCCAGAAACTACCTGTGCAGCCATTCTAAAAGGATCGTTTCCTGAACCAGGATTTTTAATATAATAGCTTACTGATATCAATTGAACAATGCACGAACCTATACAAACTAAAACATGTGTTCTTAACCCCGCTGCACTTTTAACATTTTCCCTTTCATAACCTATTAATCCACCCAATAACGCAGCTAAAATTATCGAAAATGCAAATCTAAAATAATTATCCATATACATACATCCTTTAACATTAATTATACCAATATAAAAAGACATACGCATCATTAACGTATGTCTAATAATTATTATAGTTTAAATTTCGGTTTACCACTATAAGTAGTATGCAAAATTTCATGAGCTACATGAGAACCAGGTTCTTCTAAGAAATTCTTATATAAATCCTGAATTTGTTTGTTTTCATGTGATTTTCTCACATCCATAATTACATCTTCTTCATATAAAGCTTTTGCTCTTAATGTTTTATAGTCCACATTATCATTCTTTAATCTAGCACTAACTAACGATTGTCCACCACCATTAATACATCCACCAGGACAACCCATTATTTCAATGAAATGATATTTAGAAGTTCCATTTCTAATTTCATCTAATAGTGGCTTTGCATAAGTCATTGATGATGTAACAGCTATGTTAACTTCATGACCAGCAATATTAAGTGTAGCTTCCTTAACACCTCTCATACCTCTAACAACATCAAAGTTAACATCATCTAAAGGCTTCTTTTCTAGTACTTCTTTAACAGTTCTTAGGGCAGCTTCCATAACACCACCAGTAACACCAAATATTACTCCAGCTCCAGAATATTCACCAAATAAATCTTGATCAAATTCTTCATCCTCTAAGTAATTTAAATTAATACCATAAAGTTTAAGAAGTTTACCACATTCTCTAGTAGTTAATACTGCATCAACATCTTGCATATTATTTCTAACATTTTCTGGTTTACTTATTTCAGCTTTTTTTGCAGTACAAGGCATTATAGAAACCATATAAATATCTTTAGAATCTATTCCTTTATTCTTTGCATAATATGATTTAACAACAGCTCCTAACATCATATGTGGTGACTTACAAGAACTTACATGAGGAATTAAGTCTGGATATTCATATTCTAAATATCTAACCCACCCAGGAGAACAAGAAGTTAACATAGGTAAAGTTCCACCTGTAGTAAATCTATTTATAAACTCTGTACCTTCCTCCATGATTGTTAAGTCAGCACCAAAGTTAGTATCATAAACTCTATCAAAACCAACTCGTTTTAAACCAGCAACCATCTTACCAGTTATTCTAGTACCAATTGGATAACCAAACTCTTCTCCTAAACTAGCTCTAACTGCAGGTGCAGTTTGTACAACAACATGCTTTGTAGGGTCATTTAATGCATTTATTACATCATGAATTGCTTCTTTTTCACTTAATGCTCCAACTGGACAATTTATAATACATTGTCCACATTGCATACAGTTAACATCCGCAAATGATGAATTAAATACTGGACCAACTACGGTTTTAAATCCTCTATTTTCAAACCCAAGAATACCTAATCCTTGAACTTTTTTACATGTATCAACACATCTACCACAAAGTACACACTTACTAGTATCTCTTACAATACCAGGAGCAACTTCATCATAAGTTCTTGCAGTATACTCACCATCATACTTATTTTCTCTAACACCTAGTTCTTGTGTTAATGACTGTAGTTCACAATTTTGATTTCTAACACAACTTAAGCAGTTTTTATTATGATTAGACATAATAAGTTCTACTGAGTTTCTTCTACCTTCAATTGCTTTTTTAGAATGAGTAAATACTTCTAAACCTTCTGAAACAGGATATACACAAGACGCTGCTAAAGTACGTGCATTTTTCACTTCAACTAAACACACTCTACATGCCCCTGATTTAGTAATCCCTTTTAAATAACATAGTGTAGGAATATTAATACCTGCAGTTCTTGCAGCTTCTAATATAGTAACACCCTCTTCTATTTCAATAGGTATGTTATTAATTTTTATATTAACTTTTGCCATAATCTGCCTCCTATACTCTTTCTACCGCATTAAAGCGACAAACATCGAAACATGAACCACATTTGATACATGCTGCTTCATCAATAACATATGGTTCTTTACCTGGAACACCGCTAATACATTCAACTGGGCAATGTTTAGCACAAATACTACATTTCTTACATGCTACCGGATCTATTCTATATGTTAATAAATCTTTACAAACATGCGCAGGACATTTTTTATCAACTACGTGAGCTATATATTCATCTTTAAATTGAGAAAGAGTAGATAATACAGGGTTAGGTGCAGTTTGTCCTAAACCACATAATGAATCACTCTTTATGTGATTACACAACTCTTCCATTTCATCTAATAATTCTAAAGTTCCTTCACCCTTTGTAATCTTTTCTAACATTTCTAATAAACGTTTTGTTCCAACTCTACATGGTGTACATTTTCCACAAGATTCATCTACAATAAAGTCCATATAGAATCTAGCAACGTCAACCATACAGTTATCTTCATCAAGTACAATCATGCCCCCTGAACCCATCATTGATCCTAGTTTAACTAAGTTATCAAAATCGATTGGAGTATCTAATTGCTCTTCTGTTAAACATCCACCAGAAGGTCCACCTGTTTGAACAGCCTTGAAGTTTTTATTATGAGGGATACCACCACCTATTTCATAGATGATTTCTCTTAATGTAGTTCCCATAGGTATTTCAACTAAACCTGTGTTTGTAATTTTTCCACCAAGTGCAAATACTTTTGTTCCTTTAGATTTTTCTGTACCGATAGAACTAAACCATTCAGCACCTTCATGTAATATGACTGGTATATTAGCGAAAGTTTCAACATTATTAATTATAGTTGGTTTACCCCAAACACCAGATACTGCTGGGAATGGAGGTTTAGAAACAGGCATTCCACGTTTACCTTCAATAGACATAATTAAAGCTGTTTCTTCTCCACAAACAAAGGCCCCAGCACCTAACCTAATTTCTAAATCAAAATTAAATTCAGTTCCTAATATATTATTACCTAATAATCCATATTCTTTTGCATCATCAATAGCTTTAACTAATCTATTAACTGCGATTGGATACTCAGCTCTAATATAAACATAACCATGATCTGCACCAATAGCATATGCAGCAATAGCCATAGCTTCAATAACACTATGAGGATCTCCTTCAAGGATACTTCTATCCATAAATGCTCCAGGGTCACCTTCATCAGCATTACATATTACATATTTTTGACCTGTGGGTTGATTAGCCGCAAATTGCCATTTAACTCCAGTAGGGAATCCTCCCCCACCTCTTCCTCTTAAACCACTTGCTTTAACTACATCAATTACTTCTTGAGGTGTCATTTCAGTAATAGCTTTACCAAGTCCCATATAACCATCTTTAGCAATATATTCTTGTATATCTTCAGGATTTATAACACCACAATTTCTTAATGCAATTCTTTTTTGTTTTGCATAGAATCTAATTTTGTTAATATCAAATATTTTTTCTTTTGTTTCTTCATCTATATCAGAAAGTTCTAATTCTTTAACTACTCTTCCTTTATAAAGGTGCTCAGAAACAATGCGATCTACATCTTTTACTCCAACATGACAATAAAAAACTTTATCAGGATGAACAGCGATAATAGGTCCTTTTTGACATAAACCAAAACAACCTGTTTTAACTATTTTAACTTCTTTATCGATGCCATACTTCTTAATAGCAGTTTTTAATTCTTCATACACTAGTGCAGATTCTGTAGATGTACAACCAGTACCAGCACACACTAAGACATTTATTCTTTCCATAATCTCTCCTATTTAACGCTATCAATTGTATATTCTTCTACAATTTTTCCATTTCCAATATGTTCTTTTAAGATTGTTTTAGCTTTTTCAGCATCTACTTTTACATAAGTAGTTTTATTATTATCTTTATCAAATACTTCTACTATTGGTTCATATACACATAATCCAATACAACCAGTTTGTGTGATAAAGCAACTATATTCATTTTTAGCAGTTTCTTCCACAAGAGAATTCAATACAGGTCTAGCACCAGCTGCTATACCACAGGTAGCCATCCCAACAACTACCTTATAATCTTTTTCCCCTGTTCTCATATCCACTTTTTTAAGTGCTTCTTCACGCATCTTTTTTAAATCTTCTAAGCTCTTCATTAAATAATCTCCTTTCTAATTTCTTGATTGATATATTCCTTAATCCACAACAAGATATCAGGTTCACTTAGGCTTATACCCATAAGTTCTTCCTTAATTGTTTTAGATTTAAAGACAAATTCTTTATAGTCATCTATATAAGTTAATTCATAATCAATATTTTCATCTGATTGAATGCACATCATCATAAGTTCTCCAATATCACCTAATGGAGGAACATCTATATGATCTTTCCTTATAGTAGCTTTTAGACTTGTTCCAATACTAACTTCACTTTCTATTTCAAATGTACCATCACATGTTTCACATAAACCTTTCATAAATGAAACACCTAACCCCACTTTTCTTGTAGTTCTTGAAGTAGTAAATGGATTTGTAACTCTTTCTAATAAATCTTTATCCATACCATAACCATCATCAATAATTTCAAGTATTATTTTATTTGTTTTATTAAGATTTGAAATTAGTATTTTAATTAATGAAGAATTCGCTTTAATACTATTCATAATGATTTCCATCATATGCATTGCTAAGTCTTCCATCATAATTATCACATCCAATCCTTAATATCTATTTGATGTTGTGGTTCATTTATATCAAGTAGGTTATGAGCATCAGAATTATATAACCAAATAGTTTCTTTAATCCAAGGATGGTTAGATTTAATTTTTTTTATTTGGCTATCATCTTTAACTTCAATCCCATCAAATTTACAACTTTGTGGAATATAACCTAATTGAGTAATAATTCCATTTCTTTTATCTAACACATGAGCTAATATTGCTTTACCATTAAACTTATGAATATATTCAATAACATCTTCTATAGAAACGGTTAATGATACAACTAATAAATCGTCTAATTTATCAATTATTTCATCATTTTTATCATAAACAATTTGTTTACCAAAATAAGATTCATTATTCTTAATAAATGGTTTGTTTTTATTAACCCAATTTCCAAATTCTTGGTTATCTTCAAATTTATTAAATAAACCTAATATATGTACTTCTTCTCTACTTTCAACTTCTATTCCATATATGATTTTTATATTTTTTTCTTTTGATAACTCATATAAAGCATTTTGTTGTTTTGTAGAATTGTGATCACATACTGCAATAATGTCTAAGCCCTTAATAATTGCCATATTAATAATGTTATTAGGAGTCATATCATCACTACCACAAGGTGATAATGCACTATGAATATGAAAATCGTAATACATTATATTTTTGAATTATAAAGCTTTATAGCACTATCATATGCTGAAGAATCACTTTGTATTAATATCAGATTTTCTTCATTCGCTTTATCTATCATATCTTGAGTTACATTAGCTCCATCCACAAAAATTATGCAACTAAACTCCCTTAACATAGCAACTGCAATCACATTTAAATGAGATTGAATAGTTATCCATGCATTATCAGGCTCACCATTACCCATTACAAAACTTAGTAAATCTCCAACAAACGCACCCTTAACTTCTCTATTTAATCCATCATTTTCATTAATTAATTTCCAGTTATTAAGTTTAACTAAATCTTTTACATTCATTAGTACTGTTCCTTTCTAACTAATATTTTGCAATCACTAAGTACTTTGTTTCCATTAACAATCTCTTCTGCCATTACTCTACAACTAGGTAAACCACAAGCTGTACAATCATATCCAGGTAATTTATCTAATTGAGCATTTACCTTTGAGAAAAACTGTAACTTTTCTTGAATACTTCTATCATCTTTTATTTCATCAATTAATTTATCATTGAATAAATCATCAAATGGGATGTCACTTATAGGTTTTTCATTACCATCTACTAATGCAAATATATTACTTTTAGTAAGATAACTATTACCCCACAACAACCTTCCCCCTAAACATCCATTGAAACATGGAAATAAAGCTAATAGTTTAAAGTCATTTAATAAACCAAATTCAGCATGTTCCAATATATTAACAATCTTATCAAAGCCATCCGCAACCAAATCATTTTCTTCAACTTTTATCATTGATGGATTACATGATTGTAATCCCTCCTTACATAGAGAAACTTTCAATCTTCCGTTATTCATATTTGATCTAATTTGAGGAAAAATATCTACAATTGATAATGCATGATCCACTTCATACTGTGTATTTCTATATGGATATTTAGCTAATGCAAGTTTTGATTCACATTCACAACAATTAAATATTCCTAATTTCCCTTTATCTTTATGCAGGTTTCTCAGTCTTTTAGCGGCTACTTCACTTGGATAATTAATTGGAATAATGTTTTGTAATAAAGTAGGATAATTTACTTGAATTAAACTATTTATTACTGGACAAAATGATAATATTTTACAAGGTTCTTTTGAATATTCAGAATATTTGTGAGCTTCATCAAGTATTTGACCTTCAACATCACTAATATCCACTACTTCATCAAACCCTAATTCTTTTATTGCATAAAACAATTCTTCTACTTCTTGCCTTGTTTTACAATCGCTTATTAATGAACTAGGTACCATACAAATTGAATAATCATAATTATCTATATCCACTAATGTACTGCCTTTTGCTTGAATTCCTTGATTATGACAAGCTTCAACACACTTCCCACAGTTAATGCACCTTTCATCTGATATAAAAACTCTACCATCATTTAAAGATATAGCTCCTGTAGGACATGATTTTAAACATTTAAGACATTTAGTACAACTTTCAAGTGTATAAGTTATTACAGATTTCATATTAGGTTACCTTAAACGCTATGGTTAGCGTAGTTCCTTCTTTACTGCTCACAATATCAAACTCATCTGAAACTCTTTTAATATTAACAAGACCCATACCAGCACCAAATCCAAGTGATCTTGCTTCTTCACTAGCAGTTGACCACCCTGGAGTTAATGCTTTTTCCATATCAGTAATACCAGGACCAACATCTTTAAAAACTATTTGTATAATCCCACTATCACTAACGAATAAGTTAATAACACCACCCCAAGCATGAATAATCATATTAATTTCTGCTTCATAACACGCAACTGCAATCCTTCTTAACACATCACTTGGAACACCTAAATTACTTAAATATTGTTTTACCTTGCTTGATACTTTACCTGCATTAGCATAATCATCTCTTTCAACTATGTATTGTTCAAATAACATCTACTGAATCTAATCCTTCCTGGTATAACCTACCGCAAGCTTCATACATAGTACAATTTGTTGTGAATATAGAGATGTTCATATCTTTTGCAAGTTCCATTGTAGGCTTATCCAACTCTTTTCCCCTAACATATATCAAACATTTTAAATCTAACATTTCTGCAGTTCTTAAAGATTGTGCATTACAAAGTCCAGTAAGTAAAAGTGTTTCTTCAAATTCTTTTTTAATAAGCGCAAGAACATCACTCATAAGATCACTTGCGAAAGCTTTGTTAAAATCAACATTATAAAAATCTTCATTAATTACACTAAGAGGTTTAGCGTTTAAAATTTTTACAATATCTAAGGCTTTCATGATAGTTGGTTAACTACTCCTTTTTCACTATCAAGGATTGAATCAATAGCTTTTAATGCTTCTTTATTTTCTATTGCGTTTCCATAAACTTTTCCATCAATAACTACAACTGGAGCTAAACCACAGGCACCAATACATCTAGTTGCATCTAATGAGAATAAACCGTCCGCACTTGTAGCATTAGCCTTACAATCAACTTTCTTACTAATGTCATTCAAAAGATTTTGTGCTCCTTTTACATAACAAGCTGTACCCATACAAACATTAATTATGTGTTTTCCTTTTGGTTCAGTTGTAAATTGAGCATAAAAAGTAACTACTCCATAAACCTCAGCTACAGATGCTCCAGTAGCTTCAGATATCTTTTCCATAGCTTCAAATGGTATATAACCTAGCTCAACTTGAATCTCATGTAGCATTAGTTTAATTGGACCCATCTTGTCCTTTTCTTTTGCGATAATCGCATCAATTTTATTAATTGATTCTTGATTCAATCTTTGCATTACTATTCCTCCTTGAATTTAATTAAAATATTGAATATTGAATCTATGAATACGCTTACAATTATTATTATAATTGTCCACGCAAACAACTCTGCAGTGTCTAGATATAGTCTTGCATAATATAATTGCTTACCTATACCTACTTTAACTTGACCTAAAATTTCAGCCATAACCCCTATCTTTAATCCTAATCCTAACGCTGTTTTACTAGATGTTAGAATTGTCTTATAAAGTAAAGGAAGAGTTCTTAATCTTGTAGTACTAATAAAAGTTTCTGGGTAAATCTTTTCTATATCTTTTAAATCCTTGTCTTCACTATCTAAAGTAAACATAAAGTTATTAAATAAAACTGGAAATAAAACTAACAAACATATAACCCATACACTTCCCTCTGATCCTAACCATATTAGAGTAATGATAATATAGCTTATATTAGGTATTGCTTTTGTAAGTATTTGTATAGGTTCAAAGAGCATTCTAATTGTATTAAATCTATCCGCAAGTATACTTATAATTAAGGATATGATTAAAGAAATAAAATATCCTTGTATTACTCTTATTAAAGTTTTAAAAATCGCGTAATAAGAACTTCCTTTAGAAAGAATATTAATTAAAGACTGTATTACTTCTAAAGGAGTTGGAATAAGTACATTGTTCCCCACTGAAATAGCAGTTATCCACCAAAAGATAATAAGCACAGTAATGGTAATAATGTGTTCTTTTTTCATTTTAGCCCCTATTTATCAAATTTATTATATCAAACAAATTATTAATAACCTATTGCTAACTTACATTTGAAAGAATAAACATAAAAAAACACTTAATTGAAATCACAATTAAGTGTTTTTAATCTATTTAGTTATTAAAATATTAGTTAAATCTTCAATCTTGAATAGTTTTAAGAATGTTTTCAATTCATCCTCATATTCACTAGCATAAACTACATTAACATTCATTCTATCAAAAGTTGCTTTTGCTAAATTACCATTTGGTATACCTAATACATCAACACCATACTTATCAACCAAAGTAACTAGTTCTTCTTTATCACTATCTTTAGTATTTGTAATAAACTCACTAATATCACTTATCATTTGATCATAGATTTCAGGATTTTCATCATATTTTTCTTGTATAACAAACAATGCAGCTTGTGGATATCCTTCATTTCCATTTAGTTCTTTCCACTTTGTTTGTAAATCAGTAATAATTTTTAATTCTTTACCAGATTCTTTTGCCTTTGCAATCGTCGCTGATGCAGCTGGTTCTGCTAACATTGCAGAGTTTGATTTACCACTTAATAATGCTGCTTGTGCGTCCGCAACTGAATTATAGTAAACTTTTTCAATTGTTAAGTCTTTCATTGTTTCTTCAAAAACCAATCCAGGTACAGCACCTTCTCCAAATAGTGCAATACTACCTTCATTTAAACTCTCTTCGCTTTCACCAACTAGATATAAATTACCCCAAGTGACTAGTGCTAGCATTTTATAAGTAGTCTTACCATTACTTGCAAGCGTTGCTCCTAAATTACTAGGCGCAATTATTACATCATATTCTGGATTTGGATTAACTAGCGCAGCTTGAAGAATTTCACTTCCATCTACTGTTGTAACTTCTTCAGCATTTTTTTCTAATAAAGGTAATACAGCTAATGCTGGAGCACCTTTAGGAGTTAATACTTTAAAAGAATATTCAACTGGTGTATTTTCTTCAACTACCTCTTCTGTAACTTCTTCTGTTTTTTCTACTTCAGTAGTTTCTGCTGGTTTTGTAGTAGAACAACCAGCGATAAATAACATTGATATCAATAATAAAATAAGTTTTTTCATAAATTCCTCCGTCTATTTTATTATATCACCTTTTAATGGAGGGATATAATAAAAGGCTTCACTTAGAAGCCTTATCATTGCATTTATCACAAATATAATTAACTGACATGTTATATGATGTCATATTTTTAATATTATGCTTTAATACTTTTTCTATTTCCGAAATTTTAAAATCACTCACTTCACCACAAGTAATACATATTAAATGATCATGCTTATCTATATTCCATTCAAATTTATCAGCCATATTAGGTAATGATACTCTTTTAATTTCATTATTATCAGCTAATATATTTAAATTTCTATAAATAGTACCCATAGCAATATTAGGCATCTTTTCTTTTGCATACATATATATTTCATCAGCAGTTAAATGATGACGTTTACTCTTTAGAATATCAATAATTAATTTTTTTTGTTTTGTCATACATTTCCCTTTCTAACTTTATGTTTGGTTTTTTATATATCCAAACCAAATGAGTACTTACCATAATTCCTATGAAAATCAACATGATTTTAACAAAATATATTTTTATAACAAAAGTAGATGCTATTAAAGTAATCCAAAGGAAGGAAATACCCTTAATAAATGTTTTCGTAGATATTGGTTTTCCACTTTCATAATGTTCTATATATTCTTTTAAATATACATTTTTCCTTAATTTATCCTGTATTTCTGGTTTATTTGAAAAACATATTACAGAAAGTATTATAAAAGGAGTTGTTGGTAGCACTGGTAGTAATATACCAAGTGCTCCAACACCTAAGAAAAGATATCCAAATATTACTAATAATTTATTTTTCAATATTTAATGTTTCTTTAACTAAGGATTTATGGTCTCCTTTAGCTAATTCTTTAACCCTTTCTAAATCAAGTTTTAGTCCTGCAGTCATTCTTTCACCATATTCTTTGTCTGCCCAATAGCAGTGAACTGCATGTCTGTATTTTATATTATCATGAACACCTTCCATATTTCTAACAGTATTATCTATTAGAAGTTGTCTTTTATCTTCAGTCATTACATTGTATAACAATCCACCAGCTCTAAAGTTATCATCAGTAGGATCATCATTTGGATCAAATCTATACATTGCACCTTCTAAATCCAATGGTGGTTCACTTACATCAGGTTGAGCTGTCCAATATCCAAGACTATTTGGAGTATAAGCTGGAGCTCCACCAAAGTTACCATCAACTCTCATTGCACCATCTCTATGATATTCATTAGCTGGCACTTTAGATTTATTTACTGGAATGTGATTATGATTTACACCTAATCTATATCTTTGTGCATCACCGTATGAGAATAATCTACCTTGTAAAAACTTGTCTGGTGAAAAACCAATTCCAGGAACTATATGTGCAGGAGTAAATGCTGCTTGTTCAACTTCTGCAAAGTAATTTTCTGGATTTCTATTTAACTCTAAAACACCTACTTCTATTAATGGATACTCTTTATGTCTCCATACCTTAGTAATATCAAATGGATTTTCATAATGGTTTTTTGCTTGTTCCTCACTCATTATTTGAACATACATAGTCCATTTAGGGTAATCACCTTTTTCAATAGACTCATATAAATCTTTTCCATGGTATTCTCTATCTTCACCAGCAATTCTTGCTGCTTCTTCATCACTAAGGTTTTTAATACCTTGTTGTGTTTTTAAATGGAATTTAACCCAAACACGTTTATTATCTTCATTATAGAAAGCAAATGTATGTTCTCCAAATACATGCATATGTCTAAACGATGCAGGAATACCTCTATCTGACATTGTTATTGTTCTTTGATGGAATGTTTCCGGTAGTAGTGTCCAATAATCCCAGTTATTTTGAGCACTTCTTCTTCCAGTTCTTGGATCTCTTTTAACTGCTCTATTTAAATCCGCAAAATTGTGTACGTCTCTTATAAAGAATACCGGTGTATTATTGCCTACTAAATCCCAGTTTCCTTCAGTTGTATAAAACTTACATGCAAAGCCTCTAATATCTCTTTCAGTATCAGCTGCTCCTCTTTCTCCTGCTACAGTAGAAAATCTAACAAATACATCAGTTTCAGTATTTGGTTGTAATACCTTAGCCTTTGTATACTTAGAAATATCGTGAGTTACAGTAAATTTTCCATAAGCTCCCCATCCTTTAGCATGCATTCTTCTTTCAGGTATTACCTCTCTGTTGAAGTGTGCCATCTTCTCCATTAACCATACATCTGATAATACTACAGGTCCTCTAGGACCTGCTGTAATAGAGTTTTCATTATCAGCTACAGGTGCACCAACTTCATTTGTTAATTTGCTTAAATCTTTTTCCATTTCATTCTCCTTCTAGTATTAGGAATTATTCCTATTCTTATAATTATATTAAAACAAATATAATAAAAGATTACAAGTAATTTAATTCATTAATTGTAATCCCATAATAACCATATAAATATAAACCATTGTTTTTGGTAGCATTAACGCTCCAACTATTTTATATTTACCAGCAAATAAAACAACTGGCATATAAAATAGAAAACTTAAAAATATTGATATAGACATATAATTTAATTCTATAAATGGTGGATTTAGATAATAATAACCAATGATTATTGCCGTTAAAACAAATGGAATATTTCTATATATCCCCCATTTAACATTATCTTCATTATCTAACCAATTATTTTGAGGTAATAAACACAAAATAATTCTTATTAATGCAAGAATATAAACAATTTTGTTTACCTGTGAATTAGCACCGATACAGTATATATAATATAAAATCATATAAAATACTGTCATGGTAATAGATGTAACAAGTTTACCAAAACCTAGATATTTATCTAAATTTTTATTAGTAATAATTCTAATTACTCTAGGAATTAAATGAAAAGAGTCTCCTATTCCTAAAACTAAACTCATAATCCCATATAATTTAACGATCTCAGTTTTATAGTTAATAACCATATATAATCCAGCTAATATTACAAATACTAAATATCCTATATCAAATACTACTTCTATATATTTCATCTTTTTCATATTAAAAGAATATCACTAATTGTGATATTCTTGTATTATTTTACTTCTTTTTTGGTGAAGCTTTTTTAGTTTTCTTAACTGGTCCATCATATTCGATAGCAGCTTGAGCAGCAGCTAATCTAGCAATTGGAACTCTATATGGTGAACAAGAAACATAATTCAATCCAACCTTATGACAGAATTTAACAGTTTTTGGATCCCCTCCATGTTCTCCACAGATTCCAAGTTTTAAATCAGGTCTAGTTTCTCTACCTAATTTAGCAGCTGTTTCAACTAGTTTTCCAACACCTTTAATATCTAGAGTAGCAAATGGATCAAATTCAAAGATATTTTTATCATAGTAATCACCTAAGAAGTTACCCGCATCATCTCTAGAGAAACCAAATGTCATTTGTGTTAAGTCATTAGTACCAAAACTGAAGAATTCAGCTTCTTTTGCAATTTCATCTGCTAGTAAAGCAGCTCTAGGAATCTCTATCATAGTACCAACCATATATTTTAGTTTAGCACCTTTTTCTTTAATAACTTTTTCAGCAGTTTCTACAACAACATTTTTAACAAACTCTAGTTCTTTTAATTCTCCAACTAATGGAATCATTATTTCTGGAACAACCTTATATTTAGGGAATTTTTTATTAACATTGATTGCTGCTTCTATTACAGCTCTAGTTTGCATTTCAGCAATCTCAGGGAAAGTGATACTTAATCTACATCCTCTATGACCCATCATTGGGTTAAATTCATGAAGTGAAGCAATAACATTCTTTAAGTCAGCTGCAGTAGTCTTCATGTCTTGAGCAAGTGTAGTAATATCTGAAGGATTTGTAGGTAAGAATTCATGTAATGGTGGATCTAGATATCTAATAGTAACTGGTCTACCTTGCATAGCCTCATAAATACCTTCAAAGTCATTTCTTTGCATTGGTAATAATTTTTCTAGTGCTTCTCTTCTTTGATCTTCTGTCTTAGAAATAATCATTTCTCTCATCGCTTTAATTCGTGAGGAATCAAAGAACATATGTTCTGTTCTTACTAAACCAATACCTTCAGCACCAAATATAACAGCTTGTTTTGCATCTTTAGGTGTGTCAGCATTTGTTCTAATCTTTAGAACGCGTCTTTCATCAGCCCACTTCATAAATCTTTCAAAATCACCAGAAATAGTAGGAGCTTCTGTTTTAATAGTTACAGCATACACATTACCTGTAGAACCATCTAATGAGATAGGATCTCCAGCTTTTAATGTTTGACCATTAACAGTTAAAGTTCTTTTTGCTTCATTAATTACAATGTCTCCAGCACCAGATACACAGCATCTACCCATTCCTCTAGCAACAACAGCAGCATGTGATGTCATACCACCTCTTGCTGTTAGGATACCAGCAGAAACATGCATACCTTCAATATCTTCAGGACTAGTTTCTAATCTAACTAAAATTACTTGTTTACCTAAATTAGCTTCTTTTGTAGCTTCTTCAGCAGTAAACACTATTTCACCAGTTGCAGCTCCAGGAGAAGCTGGTAAACCAGATGTTAAAACTTTTGCTTTCTTTAAATCTGATTGAACAAATTGAGGATGTAACAAAGCATCAAGTTGCATTGGATCTACTCTTAGTAAAGCTTGATCTTTTGTAATCAGTTTTTCATCAACCATGTCACAAGCAATCTTTAAAGCTGCTGCTGCAGTTCTTTTACCACTTCTTGTTTGTAACATGAATAGTTTTTCATTTTCAATTGTAAATTCCATGTCTTGCATATCTTTATAATGTTTTTCAAGACGGTTACAAATTTTAACAAACTCATTATATGCCTTAGGCATAACTTCTTTAAGTTCACTAATATCATTTGGTGTTCTAATACCAGCAACAACATCTTCACCTTGTGCGTTCATTAAGAATTCACCAAACAGTTTATTTTCACCAGTACCTGGGTTTCTAGTAAATGCAACACCAGTACCACAATCATCACCCATGTTACCAAAAACCATCATTTGAACGTTAACTGCAGTTCCCCAATTATGTGGGATATCATTCATTCTTCTATAATAGATAGCTCTTTCATTATTCCAAGATTTAAATACAGCTTCTACTGCACCTAATAATTGTTCTTTTGGATCAGTTGGGAAAGAATTATGGAAGTGTTTTTCATAATACTTTTTAAATTTCTTAACCATTTCTTTAAGGTCATCACCAGTAAACTCAGTATCTAGAGTGATTCCTCTTTTTTCTTTCATTTCATCAATTATTACTTCAAATTCTTTTTTAGGTAAACCCATTACTACGTCTGCAAACATTTGAATAAAACGACGATAACTATCATACGCAAAACGTGGATTACCAGTTTTCTTAGCTATTGTTTCAACAACATCATCATTAATACCAAGATTTAAAATAGTATCCATCATTCCTGGCATTGATGCTCTTGACCCTGACCTAACTGAAACTAATAACGGATTTTCTTTATCACCAAATTTTTTACCTGAAAGTTTTTCTAAACTTGCTAGATGAGCAAAAATTTCTTTCTTTAGTGATTCACTAATAACACCATTATCCTTGTAGTATTGATTACAAGCTTCTGTAGTAACCGTAAACCCTTGAGGAACTGGCATCTTTAACAAAGTCATTTCTGCTAAGTTAGCACCCTTCCCACCAAGTAATTCACGCATTGTACCGTTACCTTCTGAAAAATCATAAACGAATTTTTTCTTAACCATATATTCTCCTTTGCCATTAAATTACTATAACAATTATAATCTATTCAACACTTTATCACAAGTTATTTAAGCGTTTTCAAGCCTTTAGTTAAGCCTTATATAAATCTTTCCATAAACTTGAAAATTCTTTCATAATAATACTTATTATCAATTGTTTCAAAATGGTTTGCATTTGAAACAGTAAATAATTCTTTCTCTGAATTACATGCATAATAATTATCAAACACCATTTCATAAGGAACATTTTTATCTTCTTCACCATGAATAAACATTATTGGTGTTACAGATTGTTGAAGTTGTTTTAAACTATTTGCATCATTTAAACTAAAACCACATTTATTTTTCAATAAATATTCAAGTCCTGGAACAACAAATAAGCCCTTTGATTTATATTTATTACTTGCTTTATATGCTAATTGATCTTTTAAACTACTAAAACCAGCATCTTCAATAATACATTTAACATTATCTACTAGATATTCCCCTGCAACATTCATTACCGTAGCACCACCCATAGAAAAACCATAAAGAGCAATCTTAGCTTCATTATCATAATTTACTAAGGTATTAATCCAATCTAATACATCATAATGTTCTAACCATCCATAAGTAGTATATCTTCCTTCAGATTTACCACAACATCTTTGGTCAATAAGTAAAACATTATATCCTTCTTTAACAAATTCATAGGCTCTATTAATCATCATCATTCCTAAAGATTTATAACCATGAACCATTATTACCCATCTATGACTTTTTTTATTTGCTATTATAGCTTGAGCATATAGTTTTAAGTTATCAAAAGAAGTAATTGTTAATTCTTCAGTTTTATAGTTCTTTAGCCAATCATAATCATATGGAACATCCTTTAACTTATCTAGTTCATTTCTGTTATAAGCAGTATCAAACCTCTTTCTGAAATAACTATAAGTTGAAGCCATAACTCCTGCAGTAACAGCTACTGCACTAACACTTGCAACTCCTATTGCTGTTAATATCATTTTATTTTTCTTTTTCATATGCATTCTCCTAAATAAAAATCAAAGTAGTATTTAACTACTTTGATTTTACCAAATATACAAATTTGTTTAAAGTTATTTAAGTTCTTCAAGCCTTTTTATAACTATTTCATATTCACGTTTATAGTTTTCTAGTTTATTTTTTTCTTCATCAACTTTACTTGTAGGAGCTTTGTTAACAAAATTTTGATTACTTAACATACCGTTACTTCTTGCAATTTCATTTAATAATCTTTTTTCTTCATTAGTTAGTTTTAATATTTCAGCTTCTTTATCAATTAATTGACTACTTAAAATACATAACTTACCATCTTTTATAGGTCTAATACTAACTTCATCATCAATGTTTTTTAACCAATTTGATTTAGTCATTTTGGTAATAATTTCTTTATTTATTAAACTTGGAATAATTGTATTATCATTATTATCTTTAACGATAAAATCTAAAGGAGTAGATGGTTTTAAATCATTTTCTACTTTAACTTCTCTTAATGACTTAATAATATCTATTAATTGATCTATTTCATTTGAATTATATCCACCTATATCAAGTATTTCAGGGTATCTTTGAGTACAAATAGTTGTTTCATTACTATTTAAACTTAAGAATATCTTTTCAGTCACAAAAGGCATAAATGGATGTAATAACTTTAATATTGAATTTAATACTATATTTAATGTATAAATAGCACCATCTTTATTATCACTATTTAATTCTGATTTACATAATTCTATATACCAATTACAGAAATCATCCCAAACAAAGTTATATAGTTCATTTCCAACAATTGTAAACTCATACTTTTCCATGTTTTCACTAACAATTTCAATTGTTTTGTTTAGCTTAGAGATTATCCACTTATCTATATTACTTAAATTTGAAATATCATATTTTGTATAATCAAATTGTTCTGGTAAATTCAACATTACAAATCTAGAAGCATTCCATAGTTTGTTTATAAAATTCCAAGAAGATTCAACTTTTTCTTCCATGTATCTTATATCTTGTCCAGGTGTTGAGTTAGTACTTAAGAAGAATCTTAATGAATCAACTCCATACTTTTCTTTAACCACTAAAGGATCAATACCATTCCCTAAAGATTTAGACATCTTTCTACCTTGAGCATCTCTTGTAAGACCATGAATTAAACAATCTTTAAATGGATAAGATTTTGTAAAGTATCTACCTTGTATAGCCATTCTAGCAACCCAGAAGAAAATAATATCATAACCCGTTACCATACATGATGTTGGATAGTATCTTTCATAATCATCAGTTATATTTGGCCAACCTAAAGTACTAAATGGCCATAATGCACTTGAAAACCATGTGTCTAGTACATCTTCATCTTGTGTATAGTTTTCTATATCTTTTGGTGGAGTTAACCCAACATAAACTTCACCTGTTTCATTATGATAGTATGCAGGAATTCTATGTCCCCACCATAACTGTCTTGATATACACCAGTCTTCAATATTTTCTAACCATTGATTAAAGGTTTTTTCAAATCTAGCAGGATAGAAATTAATTTTTTGTTCTGGATTCTTTTGGTTTTCTAAAACATCATCAGCTAAAGGTCTCATCTTAACAAACCATTGTTTTGAAAGATAAGGTTCTACAACTGCTTTTGTTCTTTCAGAATGTCCTACTGGGTGAATTATATCTTCAATTTTAATCAAATTCCCTTCTGATTTAATTCTTTCAGTAAGTTTTTCTCTACAATCAAATCTATCTAATCCTTGATATTCTTTTGCAAGTTCATTCATTGTAGCATCTTGATTCATACAAATGGGTTTTTCTAGATTATGTCTTTCCGCTATTAAAAAGTCATTAGGATCATGCGCTGGAGTACATTTCATTGCTCCAGTACCAAATTCTATATCAACATATTCATCAGCAATTATTAAGATTTTTTCATGATTTGCAGGGTTTATAGCATGTAATCCTATTAAGTGTTTATATCTATCATCATTTGGATTAACCACAACACAAACATCTCCAAACATGGTTTCCGGTCTTGTAGTTGCTACAGTAAAACTATCATTAGTTTCTTTAACTTTATAATTAAAATAATACATTTTTCCTGGATCATCTTGGTGAATAACTTCAATGTTACTTAAAGCAGTTTTTGCTACTGGATCCCAGTTAATAATTTTATAATCTTGATAAATTAATCCATCATTATATAAATCAACAAACACTTTGTTTACTGCCTTATTTAAACCATCATCTAATGTAAATCTTTCTCTAGAATAGTCTAATCCAATACCCATAGAAGCCCATTGTTCTCTAATATGAGCAGCATACTCTTCTTTCCATTGCCATGATACTTTCAAAAACTCTTCTCTTCCAATATCATATCTAGATATTCCTTGATTTCTAAGTTTTTCATCAACTTTTGCTTGTGTTGCAATACCAGCATGGTCCATTCCAGGTAAATATAAAACATCAAAGCCTTTCAATCTTTTATATCTTGTTATTATATCTTGTAAAGTATTATCCCATGCATGTCCTAAATGTAATTTTCCAGTAACATTTGGTGGAGGAATTACTATAGAATATGGTTTTTTACTAGTATCTCCCGCTGTAAAACAACCAATATCTAACCATCTTTGATACTGTCCTTCTTCAACTTTCTTATGATTGTATTTTGTTTCTAATTCTTTCATAAATACTCCCTTCAATAAAAAAACGTCCCATAAAGGACGAAATGCTCGTGGTACCACCTTATTTTGCAAATAATTGCCTCAAATACTTTAACGCAGTAATACGATTAACTTTACTATTAGTTCAAATTAATTTCTCCAAGACTACCTTCAATAAGTATTTTTGCTATATTCCACCATGCTATAGCTCTCTATAAAAAATAACTTATTTACTCCTTCTTTTCTTCGAATAAAATAATTATAACAAAAAAATATAATAGTTCAAACATTATAAAAGACAAGTTATCTATAAACTTGTCTTTTCACTTATTTTATTTAACTTATTCCAAAGTTCATCATAACCTTTTCTAGTAATGCTAGAAAATTTAATAATGTGATCTTTACTTATGTTTAATGTTTCTGAAATCAATTTTATTTGTTTATTGATTTCACTATTTTTTACTTTATCTAGTTTAGTTGCAACAACAATAGTATTCACATGATTTTCTCTTGCAAACTCTATCATTGTAATATCATCCTTTGTAGGTTTATGCCTCATATCAACAATAAGAATTAATGCTTTCAGATTTTCTCTTTCAGAAAAGTATTCTTCCATTAAATTTCCAAATTCTTCTAATTCTTTAAAAGATCTTTGTGCATATCCATAACCAGGAGCATCTACAAATACAATCTTCTTGTCAACTTCAAAGAAGTTTAACATTCTAGTTTTACCTGGAGTATTACCTGTATAAGCTAGTTGTTTTCTATTACAAAGAGTATTTATTAAACTAGACTTACCTACATTACTTCTACCAGCTAAAACAACTTCAGATAAATTGTGTGTTGGCCATGTTTCTTTATTGATTGAGCTAGTTAAAAAGGTAGCTTCATGATATTCCATCTACTTAACTAATGCTTCTTTCAATACTTGATCAACATTTTCAACAGGAATAAACTTGATAGATTTTTTTACTACATCTGGTAATTCATCTAAGTCTTTAACATTGTTTTTCGGAATCACAATATTTGTAATACCCACCCTATGAGCAGCTAAACTCTTTTCTCTTAAACCACCTATTGGTAATACATGTCCTCTTAAAGTAACCTCACCTGTCATTGCTAGATTAGCTTGAACAGGAGTTTCAGTAATTGCTGAAACCAATGCAGTTGTTAAAGTAACACCAGCACTAGGTCCATCCTTTGGTACAGCTCCTTCTGGTACATGGATATGTATATCATGTGTATCAAAGAATTTAGGGTCAATCTTAAGTTTTTTTGCGTTTGATTTAATATAATCTAATGCAATTTCTGTAGATTCACTCATAACTTTACCAAGTTGTCCAGTCACATTTAACTTACCTTTACCATCAAAATATGTAACTTCTACTGGTAACACATCTCCACCAAAAGATGTGTAAGCTAATCCAGTAACTACACCTATTTGATTTCCTTTTTCTTTACTACCGTATTCAAACATTTCTTTACCTAACCAAGATACAATTAATTTCTTAGTTACTTTTATGGTCTTCTTGTCTTCTTTAAGTATTGCAAGAACTGTTTTTCTACATAAAGTTGCGATTATTCTTTCTAATTGTCTAACACCTGCTTCTCTAGTGTAATGTCTAATAATATATATTAGTTCACTATCCTCCAACTTAAATTGAGAAGGTTTTAAACCATTTGCAAGCACTTGTTTTCTAATTAAATGATCTTTAGCTATTTGAACTTTTTCTAGTTCTGTATAGCTTGATAAATTAATAATCTCTAATCTATCTCTAAGAGCTTCTGGAATATTTTCTAAATAGTTTGCTGTTGCAATAAATAGTACCTTAGATAAATCATATGGTTCCTCTAGATAGTGATCACTAAACTGATTATTTTGTTCAGGGTCTAACACCTCAAGCATTGCACTTGATGGATCTCCCTTATAATCAGCACCTAATTTATCAATTTCATCTATTAAGAATACAGGATTAATTACACCTGCTCTTTTCATACCCTGAATCACTCTACCTGGCATACTACCTAAATAAGTTCTTCTATGTCCTCTTATTTCAGCTTCATCTCTTACTCCACCTAAACTCATTTTAACAAAAGTTCTATCGATTGCTCTAGCGATAGATTTTGCTAAAGATGTTTTACCTACTCCTGGAGGACCCACTAGACATAATATTGGTGCTTTTAAAGAATTTGTCATTTGCTTAACAGCTAGATATTCCATAATTCTTTCTTTAACTTTTTCTAATCCATAATGATCTTCATTCAAAATATCTTGAACCTTATTTAAATCATCATTATCAATTGTTTCATCATACCATGGTGTTTTTAACAACCAGTCTAAGTAAGTTCTTACAACACTAGCTTCACCACTTGCTTGAGGTAACATTTCAAATCTTTGAAGTTCTTCTAATGCTTTTAGTTTTACATGTTCAGGATAAGGATTGTTTTCAATCATTTCTCTTAAATCACTTGTATCATCTGTAACATTAGAAACATCACCTAATTCTTCTTTTATAGCTCTTAATTTTTCTCTTAAATAATACTCTCTTTGACCGCCTTCAATTCTTTCTTTGACTTTATCATTGATAGTATTTTCTATTTGAGACATTTGTTTTTCTTTTGCAATTTCATCTAAAATCATTAAAAGTCTTTCATTAACATCTAATGTTTCTAGTAAGTTTTGTTTAGAATCAATACTTAATGGATAGTATTGGGCAAATTGGTCTGACAATGTATCCGCAGAAACTCCCTTTGATAATTGAGTTATAACTTCTGGTGGAAAATTAGCATTAATAGTTCCAATTTTTTCAAATTCAGAAATAACTTTCTTTATTAAAACTAATTCATGTTTATCATCACCCTTAATGTTTGCGACAGGTTCAATTGTTGCCATGAATTTTTCTTCTGAATCTTCAAGTTCTATTAGTTTTGCTCTTTCTAAACCACTAAAGATAACTCTCATAAAACCTTCTTTTTTTCTTATAGATTTTACTTTTGCAAGAGTTCCAAATCTAAATAAATTTTCTTCTTTTGGATTATCTACCATAATGTCATTTTGACAAACTAACCAAACATGACCTTCAAAATTATCCATAGAATCTTCTATAGCTGTTACACTTTTCTTTCTTCCTACTTCGATCATTACATCCTGACCAGGAAAGACTATAACACCTCTTGTAGCTACTACAGGTACATAAAGTTCCTTTACTTCACTCATACTTTTTCCTCCTTAGGTCAAAATAAGACGCAATTGCGTCTTATTAAATTGCTGAATCTTTAACCAAGTCTAAAGCTTTTCTCATTTTTACATCGTATTCAAGGCTTTCAGCAGGAATCAATTCTTTGACCTTTTCTAATTCCATTTGATATTGATCTGCAATTCTTTGATATTCTTCATTAATTGCTTCTTCATCAACAACCAAATTTTCCTTGTCCGCGATTGTTTCAAGAACTAATCTTAATTTAACTTTTGAAGTTGCATCTAATTCAAATTGTTTTTTCAAATCTTCGATGCTTTGATTAGTAGCTTGTAAGAACTGACTTAATCCAAAGTTTTGTTGTTGTAATCTTTGTGCAAATTCTTGGATCATTTGTTCAGTTTCATCATCTATCATTTGTTGAGGTATATTAACAGACGCGTTATCTACAACCTCAGTTAATAGTTTATCTAAAGCTTGATTTTCTTTATCATTCTTTTGTTGTTTTTCCATATCTGATTTAATTAGTTCTTTTAATTGTTCTACTGTTTCAACATTAGGAATATTTAAATCTTGTGCAAATTCATCATTTACTTCTGGAAGTTTTGTTTCTTTTACTTCGTGTACTGTAACTTTAAATACTACTGGTGCTCCTTTTAATTCTTCTACGTGGTAATCTTCAGGGAAACTTAATTCAACATCTTTACTTTCTCCTGCCTTACTACCAACTAATTGGCTTTCAAAACCAGGTATAAAGCTGTTAGAACCTAGTTTTAATTCATGTCCTTCTGCTTTTCCACCTTCAAATGCTACACCATCTTTAAAACCTTCAAAATCAATTACTACAACATCGCCATCAACAGCTACATCTTCTTTAACAATTACTTCAGCATAGTTTTGACGCATTTTTTCGATTTCAGCATCAACATCTTCATCACTTACTGTTGCTTCTTCAACTTCGTATTTTAATCCTTTATATTCACCTAGTTCTACTTCAGGTTTAACTGTAATAGTGAATGTTAATTCAACTTCTTCATTACTAACTGAATTGATGTTTAATTCCGGTCTTGCTACTGGCCATAAGTTATGTTCATCAATACCTTCTTGTAATAATTCATTAGCTATATCATTAATAGCTTCACTTTGTACTAGTGGTTCAGAAACTCTTTTCTTAATAAGAGATTTAGGTGCTTGACCTTTTCTAAATCCATCTATTTCTACATCTTTCGCTAGTTTATTAAAAGCTGCTTCTTGAGCTTTTAACCATCTTTCACCATTAAGAGATACCTTTAACTCTCCTTTAGAACTTTCTTTGTCTGTTATTGTCCAATTTGACATTTACGTGCTCCTTTCAAATTTAAGCCTTTTTATTATAACAAAGTCATTTGTTTTTTTAAACAAACTAACTCTTTATTACCTGAGTTTTTAAATCTTTTAAGTTATACTTACTAATAATTTCATCAAATATTTGATTATCACCAAATAAATCACTTAGTTTTCTTAATATACCTAAAGCTAAACTTAATCCTTCATCTTCTTCATAACTTAAAGGAAGATACATGTATATTTCATGAATAAGCATTTGAAGCGATAACTCATATAGTGTTGGGTTATCATTTGATATCCATTCTTGTAAAAATTTATCAGCTTCAATAAACCCATCTGATTCATATGGTTTTGTAAGATACAGTGGAAAAAATGTATAATCAACCCCATCAACAGAATATGTAAACTCATTAGGTAATTGTTGTTCAATCATTGCATCAATTAATAAAGATGCTGATTCCCTATTTGGTTTTGAACTTAAATAATTTTGAATTAAATCAGAATATTGTCTTAGATTTTTATCAAATAGAGCACTAACAGCTTGTACTTGTTGTTCATCACTTCCATAAAGATATTCTTCTATTTTTGATATACTAATTTCCTTTTCATCATCACTTAACTTAATTAAAGAATTAATTGTTTGATTTAAATAATTTAACTCTTCTTCATACTTTTTAGGTATATAAGGCATTTTAAGTTCTTCATCTAACAAACTTTTTGCTTGTGTTATATTATTATCTTCAATTAATTCTTTGATTTTAAATATTACTTCATTGTAGTAATTACTCATATTTCTACCCTATGGTACATTTGTACCTGTAAACATTATATCATTATAATTAGCACTGTCAACTAATGAGTGCTAATTATTCTATTAAGCTTATTTATGTTATTATAAAAACTTTTCTAACATATGTAATCTATAATCATCTTTACCTAATTCTTCATTTTCATTTAATAATCTTATCATATTAATATCATCATCATCTAAATTAAAATCAAATATTTCTAGATTTTGTTTCATTCTTTCTATATTAGTTGCTGAAGGTATTACACAAATACCTGTTTGAACTTGCCAACGCAAAATAACCTGAGCAACTGATTTATCATATTTTTTACCTATTTTAACTAACACAGGATTATTAAAGATATCATTTTTGCCTTGAGCAAATGATTGCCATGCTTGTATTGCTATATCTCTTTTTTCTAAAAAAGATTTTTCTATATCTCTTTGTAAAAATGGTGAACATTGAATTTGATTAACTACAGGTTTTATTCTATTGAAGGAAATTAAATTTAGTAATTGGTCATTAAAAAAATTACTAACACCTATTGCTTTAATCTTTCCTTCTTCATAAAGTTCTTCTAGTGCTCGCCAAGCACCCATATAATCATTAAATGGATAATGTATTAGATATAAGTCAATATAATCTAATTGTAAATTTTCTAATGAATCATAAAATGCTTCTTTTGCTTTATCATAACTATTATGATCAAACCACATTTTACCAGTAATAAAAAGTTCTTCTCTAGATACATTACATTTTTTTATTGCCCTACCAACAACATCCTCATTTCCATATATTGAGGCAGTATCTAATAATCTATATCCTAAATTTATTGCTTCTATTATAATCTGTTCACCATTGTTGTTAGATAACATATTTAAAGTACCAAAACCTATTTTAGGGATTTTTATACCATTGTTTAAAAAAATATATTCCATATTAATCTCCTTTATTTCTTTCTTTTAAATATAAAATACTAATTTCTGGCTTATTGTAGATACGAGGAATTTTTACTGATTCTCTTGCAAGACCTCTAGTAACAAACAAATTAGTTTTCTCATTTAATTTATAAAGACCATTAACATATTTTGCAAAAAACATTTGATTTGGAGCAAAAACTCCTCTGTTTATAAAAGGAATCAACCATTGGCCTCCATGAGCATGACCACTAACAACTAAATCAACATTACTATTTTTAAATATATCGATAGTATGAGGTCTATGTGACATTAGTATAGTAAAGTTTTCATCTTTTCCTTTTAATGCTTTTTTTAATTGTTTATCAAAATCATTACCTATTTGTATATCATCAACTCCACATATATTTATTGTAGTATTTTTTATATTTACTCTTCTGTATTCACCTTCTAAAACAACTGTTTTAAGTTTTCTAATTTCTTTTTTTATTTTAATATCTTTTCTTCTATGTAATTCATGATTTCCTGAGGTATAAAATGAATTGTAGTTTGATATCTGTTTAAAATATTTAGTTGAGTTACTTGGTGTTACTCTACCATCATACATATCACCAACATTTAAAATAATATCCACATTCTCATTCAAAAGTGGAATTACTAACTCTTCCATGTTTTCACCATAGTAACAACTATGTAAATCTCCAACAATTGCAATAGTAACATCACTTTTAATCTTATCGGAGTATATAGTAGTATGTGTTATCTCTAACTTATTTGATATACCAAATAAAATAATAGCTATTAATATAATAAATAATATATAATACATATTTTCCTCTTTTAAATATTCTAACATACAAAAACAAAGACTAAGTTTATCATGCATCAAAAAAACTCCCTTAGGAGTTAGATTGAGAAACTAATTACATTTATTGTGATTTCAGATGCTTTTAAACCTGTCATCTGTAAGATGTTGTCATATATTTTATTTTGCAACTTCTTACTTATACTATTTACATTTGATCCATATTTTAAATTAACATCAACTGAAATATGTAGTTTATTTTTTATTATCTTTATTAAAACAGGTTTAGAAAATCTTGTTGAAGGTATTCTATTTAATCCATCAATATCTTCCTGAGATATTTCCACAATACTTTCAAACACAGATTTATTTAATGCAATTATACCTGAATCAGATTTTTCTTTAATTAATATATATTCCTTTGCCATACGATTCTCCTTGGATATATTATACAAATTTTATTAAATTAAAACAATGCTTTGATATGTCTATTTAAATAAGCAATAATAATTGATTCTTCTTCCAAAACATCATCATAACTATGATATCTTTCTTCCATAGTTTTTACTAGTTCCATTAAAATATTCATAATATTATAAAGAGTTTCTTCATAAATGATAGATAAACTGCCTTGATGGATTAATATTTCAGAAATATGTACAGAAAATAAATCAATTACTTTATCCTTATCTTCTTTTGTAAAGTGTTTAAATATACCTTCTATCCATGACTTTGGCATAATAAGAGATTTAATAGTTTCAATAAATAAATTAAAATCATATATTGGTGAACCTTGTTGTAATGAAAATAGAATTATAAAGAATACATGCCAATCATAATCTACATTCATAATAGTAATACAGTATTCTCCTAAATTCTTACAAAATATATCTTTATTATCAAAGTTTTCTAAATATATTTCTTGAGTAAAATCTATATCACTTAACTTTAAATAGTTTAAATGTTCAAAGTATTCAAGCATACGTAATGTTGGATTTTCTGAATTTAGAAATTGTGTTATGTAAATATATTGACTAAGTATAGAACTTGATTGTTTAAAATTAGTAGTTACTCCAACACTTTTAACCATTCTATCAGTAACTAGTTCATTTATAGAAGAAGCTACCATCATTTTAAATGTTTCTGGAGTAATACCTATTGCTTTATTATTTGTATTACTATTAATTATTTGATCGTAAATAATTTCTAGTTGATTATCAACTACATCTAATGAATCCCTTATAGAACTTAACATAGTAGATATTAAAGAGTTAAATATTACAAGTTTAGTATTTTTATAAACTACTTGATGTTCTATATTAGACCAAAAAGAATGAACCATTGCTTTTATTTGTAATTCAAAGTTTATTTTTTTATCATTTATTAAAATAAATCCATCAATCCTATATATAGGAAAACCATTTCTTTGAACTTGAGGTTGTGGCATTTTTAAGTTCAAAAAAACATTAGAGTTTAAACTGCATTTATGATATGTTTCATCGTATTTATTAAAGCATTCTATAATCCTATTATAAACAGTTATCTCATCTTTTATAAATCTACATTCAATAGTTAAACCAATTAAGTCAACCATATTATCTATAGCTTCTTCAACACTATTGTAATTAAGATAGAATTTATTTCTTAATAACTTTTCTCTAACACTATCTATACTTTTTACTCTTGAATATATAGACGTAACAGAATCATATTTATCTTGAAAATTCTTAGTAAAAAAATTAATTAAAACTAAATTTGCATTTTCATATGTCTCTAAATCTTTTTCATATGAATCTACTATTTCATCTATAAAATCAAATAATTGTAATCTCATTGTAAGTCCTTCCTTACTAAATGCTTACTTGTGTTCTTTTAAAGATTTTCTAACAGATAATAAATCTTGGTCCATTTGGAGTATTAAATTATTAACACTGTTAAACTTAATCTCATCTCTTAGGTATTTAACAAACTCTAAACTTATATTTTTCCCATATATGTTCTTATTAAAATCTAATATGTGTGCTTCTACTGATACATGACTTACTTGATTAAATGTTGGATTATATCCAATATTTACCATAGCCTTAAACCATTTGTTATCTATCCTAATATATGCACTATAAACTCCAACTTTTGGTAAATAATATTCCTTTTCAGGTTCAATATTTGCAGTAGGAAAACCTATTTTTTTACCTTGTCCCCTACCATGTATTATCTTACCTTGTATTTCATAATTATATCCAAGAAGTTGATTTGCTTTTTCTACGTTTCCACTTTCTAATTCTTTAACTATTCTAGTAGTGCTTATTTTTTCATTATCTTCATTAACACTATCAATAATTTCTACATCAAATTTTCCAGATGCTTTAAGAGTTAAGGAATTACCTTCACCATTTTTACCATATCTAAAATCAAATCCACATACAAGAGCCTTTAAGTTACATTTCATCAAAACTTCATCTTCAAATACTTCAAAATCTAAATTAGCCATTTTCTTAGTGAACTTTAAAATAATGATATTTCTTATTCCATACTTTACAGCTAGATTTATTCTTTGTTTCATGGTTGTTAAGTGTTTTACATCTTTTAAACCTTTTATAGTAACCCAGGGATCTGGGTCAAATGTAATTAAAGCAGCTTCACAACTATATATTTTTGACATTTCTATTGTTTTATTTATTAAGGTTTGATGCCCTATATGTATTCCATCAAAATAACCAATACAAGCACACATTGGTTTATCTATCTTTATAGGTTTATCAACATCTATTTGAATAATTCTCATCTACCATAATCCTCGTTTACACTTGTACAACTTATCATCACATTTTTCATATATTGCTAGTAATTGATCCCCATTTTTAAGAAGTATAGTTTGACTATCACTATCTATTTCAATTTTCTTTCCATTCTTAATATCTTCAATTCTATTAGATTCAAGAATACTTATATTATTATCAATAATAATTGATGGATCAAGAATTAATGGTGTATCTATATTTATATCATCTAAGTCTATACTACTCTCTATTTTTGCATTACCTATTGAAGTTCTTTTTAAACTAGTCATACAAGCATAGGTATTTAATCTAGTCCCTATATCGTCTATTAAAGATCTAATATATGTTCCTGAAGAAACTGTAGTTTTTATTTTAATTTCATTATTAAATGACAATAGTTCAATATCATTGATATATATGTCTATTGGTTCTCTTTCAATAGTTTTACCGTCTCTAGCAAGTTCATAAAGTTTCTTACCTTTTATTTTTTTTGCAGAATACATTGGTGGTATTTGTGTTTGATTTCCTACAAAACTTTTTAAAACTTCTAACAAATCTTCTTTACTTATATTTACATTATCACTTTTATCAATAGTTTTTCCCCATATATCTAAAGTATCTGTTTTTAAACCAAACTTAAATGTAGCAATATACACTTTATTATCATGATTACAGTATGGTAAAAACTTTGTATATTTTCCTAATAATACAATCAATAAACCTTCTGCATTAGGATCAAGTGTTCCAGTATGTCCTATAGATTTAATATTCAGTTTTTTTCTTAATTTATAAACAACATCAAAGGAAGTTATTCCTTGAGGTTTATTAATAAGTAATATTCCATTTTTCATATAATTTTCCTAAATAATTATATCAACATCATGATATAATAGCAAAGCACATGAAGGAGATAAAATGTCTTTAAACAAATTATTAGGTAAAATTAGAAAAGCTGATTTAGAATATGGACTTATAGATCACAATGATAAGATAGCTGTTGGAATTTCTGGTGGTAAAGATAGTATGTTGTTGTTATATACTTTAAATTTATATAAAAGAATTGCTAAGAAATATTCTAATAAAGATTTTGAAATAGTTGGTATACATTTGGAAATGGGATTTCCAAATATGGATTTTTCAATTGTAAGTGATTTTTGTAAGGATAATAATATTGAATATCATGATATTCCAACACAAATATATGATATTTTAAAGTTACAACAAAATGATGATGGTACTTTAAAATGTAGTTTATGTTCTAAATTTAAAAAAGGAGCTGTAATTAAAGAAGCATTAAAACTCGGTTGTAATAAAACAGCTTTTGCGCATCACAGTGATGATGCTGTAGAGACATTGTTATTAAATGCTATCTATGGTGGTAGACTTGCTACATTTGCGCCTAAGATGTTTTTAACTGATACAAAAATGACTTTTATAAGACCCTTTGTTTATGTTAATGAAAATGAAATTGTTAATTATGTTAAAAACTTTAATATTCCTATAGTTAAAAGTACTTGCCCTATGGATGGTTATACAAAAAGACAAGATATTAAAGAATTACTTGAAGATGTCTATGATAAATATCCAATGGCTAAAGGTAACTTTCTAAAAATGTTACACAATGAAGAACAATTAGACTTGTGGAAAAAATTAAAATGATAATTATTTGACTTTAAATAGTAAACATACTATATTAAAGCCATACGAAAACTTAATATATAGAGGTTGCGATGCAAATGAGTAATACAATGAGTTGGCAGACTAGGAATTGTATGAAAGGTAATCATCGCCGAATGATGGTATCTGGCAAGAAACTATCATGGGGTCTTAAGGAACACTTATTACTCTCCTTCTTATTGAAGGGCGCTATTGACATATCAGCATATGCAATAGCATATGTTTTGTTTTTTATAGGAGGAAAGATTATGAAAAAAATAGGTATTATTTTAGCATTAGCTTTAGTTCTTGTTGGATGTTCAAGTACACCAACAGTTAACAAGGAAGATTCATTTACAGTTGGTATGGAATGTAATTACGCTCCATTTAACTGGACTACATTAGATTCTAATGAAACAAGTGTAAAGATTAGTGATGTTGATTATTGTGATGGTTATGATGTTGTTATAGCTACTAAGTTAGCTAATTCATTAGATAAAACATTAGTAATTAAAAAAATAGCTTGGGAAGGATTAGAACCAGCATTATCTTCTGGTGAGATTGATGCTATTATCGCTGGTATGACAGAAACCCCTGAAAGAGCACAAAATGCTGATTTCACATCACCATACTATGAATCAGAAATGGTTATGATAGTAAGAAAAGATGACGCATTAGTTAATTCTACAAACATTCAAGATTTTAGTGGAAAGAAAGTATTAGGACAAATTAATACACTTTACGATGATATTATTGATCAAATTCAAGGTGTTGATCATGCTGTACCTCTTGCCACTTACCCATTAATGATTGTTTCACTTCAAAGTAAAGAAGTAGATGCATTAACTGCTGAACTTCCTGTAGCTACAGGAGTGGTAAATGCTAACCCTGATTTAACAATTGTTAAATTTAGTGAAGGTAATGGATTTGATGCTGATACAACAGTTTCTATTGCTGTTAAAAAAGGAAATACTGAGTTATTAAATAAACTAGAAGAAACTTTAGGAAGTATTTCAGCAGATGAAAGAAATCAATTGATGCTAGATGCAACTAGTCGTCAACCTGCAGGTGAATAATGATAGCATCATTATCATCTGGTTTGCTTGAATCTGCGATTACTATATTTCAAAGATATTGGCCATCATTTCTATATGGACTTCAATATACCCTTCTTATATCTTTTGTGGGTACTTCTGTGGGTTTATTGATAGGATTATTAATAGGTGGTTTTAGAGCAATCAAAATAGAAAAAAGTGATTCAACTATTAACAGATTATTAAAAAAAGGGTTTTATATATTATCTTCAATATATATAGAAGTGTTTAGAGGCACTCCTATGATGGTTCAAGCAGTATTTATCTACCATGCATTTAGAACTACATTAAACTGGACACCTATTGTGGCTGGTATAGTTATTGTTTCAATTAATACTGGTGCTTATATGGCTGAAATTGTTAGAGCGGGTATTCAAGCTGTAGATTCAGGTCAAAGTGAAGCTGCTAGATCATTAGGAATGAGTTCTACTCAAACAATGCTTTTGGTTATAATACCTCAAGCAATAAAAAATGCTTTCCCTGCAATGGGTAATGAATTAATAGTTAATATTAAGGATAGTTCTGTTTTAAATGTTATTTCCGTTACAGAGTTATTCTTTCAATCAAATTCAATCGCTGGTACAGTTTTTAAATACAAAGAAACATTCTTGGTTACAGCAGTTATATATTTAATACTTACTTTATTATGTAGTAGAATTCTTGGTTATATAGAACTTAGGTTAAATAACACAAAAAGTTCTTATCCAAGTTCTGATACTTCAGTAGCAAATCAAGCATTTTAGGAGGAATTTATGGAAAGTATAATTAAAGTAGAAGATGTTCATAAATCCTTTGGACAATTAGAGGTTTTAAAAGGTATTAATTTTGAAGTAAATGAAAAAGAAGTTGTTTGTTTAATTGGTGCTAGTGGTAGTGGAAAAAGTACCATGCTTAGATGTATCAATAGATTAGAACAATATGAAAAAGGAAATATCATATTTAAAGGTAAAGATATATTAGATCATTCATTAAATATTAATGAGTATAGAGCTAATGTTGGTATGGTGTTTCAATCATTTAATCTTTTTAACAATATGACAGTACTTAAAAACTGTATGATTGCACAACAAAAAGTTCTTAAAAAAAGTAAAGAAGAAGCAGAAAAAACTGCAATGTATTTCTTGGAAAAAGTAGGAATGAAAAACTTTGCGAACGCTTCAAGTACAACACTTTCTGGCGGTCAAAAACAAAGAGTTGCAATCGCTAGAGCATTATGTATGAATCCAACTGTTTTACTGTTTGATGAGCCTACTAGTGCCTTAGATCCCGAAATGGTTCAAGAAGTATTAAGTGTTATGAAAGATTTAGCTTCTGAAGGATTAACTATGATAATAGTTACTCATGAAATGGAATTTGCCAGAGATGTTGCTAATAAGGTTATATTTATGGATAAAGGAGTAATTGAAGAATCAGGCCCACCTTCTCAATTATTCACAAATCCAAAAAGCGAACGTACAAGAGAATTCTTAAAACGTATCCTAAAATAATGTATAATATATTTATGTTTAAACGTATTTACATAGAAATAACAAATCAGTGCAATTTAAATTGTACTTTTTGTAAGAAAAATTCTAGACCGGCAAAATATATGAGTTTAGAAGAATTTACATATATTTTAGAACAAATAAAAGAAGATACAAGGTATATTTATTTACATGTACAAGGAGAACCGTTAATGCATCCTCTACTACATCAGTTTATTAATATAGCTAAAGAAAAAAATTTTAATACACATATAGTTACTAATGGAAACTTAATTAATAAATCACTGTTTTTATTAGAAGGAAAAGTTAGAAAGATAAGTATTTCTTTACATAGTATATCTTATCAAAACATTAATATTGATGATTATTACAACAATATTATTGAATTTTCAAAACAAGCAAGTTTATTAAGTAATACATATGTAGAACTACGTTTTAATAATGAAGAAACAATGGATGAAAAAAGTAATTTTATATTAAAAAAACTATTATCTGATTTTAATTTTTCTATTACATCAAGAAATAAAAGTTATAAAATAATGAATAATGTTTTTGTAGCTTTTAATAATATTTTCAAGTGGCCATCATTAGATAATGAATTTGTCTCAAATGAAGGATATTGCCATGGTGGCATTGATATGCTATCAATTTTATCTAATGGACAAGTAAGTGCTTGTTGTTTAGACAGTGATGGAGATATTAATTTAGGTAATATATACACAGATGGTTTTAAACATATATTAAATAGTGACAAATATAAAAATATGGTAATTGGATTTAAAAATAAAAAAGCGATTGAACAACTTTGTAAACATTGCTCATATCGCCTTAGATTTTCTAAAGTTTAGTATCGTCTATATTATCTAAGTACTCATCAATTGTACTTACTACAGACTTTATACATCCTTCTTCAAAAGGACTTATAAGGTTTGCTTCTTTAACCAGATTCAAGAAAGTTTTTGTACCACCTAATTTACATAGATGAAGATAATCATTCCAGGCAGCTTGATAATCTTCTTTTATTTTTTTTAAAAATTGAAGAGCACATACTTGAGCTAAAGTATAATCGATATAGTAGAATGGTGAACCAAATATATGTCCTTGTTGATACCAAAATCCACCCTCTTCATAAAAATCACATCCTTCATAATTTTTAAATGGTAAATATTGTTTTTCTAATTTTCTAAAACATTCTTTTCTTTCTTCATTTGTCCAATTAGGGTTTTTATAAACCTCATGTTGGAAATGATCTACTAATACACCATATGGTAAAAATGTTAGTGCACCACTTAGATGAGAGAAATAGTACTTTTCTGTATCTTCTTTGAAGAAACCCTTCATCCAAGGGTGTGCAAAGAATTCCATAGACATTGAATGTATCTCACAAGATTCATACGTTGGCCAAACACATTCTGGGACTTTAATATCCTTTGACATATACGCTTGAAATGCATGTCCTGCTTCATGAGTTAAAACATCAACATCCCCACTAGTACCATTAAAATTTGCAAATATAAATGGTACCTTATATTTTAGTATGGATGTACAATATCCTCCCAATGCCTTATTAGGTTTACTTTTTAAATCCCATAAATCATTATTAATTAATACATCAATAAATTCTTTAGTTTCTTCACTCATTTCATGATACATAGTTTTACATGATTTAATCAATTCATCATAACTTCCTTTAGGTGTAGCATTTCCAGTTATAAATGCGTATTTAAAATCATAGTATTCTAGTTTATCTAATCCTAATCTTTTTGCTTGTTTATTGTATATTTTAGTTGCTAATGGTGTTATTTCTTCTAAAATCTGTTTTCTATATCCTTCAACCATTTTTTCATTGTAATCAAACCTATTCATTCGATAATATCCAAGTTCAACAAAGTTTTCATAACCAAGTTTCTTAGCGATTCTATCTCTTACTTTTACTAGTTTATCGTATATATCACCTATTTCTTTATCATGTTTTTTATAGAATTCAGTATATTTATTATATGCTTTCTTTCTAATATTTCTATCATGACTTTCAAACTTAGGTCCAAATTGAGCTAGATTTAAAATCTCACCATCAAATTCTATCTGTGCTGAAGCTTTGATTTTGTCATATTCACTAGATAATTTATTTTCTTCTATAAGATCTTCTACAATTTTTTTGTCAAAAGATTTTAATTGAAATTCAGCTAACTTAAAAAAAGTTTCAGGAATATCCTTCATTAGGTCTTCTCTAAATGGTTTATTAATTGTAATACTACTTAATCTAGAAGATAAGACTTGATACTTAGGTGATATTTCATCCCAATAATCATTTTCTTCATTATAAAACTTATCTGATGTATCAATGGAATGTCTTATAGAAGATAATGTCTGCATAGTTTCAATTTCTATTTTTATCTCATTGATTTCATAAAATAGTTTTAAAAAGTCTTTACTGTTTGTACTTTGATCTAATTGATCTAATAAGTTGTTATATTTAGCACTTACTTCATCATAATTAGGTCTAACATATTTCATATCATTAAAATTCATAGTTACCTCTTTCTAACACTTATTAGTATACAATTAAAATACTATTTTCTAAAATATTTAACTCTTTTAATTTTATAAATAAATTCAATTTTCTATTACTTATGTTTTCATATATAAGTATATGTTTATCAAGAATAAATTCATTATCAATATCTTCTTTAATTAAGGTATAAATTAATGTCATGTTATCCATCAAACTAAGATTTAAAGATAGATTACATGTATAAAGTTTTTTTGCACCAACTATGTATAAATTAATTACTATATTATTCATCTATTAACCTAATTCTATATGTTTTATTTCTATGATAATATATTCCCTCATTTTCATTTAAATCTTCTTTAAAATTAATTGGTAATATGTATTGTCTTGTATATCCAGGTCCAACCCATAATATAGATTTATTTAGATTAATATTTTTATTTATTTGATCATTTTTAATTACATTTAAATTAAATAATTTTGAGTATTCTTCTATGATATCGGAATATAGACCACAAATAACTATATTTTCATTTGATTCAAGCCATTGATAATTATTTACTATTATACCTATAGGTAACTTGTCTCCTTTATAGTATTTTCTAGTTAAATTTTTTGGAACAAACGGAAGTTGATATAGTTTGTTTTTTCCCTGTGATATTATTGTATCTTTTTTTAGTTTATTTATTTCATCAATAGTTAATTCACTATATTTAAATTCTAAAATATTATTTAATTTCAACAAACCATACCCTTCTTTATTATGAGTGATTTTTTTATTTGTATCTAAAAATGACATTACTTCAGATTGATTCTCGTTAATTAAACACAATTTTTGTTTGATTAGGTTATGTTCTTGATAGTGTAAAGAATTATTTATTGAGATAAATAAAATTAAATTTATTTTATAATCATAACCATATGATAATATCAATTTATATTTATCAAGTAGTAGTTCGTATTGTTCTTTAAATTGAGAAACATTTGTGATAATTATATAAATATCTTTCTTAACAACATTGTCATTAATTATTTTTTCACATTTTTTAAATAAATTAATTATTTTTTCATCATCATAAATTTTTAAGATGTCGATTATAGCTGGAAAATCATAAAATATATTTAAATTACAATTTAAACCATCTATTACATATACTTCAGTTTTTTGTTTATCAATTTTTCTTAAAATTGAATATAATAATACATTTACAAATCTCTTTTTCTCTATAGTATTTGTTGATATAACAGCCATATGATTTCCATTATAAATTAGTGGAACATATCTTCTGTTGTAGTAATCATCAATTAAACCTAAATAAAATTCTTTATTTGAAAAACTATCAAAAGTAACTTTGTCAATACTAGGCAACCACAATTGATTAGCTTCAAAAATATTACTACTACAAATTTTTTTCATAACATCTAATAATTGTGTTTTATTACTTTTTTGAATAATACTTTCATATTTTACATTTAGTGTATTATCTAATATTTGTATTTGATTTATACTCTCTATTTCTGAATATGAATTAGACCATGCGGATTTACCTTTTTCCAAAATATCATCATAAAGTAAGTAAAAACTTCCAGAATCTTTTAAATTTGAAGCATCATTTATATGTAACATTTCAAATGAATCCTGCTTGTTTTGGACTTTTAAACATATCTTAAACCTGCAATTAGACCATATTTGATCATCAACTACTCCACTGGGTTTCTGAGTAGATAATATTAAATGAATTCCCAAACTTCTACCTATTCTTGCAATACTTATTAATTCACTCATAAATTCATATTCTTGTTTTTTTAGTTCTGCAAATTCATCAACGACAATTATTAAATGTGCAAGATTTTCAAATTCTTCATCCTTATTAGAGTATCTTTGATATATATCAATATTCATATTTGAAATATTATATTTATTTGATAATCGATTAAACAATTTTTGTCTTTTTAATATTTCAATATTATAGGATACTAAGCATCTTCTTAGCTCATTAACATCTAGATTAGATAAAGTTCCTACAAGATGTGGAAGTGTGTAATTATTATTTTTAAAACTTTGAATTATACCTCCACCTTTGTAATCAATTATAGAAACTTGTAAATACTTTGGACTATATTTAGTACATAATAACGTTATTAATGTAATGATTAATTCACTTTTACCAGATCCTGTCATACCAGCAATTAATCCATGTGGACCCATTCCATTTTCACTAATATCTAAAACAACATTAGAGTTTAAGTCAGACTTTCCCAAAACAACATCTATATTTTTTAAATCAATATTTCTTGAATAATTATAAGGTATATCCAATTCTTTTATATTTCTAATACCTAACACATTAAATAAAGTAATTGTATTATTTCTAACATTATATATACTATAGTTTATTTTATATTTTGAAAGTTCATAAACAAGATTTTTTATATTCAAATTACATAAAGAATTTATCTTAAATTGTTGAACATGACTTTCATTATTTACATATGTACCCTTATAAGAATCAACTAAAATATAACTATTACAATATGATGGAATATCATTAATATTGTCACAAGAATTAATTATATATTTATTATCTATCTTAAGGTACTTATATAAATCATTATTTTCTATATAGACTATTGTAGGTTTAGAATCAATAATTTTATTTATATTAATTACTTCATTTTGATTTGTGCCCACATATCTTCCATAGTTATTTTTAATGTGATTTAAATATAGATATTCCTTATTTTGTATTAGCCACTTATCATTACAAAGCAATACTAAATTAATATCTTCATAACTATAGTAAGTTAATAATTGTAGCAGTAAATACTTTGCATATACATCTTCATCATAATAGTTTTTAACTATTGATATATTCTTAATATTTAATAAATCAATTATTATTCCTGTATCTTTTATAAAAGAAGTTTCATTTATAAATTCTTCATAAATTTTATTTAGTTTTATGTCTAAATTGTATCTATTAGAAATTTTAAATTTACTACTTATATTACCATTACCAATATAAATCTTTAAAAAATCATCATGGTTAATTGATTTTTGAAACAATAGATTTCTTGATGTATTTATACATGAATCAAGGTTATTAGGATTTAAATAATTATCATTAATAAATCTTTTATATTTTATTTCTTCATTTTTAATAGAATTATGAATATCATTTAAATTACTTTTAAATACTTTAATCCTTTGTTTTTCATAATTAATTTTTTTCTTTTTTTCAAATCTTCTTTGAATTGGATTCCAAAACAAAGTACTTATTAACATAACTAAAGGTAGAATAAGCATTGGAAGTGTTTCTATTATTTCTCTTCCTTGCATATATGAATTATAAATAGCTATTGAACCACTAAGTAAGGATGCAAGTGACATAGTAAGAGCTGGACCAATAGAAAAGATTAAAGGATTTTGATTTACTGCATATATAGGTTCTGGTTGATTTATAAAGTATTCGTTAAATTTAAAATCATTAAAAATTCTAAATGTCTTTTTAATATATTTGTTATTATATTTTTCTAAATCTTCATTTGTAATAGTATTAAACTTTTTTATGTTAACATGAATATTTTTACAATCATTAACCATAATAAAATCTTTGTGAATAATTATTTTTAAATTTATTAATCCTAATATATCTAAAGCATTATACTTGTTATTAGATATTTCATTATTAATATACGGTTTTATATAGCCATTACATTTAAAACTGTTATTTAAGGTATTTATTATTAAATGTTCTTCACTTAATAATGAATCACTTAAATAAATATCGTTATCAATGCAGTTACCTATACTAATGTAATCTTTAATTTGATATTTTGTATATCTATTTAAATTCACTTCAAATATTGTAAAAATAAAGTTTATCGGTTCATATTTATTTTTTATACTTACTATTAATAATCTTTTATCTATGTGATCTTCTAGTAAAACTAATCCTTTAGATAACTCATAATTAATTCTTTTATTTTTATAATTAAAGATGACATATTCACTTTTAATATTTATTTGAATATGTCTATCTTTGTATGTGTTAAAGCTATGAAACTCTTGTGCTAAGCCTTCTTGTTTAATTATAAGCATACTATTCTTTAACCAAAATATGACACTTTACATGATATTTATTATCCATCGTTTTTATATTTACTATCGTATTACCCTTACTTATTCCTACTACCTTGCCCTTTGAATCTACACTTGCAATACTTGAATCTAATGAAGTAAATGATAATTCTTCTTTGTTATAACCTTTAGGTAAACTAAGTATTTCAATATTTGATGAATTATTTATATTTATTATTTTTGAATAATTATTTATTGTTATTTTTTCTATATTAACATCTAAATATTTATTTAAAGCATAATATCTATCATTTACTGTACATCTTTCGACAAAATGCCAATTCTCCAAATGTTTATTAATTCCAGGTATTAAAGGTGCATTCTTTTCATTCAGTATATTAAATTTCTTAGAAATTCCTAACTTATTTGCAAAAGATTTTGAAGAGTTTATAGTAGCGTCTAAAACCCAATAACCTTTTAAATCACCACAAACTTTTACATCATTATTATCTTTTGATAAATCATCTAAATAATCTGTAGGCAAATTAACATTTTTTGATTTTACATTACCTTTACTATCGTAAATGTGGACTGTACTTTTTAGTTCTGTTTTTAATCCGCCTGATAAACCTATGTCAATTAAAGTTTTATTTACCATTTTTAAACCAGCATATACACCTAACATTAGATTCCCAGAAGCTTTAACTATGAAATCAGCATTATAGTCATGGTTTGATATAATTCTCATTTTATTATTCTTTATTTGCATACCTATACTATGGGTGTTAGATAAACTAAGTTCTATTCTACCACTTGTATATATTTCTACTTGTAATTGCATAACTAAAGTTAAACCAGGTGCACTTGGAATAGGAACAGTGATTTTACAAATAGGTATAACTGTTTCTAATATATCTTCTTTTTCTTTAAAAGAATTTATTAAACTATTAATAAAGTTAGTTGAAGAAATTTGAGATAAATCACTATATAAATTTTTATAGTTTTCTTTTTTTAATCCAAGAGAACTATTTGTTTTAAAATCTAATCTAAAAAATGCATCATTAATAATTTTATCTTTAGCATTCCATTTAATTGTTGGTTTAACACTATGTAAACTAGCTTCCCCATAGATAATGCTACCATTAGTATTAACCTTATTTAATTTAACTTTTAAACTACCTCCATTTGTACTATAACTAACCTTAAATCTATTAATTTCAAATGAATTAGATTGTTTTTTAGTGATAGTTCCACTTAAATTTATAAAATCTATAGGATCTAAATATTCTTCAATTTCTACATCATTAAAATCAACTTCAAATGAATCATCTAAATTATTTACATCTTCAAATATAGCATTATCAAAATCTACTTCATATGTATCTTGTATATCTAATTCATTATATATTTCATTAATATCTGGATCACTTAATCTAACTTCTTTATTTGTTTCTGTATCTTTAATTTCTTCAACTTTCTTAAATATATCTAAATCATCTTGTTTCCAAGTAATGATATCCCCTTTATTCAAATCAGTATTGTGTGAATAATAGGCAACATTATTTTCTTCATCAAATTCTAAGGGTTCTTCAACAAGAATCAAATCGTCTTTCCAATCAAATTTATATATAGAATCTTCATATATTTTATTATTCAAGTTATTAACTACTTTATCTAAAATAGTAAAAGCTTCAACCTTATCTATTAATTGTTTTGGATTAAAACAATCTCTAGAATCCAGCTGCATTATTCCTAATGCAACTGACTTCTCTACTTGTTTAGGGTATTTACTCTTTGAACTATCTTTAATACTTATAGCATTAACCTCATCTTCATAGAGATTAGATAATGTATAAGCTACAAATTCTCTAGTTAAATTTTCATCAGGATTAATATTCGAGCTAGTATTTATTACTTCCCATTCAACTAAAGATTGTATACTTTCATAATAAATAGAAGACTTATCAATATTTACAAAATAAGGAGTGTCTTTAGAATAATCCTTTATATTTAATCTATTACTTATTTCTAATAACCACTCTCCTATTGATATTGTTTCAACTTTATTAGAACAACCAGAAAGAATAAGAGTTAAAGATAATAGAATTGTGATTATTTGTTTTACTTTATTGTGTAAAACTTGATGCATTAGCATTAATGGTTGTTTCTAAAGAATCATAACTTGAAACAGTTAGATCTAAAAACTTAGAATATGAATCAATATTTTCTTTTTGGATATCAAATTTGTTTGCAAATTGATTAAATTTTTGTCTTATTGTTTCTCCACTTTCAGATATCCAACTACCATTTAAATCATTCATATCTTTTTTCATTGTAACTAATAAATCATACATTTTTTGATTTAATGTTCTAATAGCTTGCGAGCAATTACTTACTTCAGCTAATGATATTTTTATATTATCCATAATTTCCTCCTAATTTATTAATCTCATAGCTTGATTAGTTAACTCATCTTGAGTTTCTCTATATGCCCTAGCTGATGCTCTTAAAAACTCACTATATTGTTCACATAAAATAGATATCTGTCTAAAATCATCTTCATAGCTTTTAATTTGGTTAGAAAATGCAACATTATCCTTACCTTGCCATGCATTATTCATCGTACTAACTTCCTCAAATAACTGCATGAATGTTCTTTGATACTCTTGAGTATCTTGACTAATTTTTGTTGCACAAGATTCTAATCTTGATGGATCAACTGTAATCTTTCTCATATATACCTCCCTATGGTATATATATTTGATTTATATGTTTGATTCCTATAAAAAAAGCTCGAATAACGAGCTTATTTTTCTTTAGACTCTATTTCTTGGAATATTTGTTCTAACTTACTTGTTCTTTCTAGTGTATCATCTAATTTAAATATTAAATCAGGAACACGCCTTGTAGTAAGTCTTTTTGCAAGTTCACTTCTAATAAAACCTTTAGCTTTATTTAGAGCTTTTAAACCAGCATCATTTCTTTCCTTTTTTCCTAGAAAAGTTACATATATATTAGCATAACTATGGTCATTACTTACACTAACATCAGTAACAGTAATAAAACCAACTGTAGGATCTTTTAGTTCAAATTGTATAATGTTTGTTATTTCTTTTAGAATGATTTGATTTAATCTTTCTTGTTTAATAGTTGCCATTATTCTACAGGTACTTGTTGATCTTGATAAGCTTCAATCAAGTCTCCTTCTTTAATATCATTAAAGTTTTCTATGGTTAATCCACATTCATAACCAGCAGCAACTTCCTTAGCATCATTTTGGAATCTCTTTAAAGATCCAAGTTTACCAGTGTAAACAACAATACCATCTCTAATTAATCTAACGTCACATTCTTTAACAAGTTTTCCATCTTGAACCATACATCCTGCAATAGTACCAACCTTTGAAGCTTTGTATATTTGTCTAACTTCTGCTTGCCCAATAACAACTTCTTCAAATACTGGATTAAGCATACCCTTCATCGCCGATTCCATTTCTTCTAATGCTTTATAAATTACATTATGTAATCTAATGCTAATTCCAGACTCTTGTGCTTTCTTTCTTACATTTGCATCAGGTCTAACATTAAATCCAATGATAACTGCCTTAGAAGCTTCAGCAAGCATTACATCTGATTCTGATATAGCTCCAGCAGTAGACCTAATAACATTTACACTAATTCCTTCAACATCAAGTTTTTCCATAGAAGATTTAACAGCTTCTGCAGACCCTTGAACGTCAGCTTTTATAATTACAGGAATTTCTTTAACTTCACCTTCAGCAATTTTATTAGCTAAATCTTCTAAAGACATAGCTGAAGATTGTTTTCTTTCATGTTCAATTCTTACTTGATTTCTTCTTTGAGCTAAAGCTCTCGCTTCTCTTTCTTCATCAAACACTTTAAACATATCCCCTGCTTCAGGAACATCATTTAAACCAATGATTTCAACTGGAGTAGATGGTAATGCTGTCTTTATTTCAGCACCAATATCATCAGTCATCTTTCTTACTTTACCAAAAGTAGTTCCAACAACTATTGAATCACTTGTGTTTAAAGTACCATTTTGTACTAATAAAGTTACAACTGGACCTCTACCTTTATCAAGTTTTGCTTCAATTACAGTACCAGTAGCATTTCTTTTGGGATTTGCTTTTAAATCTTTAACTTCAGAAACAACAAGTATTGTCTCAAGAAGTTCTTTAATACCTGTACCAACTTTAGCACTTGTTTGAACGTAGATTGTTTCTCCACCCCATTCTTCAGGTATCAATCCAAGATCCGACATTTCATTCATTACTCTTTCAGGATTTGCTGCTGGTTTATCTATTTTGTTTATCGCAACAATAATGGGTACATCTGCAGCTTTAGCATGGTCAACTGCTTCTTTTGTTTGAGGCATTACACTATCATCTGCAGCTACAACAATAATTGCAACGTCAGTAACCTTCGCTCCTCTAGCTCTCATAGCAGTAAAAGCTTCGTGCCCTGGAGTATCTAAGAATGTTACTGGTTTTCCATTAACACTAACTTGATAAGCTCCAATATGTTGAGTTATACCACCAAACTCACCTTCTACAACTTTTGTTTTTCTAATTGAATCCAATAATGTAGTTTTACCATGGTCAACATGACCCATGATAGTAACTATTGGTGGTCTTGCTACTAAATCTTTTTCATCATCAACTTCATCATCAGATAAAGAGTCTTCTTCAATTGGATCTACTTTCTCTGGAGTGATGTTAAATTCTAAACATATTAATTCTACAGATTCATCATCCAATAAACTATTTATAGTAACCATATTGCCTAGCATAAATAATATTTTGATTATTTCACTAGCATTACGATTACATTTTTGTGCAAGTTCACCTACAGTTATCCCTTCACTATATTGTATTTCTTTAATTACAATATTTTTTTTAGGAACAAACTCTTTTACAACCTTCTTCTTTCTTCTTGGACCTGATCTTTGTTTTTTTGCCATTTAAACCTCTTTCTATGCTTCTAAAATACTTTTCGCAAAGCCCTCCTCACAGATTGCAACCATCACAATATTGTCTTTACCAATACTTTTAGATAATTGTTCTTTAGAAACATTAGACTTTACAGGTATTTGATAATAAGCACATTTATCATTAACCTTTTTCTTTGTGTTATCAGAAGCATCATCTGATAATACAACTAAATAACACTTTCTTTTCTTTATAGCATCCATTGCTTTAACACCATATAAAACTTTATTAGCTTTATATGCTAAACCAATAAGTGAATAAACTTTATCCATTTAAAATTGCCTGCTTGATACTTTCATACACTTCATCATCAATTTTAACTTCAAGGGCTTTTTCTAAACTACCTTTTTTCTTAGATAGTTCAACTACAGATACATCTTTTTTTAGATAAGCACCCCTACCATTCATTTTACCTTTAAGATCAACAACAACATTCATTTCTGGTGTTCTTACAACTCTTAATAAATCTTTTTTAGGTAACTGTTCTTGTGTCACAACACATTTTCTTAACGGTATTTTTTTCATTTTAAATTCTACTCTTCATCATCATAATATTCATCATCATCATATTCTTCATAATCCATGTAGTCATCATATTGAGACATTTCTTCTTCTTCCTCTTGACGAGCAATTTCAGCAAGTTCTTCTTCAGAATATAATGGTTTTATTTCATAATCTAAATCTTTACGAATATCAATTGAACGTAATTTATGTTCATCTTCTTCTTTTTTCTTACGTCTTCTATCATCTCTTTTTTCTGGTTTAGGTTTAGAAGAATCTCCAACAAGTTTTTCAAACACTGAAATGTATTCTGGAGCTTTAGTTTCAAGAAGTTTACGTTTAATTGATTGATCTTCAGTTTTTTCTTCTTCAATTTCTTCAACAATTTCCTTAAATTCAACTTCAACCGTTTCTTCTACTGGTTCAACTATTTCTTCTAGTTCTTCCTCTAATTCTTCTTTTAAAGCCTCTTCAGCAAGTCTTGCTTCTTCTGAAGCTCTAATTGCAGCCTGTCTTCGTTCCTCTGCTTCTGCAGCTTCTTTTCTCATTTGTTCAAGTTCTTTTGCTGCTGCTTCACGCTTTTCTTTTTCAACTCTTATTTCATAATCAACAAGCATTTGTTTATAATCTATACCTTGTTCTTCTAATTCTTCTTTTGTTTTAATATCAATTTTCTTATCTGTTAATCTAACAGCAAGTCTAGCATTTTTACCTTTTTTACCAATAGCTAAAGATAATTGATCTTGATTAACAACAACTATTAATGATCTATTGTTTTCAGTAGGAACTACAGCTACTACATCAGCTGGTGCCAAAGCATTTTTTACTAAATCACTAATATTGTCACTCCATTCAAAGATATCAATCTTTTCACCTTGAAGTTCACTAATAATCTCTTGTACTCTACTTCCTCTAGGACCGATACAAGCGCCAATAGCGTCTACATCACTATTGTGTGAATAAACAGCCATCTTTGTTCTATCACCTGCATCTCTTGCAATAGCTTTTATTTCAACAATACCTTGGAATATTTCAGGTACTTCTTTTTCAAATAATCTTTTTACAAGTTTTGCATCTGCTCTAGAAACTAAAACTTGAGAACCTTTAGTTTCTTTCTTTACTTCTGTAATAATTACTCTTAACTTTTGACCTTCTCTATAAATTTCATTAGGAATTTTTGCTGATGCAGGCATCATTGCAATTGTTCTTCCTAAATTAACAAGTACAAACTTATCTTCTACAGATTCTACAATACCCAAAACCATCTCATCTAATAGATCAGAGTATTCTTCATAAACTGCTAGTTTTTCAGCTTCTCTAATTTTTTGTTTTATAACATTTCTAGCCAAAGAAGCACTTGCTCTACTTAAGTTATTAATAGAAACTTGATGTTCCATAATATCTCCTACTGCTGCATCATCTTTTTCAAGTTTTGCATCTTCTAAAGATATTTCTAATTCATCATCTTCTACATCTTCAACAACATTATATTGTTGAAACATAGTAATGTGACCTGTTTTTTCATTAATATCAACTCTTAATGCTAAATCAGGTAATTCTACATTCTTCTTGTAAGCTTTAATTAATGCTTCTTTTAAAGCACTCATAATTACATCTCTAGATATATTTCTATCATCTTCAATGCTTGTTAATGCTTTTAATAAAACTTTGTAATCCATCTCTTTCCTCTAGATTAAATATTAACCGCTAAGCGGATAAAATCTATTTCCTCTCTATTAAATTCTAATTTCTTATATACTGCTTTATCTCTATATTTAAGTAATATACTTGAATCAACTTTTTCTAAATCACCTTGATATTCATTTTTACCTTTAATTGCATGTTTTAATCTTACAAAAACATGTTTTCCAATAAGACTTTCTAATTCATTTAAGTCTTTTATTTCTCTTTCTGCACCCGGACTACATACTTCAAGTAAATATTGACTGTCAATTTCATCATCAAGCACAAGTGATATATTTTCACTTACTAAAGCACACGTATCTATATCCATAGATCCATCTTCCTTTGTGATAGAAACTTGAAGTATTCTATTCTTTTTATCGTTAATCCATTTAACATCGTAGAGTTTAACTTTTTCCAAAGTTAATGAAGGTTCAATAAGTTCTTTAATTTTAGATATTTGATCCATTTATTCTCCTTTTCCATAAATTAAGGAGTGCTTCTCGCACTCCTTAGTAGTTATCTATTAGTAGTATATGCTAACATTCAATTTTTTGCAAGTTATAAAGCTATAAAAACTTGATAACTATAGGGTACTATCACCATAATTGATAGTGCATTT
>CAYQNJ010000002.1:0-8453 GCA_964418835.1 uncultured Erysipelotrichaceae bacterium
TTTTTTTCATATTTATAAAAGGGGATAGAATTTTAATTATTGAAAGGGGGTCAATAATTATCACAAGTTTATTATCTTTAACTTGTGATTAAATAATATCAATATTATATGTATTTAATGTGTTGTAGTTGTGGGAAATTATGTGAAAAAAACCGTTTAACGGTTTTTAATTTTCTAATTCTAATTTTTCATATAACTTCTTTAATACACTGAATGTTTCATTACTTATATCATGTTCTATTTTACAAGCATCTTGATCAGCGATTTCTTCATCTACACCAAGTTTTGTAAGTAATTTTGTAAGAACGACATGTCTTTCATATATAGTAGAAGCTATTTCTTCTCCTTTTTCTGTAAGGGTAATATATCCATTATTATCAACATTAATAAAACCATCATCCTTTAATATAGAAATAGCTCTACTAACGCTTGGTTTAGAAAAATTCATATATTCAGCAATATCTATAGATCTAACTTTATTAGATTCACCACTTAGAATAATGATTGTTTCAAGGTACATTTCCCCAGATTCTTTTAACTTTATCATTATTTTCACCTCTTTAAGTTATGATAGCACAAATAAAATATACAAAAAAGTATTATGAACTATTTTAGTTAGTATATGCTAAAAAATGTTTGACTTTAAAGTTAGGTGGTGCTAACCTTAACATAGTTAGTTAAAACTAACAGGAAGGATGATTATGATGCCATTAACATTTATGAATGAAGGAATAAATTTAAAAGTTTTAAAAATTAATGGAAGGTCTGATACAAAACAATTTTTAGAAAAACTAGGATTTGTGTCAGGTAGTGATATTAAAATAGTTCAAAAAATGAATGGAAATATAATTGTCAGTATCAAAGATACAAGGGTTGCAATTAATAAAGATTTTGCAAACAAGATCATGGTAGAGGAGATTAGATGAAGACATTAAATGAAGTTAAAATTGGGGATGAAACAAGAGTAATTAAGTTACATGGAGAAGGTCCAACAAAAAGAAGAATCATGGATATGGGTATTACTAAAGGGGTATGCCTTAAGGTAGTAAAGGTTGCTCCATTAGGTGATCCAATTGAATTAACAGTTAGAGGGTATCAATTATCTATTAGAAAATCTGATGCTTCAACAATAGAGGTAGAGTAATATGAAAATAGCATTAGTAGGAAATCCAAATAGTGGTAAAACCACATTATTTAATGAATTAACTGGTTCTAAACAATATGTAGGAAACTGGCCAGGAGTTACAGTAGAGAAAAAAGAAGGACAATTAATTAAACATAAGGATGTAATTATTACTGACTTACCTGGTATTTATTCTTTATCTCCTTATACTCTAGAAGAAGTAATTTCTAGAAAGTATTTAATGGAAGAAACACCTGATTTGATTATTAATATTATTGATACTAGTAATATAGAAAGAAACTTATATTTAACAACGCAACTATTAGAATTAGATATTCCTGTAATACTTGCATGTAATATGATGGATATCGTTGAAAAGACTGATACTAAATTAGATGTTAAGGGTTTAGAAAAAGAATTAGGAATTAGTGTTGTTACTATATCTGCTTCTAAAAAAGAAGGAATTGATAATTTAATTAAGAATATCTTTACTGCAAAAAAACCAAGTAAAGAATTAAATATATTTAATAAAGAAATTACAAACGCAATAGATTTAATTGAAGAAAATATTAAAACTAATAAATTTTCTAAATTTACTGCAGTAAAGGTATTTGAAAAAGATGAAAAGATTAAAGATCAATACAATAGTGAAACAGTAAATAAAATAATAAATGATATGGAAGAAAAGTATGATGATGATTCCGAAAGTATAATTACTACACAAAGATATGATTTTATTACTGGTATGATATCTAAGTATGTAGTTAAAAATAGTAAAAGTGAATTAACTACATCAGATAAAATAGATAAAATTGTTACAAATAGATTTTTAGCACTACCAATATTTATACTAGTTATGGGTATTGTATATTATGTATCGGTAACTACAGTAGGAACAATTGTAACTGATTGGACAAATGATGTTTTATTTGGAGAGATTATACCTCCAATTATTGAAAACTTCCTAATAAGTATAAATACATCAGATGTATTAGTTAGTTTAATATTAGATGGTATTGTTGCAGGGGTTGGAGCTGTATTAGGCTTTGTACCTCAAATGTTAGTATTATTTACATTCCTTGCTTTACTTGAAGAATGTGGATATATGACAAGAATTGCGTTTATCATGGATAGAATATTTAGAAAGTTTGGCTTATCAGGAAAATCATTTATTCCTATGATGATTGGAACTGGATGTAGTGTTCCTGGTATTATGGCTAGTAGAACAATAGAAAATGAAAGAGATAGAAGAATGACTATCATAACAACTTCATTTATGCCTTGTGGAGCTAAACTTCCTGTTATAGCTTTAATAGCAGGAGCTTTATTTAATAACTCTGGATGGGTATCATTTAGTGCATATTTTGTAGGTATAGCTGCTATTGTCATTTCTGGAATTATTTTAAAGAAAACAAAAAGATTCTCTGGAGATCCTGCACCATTTGTAATGGAATTACCAGCATATCATATTCCTAGATTTTCAAATACATTTAGAAGTGTTTATGAAAGAGGAACAAGTTTTATTAAAAAAGCAGGAACAATTATCTTATTATCAACAATAGTAATTTGGTTCTTATCTAGTTTTGGATTTAATAATGGAAGTTTTGGAATGGTAGAAGATTTAAATACAAGTATACTTGCTAATATTGGTAATATAGCAGCACCATTGTTTGCTCCACTTGGGTGGGGTAATTGGAAGGCAACAGTTGCTACTATTACTGGTTTAGTTGCTAAAGAAAATGTAATTAGTACATATGGTGTACTATATGGAATTGCAGAAGTTAGTGATGAAGGTTTAGAAATATGGAGTAATATTGCTTTAGACTTTACAGCTTTATCTGCATATTCATTCTTAATATTTAACCTATTATGCGCTCCTTGTTTTGCAGCAATAGGCGCAATTAAAAGAGAAATGAATAATACTGGTTGGACTATATTTGCAGTTGCATTCCAAACACTATTTGCTTATTCTATTTCATTAATCGTGTATCAAATAGGATTGTTTGTTACTACAGGTATATTTACTGTTTGGACTATAGTTGCAGTATTATTATTACTTATTTATCTATACTTCTTATTTAGACCTAATCATTTTGAAAAATTAGAAACAAGTGTTAATTATAACTAGCTTTGGGAAACCAAAGCTTTTTTTTTGGAATAAAAAAACTGCGTAAGCAGTTTTTAGTCATTTGCGTAATTATCGAAATATCCTTGTATAAATACTACAGGAGTTCCCTTGTCACCACTACCTGAAGTTAAATCACATAGACTTCCTATTAAGTCAGTAATTTGTCTTGGTGTTGTTCCTAGTGATTCAGCTCTTCCAAGTAAGTCTTGGCTTTTAGTATAAATCTTTTGTTTTATGATGTTTACAGCTTCTTCACCATATACATTTTCTAATTCAGTATCAGCAATGTATTTAATCTTAATTTCATTTGGAATGCCCTTTAAACCTTCAGTAAAGGCAGGGGATACACATGGGTCAGCTAACTCCCAAATCTTTCCTACTGGGTCTTTAAATGCACCATCTCCATATATTAATACTTCTACATTCTTACCAAATTCTTCATTGAATCTTTTTTGAAGTTCATCAACATATTTTTGTCCATCTCTTGGAAAAAGCTTAAGTTCATTGTCAGAAGCAAGGTTTGAGCCAAGTACTCCAAAGTCTGGGTTATAGCCACTATCATTAATAGGAGCGTTCATTATTTCATCTAATGAAAGAACTGTTTTACCACCAGCATCTTTTATTAGTCTTTTTGTTCTTTTTCTAGAATGAATATCAGCAACTAGGACTTCATCTGTATAGTTTAGTATTACTCTTGGATCATTTGCGAAAATTATTTCTATGTTATCTTTACCGATATCTTTGTATAGTTTTACATAGTCTATTGCAGTGAATTCATGATATACTTTATCACCAAACAATTCTCTATATTCTTTTTCTGTAAGAATTCTATCATGAGGATTAATCTTTAATTCATCTAGCTTATCTAAATTCATTAAATGATTTCCAACTTCATCACTTGGATAGCTTAATAATAAAGTTATTTTTTTACCACTTTCTACAATACCTTTTAATATTATAGAAAATCTGTTTCTACTTAATATAGGGAATACTACTCCTATATGTCCTGAAAATTTAGAATTGATATCTTGTGCTATGTCGGCTGTAGTAACATAGTTACCTTGTGCTCTAGCTACTAATGATTCTGTAACTCCAACAACATCTTTGTCTTTGACGGTGATGTTTTCTGTCTCTACTGCTTCTTTTAATGAATTGAAAACTATCTCAACTAGATTATCTCCTTCTTTTACAATCGGTGTTCTAATACCTCTTACTACTGTACCAAGGGTTCTACTCATAAAAAGTCCTCTCTATTCTTTAAATTTTACTTGAAAATAATAACATATTTATCTATATTAATAAATTATTTTTTGTTAATTTCATTTAATAATTTATTAGTCATTTTAGTGAATGCGGTTTTATTTGATAATTTAAGACATGATTCTAGTACTTCTTTTGATTCTTTATATTGATTGTTTAGAAACAATGCTTTTCCATAATAATAATAGTACTGAGTTTTTTCTCTGTTGTTCATATTAAATAGTTCAGTATTTTTGTATAAGCTTACTGCTTTTTTATAGTTTGATGAATAAAGTTCATATAGTGCTTCTAGTTCTTTCCAATTAAATTGAGGTGATGCTTGTTTGTAAAGTGATTTGTTATTTTTAATTTCCATTAGGTTATTGTATGTTTTCTTAAGTTGTGTAGTGTTATCTAATAATGCATAAGCAAACATCATTGTACTACTTTTAATAAGCCTATTATTCATTGTCGAGTTAAAGTATTTTTCTTCATTTCTAATAATATTTAATACTTCTTTAGGGTTGTTTGTAGAAAGGTTATAAACTAGATTAAACGCAAATTTGTTTCTACTAAATAATTTAAAGAAATCTCTTTTTAATAATTTATTAAATAAATCTTTTCCTTTTTCAGGGTCACATTTATCATTAATAGAACTAACAGCCTTATTGAAAAGGAATTTAAGAAATTCATATATAGTAGCCATTATTAATATTGTTAAGAATAATATAATTAAAACTATTTTTGAAACACCTGGTTTGGCGTGTATAGCAAGGTTACCTATAAAGCCAAGAAATAATGCATAAAGGGTTATTTTAATAAGAGTATTGTATACTTTTCTTCCATCTGATCTCATATTTTTACCATCCAATATGATAATAATATTAATTATAATTTGGTGTGTCAATTAAACTGGATAAAATGGTTGAATGTTTCAAATGCAAAGTTGGTATAATGTTACTAAAGGTGGTGTACTTATGTTTAAGGATGAATTTGATGTAGCATCGTATATTGATCATACCTTTTTAAAGGCTTATGCAAGTGAAAGTGATTTAGTTAAACTATGTGATGAAGCAAAGGAATATAAGGTTAAAATGGTTGCAATAAATCCGTGTTGGGTTAGGTTTTGTAAAGAACAATTAAAGGATACTAAGATACATGTGGGTGCGGCTATTGGATTTCCATTAGGTCAAAACAGTATAGAAACAAAGTGTTTTGAATGTTTAGATAGTATTAAAAGTGGTGTTGATGAAATAGATTATGTAATTAACTTATCTTATGTTAAAAATAATAGATTTGATTTAATACAAGAAGAAATGGAAAAAATTGTAAGTATATGTAAGAATAGTAATGTGATTTCAAAAGTTATATTTGAAAACTGTTATCTTAGTAAAGAAGAGATTATTATACTTAGTATTATAGCAAGCAAAGTAAAACCCGATTTTATTAAAACTAGTACTGGATTTGGAATAGGTAATGCGAAAGTAGAAGATGTAAAGCTAATGCTTGAAAACTGTGGTGAAGTAAAAGTTAAAGCTGCAGGAGGTATTAAAGACTTTATGTCTTTTAAGGAAATGATAGATTTAGGTGTAAAAAGGGTTGGAACTAGTTCTACTATTAATATAATTGAAGGATATAAAACAATAGGAAAGTAAGGAAGGTATTAATGCATAGTACAATTATTGATGAACATTTTGTGGCTTTACATATAACTACACCACTAAAAACAATTGATCAATTAAAAGATATATCAGAAAAGATTGAAGAGTATAGATTATTAAATAATGATGATTTAGATAAATATGTTAGGTGGAATGAAGAACACAAAGTATTGTTGGAAAATATACAAGAATTAAATGAGAAGCTATATTCACAAAAAAACACAAAAATTAATTTGTGGGATTTTGGAAAGTTTAAACCAGAATCTATTATTGTATGGCCGATTAGATTTATAGGAGCTTCTTTTATTACAATGCTATTTTTACCAATAATGTTGTATAAGAAGGGTTATAGTACTAGTGATTTAGAAAAGTCTATAAAGCAATCTAGGGATAAATTTGATAGTGCACATCCAAATTATTTAAACTTTATGGATGAAATAAACAATAAGAATGAAAAGTTTTTGGATTCAATAAAAAAAGAATTAAATATATGTTTAAATAAATCTGTAGGTATCATTGATTTTAAGGGTAATGAATATAAATATAGTAAATATGTTGAAGATGTTAATAGTTTATATAAATTAATTGATGAACAGTTAATTTTGTATTATGAAATGGTTGATAAAGTATTGAATATTCATATACATGATGTAATGAATGAGATAACTATAAAAGAATATATTTTAGATTTTATAAATGATGAAAATCTTCATGCCTTATTTGAACATGTGCATGAAATAGACGAGTTAAGAAATAAGTTAGAAAACAGATATAATGATAAAAGTAAAAGTATAGAAGAAAAAGATTGGAAAACTACAATAGATATAATTAAAACAAAATTAAAAAAACAACAGGATTGATTTATCCTGTTGTTTAGTTATTTACATTAATACTTTGGTCTTTTTTGTAATCTTCATAGAAATTACTTAAACTTGAACACTTACTTGCTGATCCACATCCACCACAAGACCCTGAACAACTACTTTTATTTTTATATAAATATCTAATACTTAAAATGACTAATAATCCAATAATTGTTATAATAATTACATCTGTTAAATTCATATTATTACCACCTTGTCTTAAGTATAATGGTAAGAAATGATACAGTCAATCAAAACGATTAGCGAATGCTAACTGGAGGGTGTAATGAGTTGTTATACATGTAAAAGAATAGAAATGATAAAAGAGAATAAATTTCCTTTTTTTGTAAAAGAGTTAGAAACAGGTTATGTAGTATTAGGAGATCATCAATATTTTAAAGGATATACTTTATTTATTCATAAGAAACATGTTAAGAGTTTAAGAGAACTCACTAAAGATGAACAAACAAAGTATTTAAATGAATTACTATTAGTTCAAGAAGCTGTTTATAAAGCATTTGATTGTGATGGGGTAGATATAGAGCTATTAAGTAATTCGGATCATCTAACATGGCATATCTTTCCTAGAGAAGATAGTGATGTTCCTAATAATGCGCCTGTATGGAGTTTACATCGATCTTTATTGTTTAATAAATATAATATGTTAACTGCTAAAAACGCTAAAGATATGGTAAAAAACTTAGAAAATGAAATAGAAAAACTAATATAAAAAGCACATCCTAAGATGTGCTTAATTTTTTGGTTTTAATTATTTAACTTCAACTAAATTAGCATTTGCTTTTTCAATTGTTGCTAAGTAATCTCCGATATCAATTGTTACAGCAGTTTTTAGATCTTCTGATTCAGGAACAGCTGGGTGACCTTCATCTTTAGCATATGTAGGAGTAGCTAGTACTTCTTCAACTGTTTTACCAGTTGCATATTCTTCAAATGCAGCCATTTGTTCATACCATTCTTTACCAATTCCAGAAGCAGCTTTCATGCCATATGCATCGCCTTTTTCTGTTTTAGTAGGAGTAGCAGCTGTAGCATCAGTTGTAACTACACCAGTAGTATCAAAACTTCCTGCATTTTGTGCATTATCGATGTCGATGTAAACGATTTTTCCATCAGCATCTACAGCAACTAGAGCATATACTGTATTGAAACGTGCGCTTCCTTCTTTTTCACCAGCATCAGCTAAACGATCAACTTTAGTGCTGTTTGCAACACCAACTTTTGCAACACCTTCAACAGCTGTTAAGTTCTTGCTTGCAGCTTTGATAGCAGCTTTATATCCTGCGATATCAACTGTTACAGATGTTTTTAAATCTTCAGCTTCAGGAACTGCTTGATGAGAATCATCTTTTACATATGTTGGTATAACTAGTACTTCTTCAACTGTTTTACCAACAGCATATTCTTCAAATGCAGCGATT
>CAYQNJ010000002.1:8553-182264 GCA_964418835.1 uncultured Erysipelotrichaceae bacterium
AACTAGTACTTCTTCAACTGTTTTACCAACAGCATATTCTTCAAATGCAGCGATTACTCCATCTTTTACAACCAATGCAGCGATTGTTGTATTAGCTTGGATACTTCCATCTTTTTCACCAGCATCAGTAACTTTTAATGAAGTAACTGATCCTATTCCTACTTGTACTCCAGTAGCTTCTGCAGTTGTTTCTTCTGTTGTTTCTTCTGTTGTTTCTTCTGCTGGTTCAGTAGTAGGTTCTTCACTAGTTGGTTTAGTGTTGCATCCTACTAATAGCAATAATGCTAAAGCAGATATTAGTAATTTTTTCATAATTTCTTCCCATTACCAATATAAATATAACTTTTAATAATTATGTAGTCAATAAAAAAGAGAATGTTTCGCCAATGAACTTTACATAAATTTAACTTAATTTTAGAATTTTTTACACAATTCAATAGCTTCATTTAACTTATTTTCATTAAAACCAAATTCAAATTCCGTTTTAATCGCATGATAGTCTAAATGATGCATATATAAATCATCTATAATTAAAAAGTTAGTAAAGTTAGAGTGTTCTATTAAATAATCATAAATCTCTATATATCTTTTCATAAAACCTTCATTTTTAGTGACTCCTACAATATTAATTATTGGATCTAATTCTGATTGTAATAAATAGTTTTTACAATACTCTAACCCTGATACTCTCCAACTTGATGATATAACAATATTCAAATCAAACATCTTACATAGTTTGTTTAAATTATTAATTCTATCTATATTTGCCTTGTTGTATAAATTTGATAATTCTTCATCAGTAAGATGATCAAAATCTAATACAGGTACATTAATTACACCATCAAAATCTAAAAATAATAAATTATATTTATAGTCTTTTCCATATTTAAGTTTATTAACCTTCATTATATTATGAAGGTTCATTTTCATTTGTATTTCTTCCATAACCTTATGTAGTATAATTATAGCATGTGAGGTAATTATATGTGGTATGAAAAGAGTGTTATTTATCAGATTTATCCATTTGGTATAACTAATTCATTGTATAGAAATGATTTTGTATTAAATCATAGATTAGGTGAAGTTGAAAAAATAATTAATCATATTAAAAAACTTGGATGTGATTGTGTTTATTTTTGTCCTGTTTTTGAAAGTGAATATCATGGATATGATACTGTAGATTTTAGAAAAATTGATAGTAGATTAGGAAGTAATGAAGATTTTAAAAATCTTTGTATTAAATTACATGATAATGGAATAAATGTAATTATTGATGGAGTTTTTAATCATGTTGGAAAAGGGTTTTGGGCTTTTCAAGATGTTTTAAAGAATAAAGAAAATTCTATATATAGGTATTGGTTTAATATAGATTTCAATAATGTATATAATGGTATGTTTTATTATGAAAATTGGGAAGGGCATAATGAATTAGTTAAACTAAATTTAAAAAATCCAGAAGTAATAGATTATTTGTTAGGAACTGTTAAGTTTTGGATTGATGAATTTGATATTGATGGAATTAGATTAGATGTAGCTTATATGGTTGATGAGGAATTTATGAGAAAACTAAATTCTTTTACAAAACAATATAAAGAAAATTTCTTTTTGGTAGGTGAAATGCTACATGGTGATTTAAATAGATTAATGAATAAACAAATGATGGATAGTGTAACAAACTATCAACTATATAAAGGTATATGGTCTAGTTTAAATGAATTAAACCTATTTGAATTATGGCATTCATTAGAAGAACAATTCACAAGAAGGTATGTTGGATCTCATCCTTATAACTTCTTAGATAATCATGATGTTAATAGAATTGCTAGTGTATTAAAAGATTCCAATCATTTAAAAATTGCTTATGGTATATTATTTTCTATTCCTGGTATACCTAATATTTATTATGGGAGTGAATGGGGTGAAAAAGGAGTCAGAAGTAAACACAGTGATAAAGAGCTTAGACCATATTTTAATGAGTATATAGAGAATGATTTGTTTGATTTTATTAGTAAACTAGCAAATATTTATAAAAGCGAAGAATCTTTTATAAATGGAAAAATCACTAAAAAACTTCTTACAAATAAACAACTTATATTTGAAAGAAGTATTAATGATGAAAGAATAATGGTTGCGATTAATATAGATAAAGAATCATATATAGCTCATTTTGATGCTCAAGCAGGTAGGGCTATTGATTTAATTACTAATGAAACACATGATTTTGGTGGAGGTAGTGAGTTAAAACCATATAGCATAGCTTTTTGGAAAGTATATTAAAACTAGTTCAAATCGAACTAGTTTTTTTAATTATAATACTAAGTCTGGAGCTGTATGAACTCTTTGATCTAATTCATTGTCTAACATATAAAGTGATTTTGAATCTTCACCAAATAATTCCCAACGTTTTATTAAGTCTTCAGCGTTCTTTTCTTCCTCACCTTGTTCTTTTACAAACCAATCTAAGAATTGAGTTGTACGATAGTCTTTGTTTTTTAGTGCTTCATCATAAATATTATGAATTGATTCAGTCACATATTGTTCATGTTTTAACACTTCATTAAGGATATCTTTAGAATTATCTAATTCTTGACCAGGTTTATCTATTGCCTCTAGAGTTACCTTTAAACCATTGTTTTGCATGTATTGCAAGAATAGCATCGCATGGTCTCTTTCTTCCATAGCTTGTATGTTAAACCAATTCGCAAATCCATCTAAACCGTTATCTACATACCAATTGGCAAATGCTAGATATAAGTAAGCAGAATATAATTCCTTGTTAATTTGACTATTTAATAGTTCTTGTGTTTTTTCATTAATCATAAATAATCTCCTTTTCTAACTTAATTATAATTTATTTAGGTTTATAAACAAGGGATTTGATTATTTGCAAGACATACCTTATAGGTATAAAATAAAATGGTTAAAGGAGAATTATTATGAAGGAAATTAGTTTAAAAGATTTAGAAAAAATGGAAGAATCTTATCTTAAAGATGAGAAAGCAAAAGTAGTTAGAAGAGCTTTATATAAAAATAGTATAGAAACAATTTCTAGAGTAATGGAAGCTGACAAAGATACTACGGATATATTTTCAATTGATATACAAACAATGCCTGTTACTGAACAATTAAGATCAGGTAGATGTTGGATATTTGCGGCTTGTAATGTAATGAGAGAAGCTTTAGGAAGAAAATATGATATTAAAGAAATTGAACTTTCTCAAAACTACCTTGCTTTTTATGATAAATTAGAAAAAATTAATTTATTTTTGGAAATTGCAATTAAAGAAAAAGAAGAAGATTTAGGTAGTGAAACTTTAAGATATGTATTAGATATGGGTATTGGTGATGGAGGTCAATGGAATATGTTAGCCTCTGTTGTAAAAAAATATGGTGTTGTTACTAAAAATGCCATGGGAGAAACATATCAGGCAGGTCATACAAATGAGTTGAATAGGTTGATAAATCAAAGATTAAGAAAGTTTGCGGCATATACTAAGAAATATTCAATGGAAGAAGTGTTAAAAGAAAAAGAAAAAACATTGAATGAAAGCTATAGATTATTGTGTAATTGTTTTGGAGTGCCTCCTAAAACATTCGATTTTGAATATAGAGATAAAGATAATAACTATCATGTTTATAAAGATATTACTCCTAAAGAGTTCTATAAGGATTATCTAGAGTATAACTTAGATGAATATGTAGGTATTATTCATGGTCCTACAAAGGATAAACCATATCACGAATTATATACTGTTAAGTATTTAGGTAATGTTGTAAATGGTGACCCTGTAAGATTTCTTAACTTACCAATGAATGAATTTAAAGAGTTAGTTATTAAGCAAATGAAAGATAATCAAATAGTTTGGTTTGGTTGTGATTGTTCATTTTTAGGGGATAGAGAACTAGGTGTTTGGGATGATAATCAATTTGATTACAACAATACATTTGATATTGATTTTGATATGAGTAAGGAAGAAATGTTAGATACTAGAAATAGTGCTATGAATCATGCGATGTGTTTTACTGGTGTTAACTTAATTGATGATAAACCAAACAGATTTAAAATTGAAAACAGTTGGGGAGATAAAATCGCAAGAAAAGGATATTTTGTGTGTAGTGATTCTTGGTTTGAAAAATTTGTATATCAAGCAGTAGTTAATAAGAAATACTTAAATGAAAAACAATTAGAATGTTTAAGTAAGGAACCAATTGAATTATTACCTTGGGATCCATTTGGAACATTAGCTTAAATGAATGGACTTTATAGAAATATAAAGTCTTTTTGTTGTGTAATAAGATAGAAAATAACATTTGTTATGATAATATTATTTATAGAAGAAAAAGAGGTTATATGAAAATAGGGATAGTATCACTTGGCTGTAGTAAGAATCTTGTAGATTCAGAGAAATTGTTAACGTTATTAATAAATAACGGCCAAGAAATTACAAGTAAATATGAAGAAGCAGAGGCTATAATAATTAATACATGTGGATTTATTGAATCCGCAAAAAAAGAAGCGATAGATACCATTTTAGAAATGAGTGATTACAAGAATAAAAATTGTAAACATTTAATTGTTATTGGTTGTTTAGCTCAAAGATATCAAAAAGAACTTAAAGAAGAAATGCCTGAAGTTGACAGATTTATAGGTATATATGAATATCATAATTTAGGGAGTATATTAAGTGAGGTTTTAGGTATAAGGATAAGTAACACTTATGGTAAAACAACTAGAGTACTTTCTGGAAAACCTTGGATGGCTTATTTAAGGATTGCGGATGGTTGTGATAATAGATGTTCTTATTGTGCAATACCCTTAATAAGAGGTAGATATGTTTCAACTCCAATTGAAGAGTTAATTGAAGAATCAAAAGCCTTTGTATCAAATGGTGTAAAAGAAATAAATGTAATTGCACAGGATACTACAAGGTATGGATTAGATTTATATGGGAAAAGAAGGTTATTAGACTTATTAGTAGAACTTAATAAGTTAGAAGGTCTATATTGGATTAGAGTATTATACATGTATCCTGATGAAATTGATGATGAACTTATTGAAGGGATGTCTAAATTAGATAAGGTTTTACCTTATTTTGATATACCTGTTCAATATGGTAATGATAAGTTATTAAAACTTATGAATAGAAGAGGTAATGTAGAAAGTATAAAAAACATTGCCAAAAAAATTAGAAGAACATTTAAAAATTCAGTTTTAAGAACTACAATGATTATAGGGTTTCCAAATGAAACAGAAGAAGATTTTGAAGATACTTTAGAGTTTGTAAAGGATGTTAAATGGGATAAGTTAGGTGCCTTTACATATTCTAAGGAGGAAGATACCAAAGCTTATGATATGGATAATGAAGTAGAGGAATATATCAAAGCTAGAAGATTAAATCAACTTATGGATATACAAAGAGAAATATCTAAAGTGAATAATGAAAAATATATAAATGAAATATTAGAAGTCTTAATAGAAGGCTATGATGCATTAACTAAAACTTATAGGGGTAGAAGCTTTTTAAACGCACCAGATGGTATAGATGGAGAAGTTTGGGTTTATTCAGATGAAAAACTAAACTTAGGTGAGTTTGTAAAGGTTAAAATAAATAAAGTAAAAGATCATGACTTAATTGGTGAGTATAGAGGGAGAGTATAATATGAAAACTTACATTGGAATTGATTTAGGTGGTACAAATGTTAGAGTCGCAAAAGTTACAGCTGATGGAATTGTATTAGCTCAAGAAAAGAGTCCATCATATGCATTAGAAGGACCTGAAAAGGTTATGGAAAACATAAAGAGCTTAATAAGGAAAATACCTAATTATCAAGAATGTTCAGGTATTGGTATTGGTGTTCCTGGGCCTTGTGACACAATTAATGGAAAGATGGTTATGTCTACAAATCTTAAAGATTTTGCGGATTATCCATTAGCTTCTGAAATAACAGAAGAATTTAATATACCAACATATATAGATAATGATGCTAATGTGGCTGGTTTAGCAGAAGCACTTGTTGGTGCAGGAAAAGGACTTCCAGTAGTTTATTATGTTACAATGTCTACTGGTATTGGTGGTGCATTAATTGCTAATGGACAAGTAGTTTCTGGACATAATGGTTTTGCAGGTGAAATTGCTAATCTAATTGTTGATAGAGATGGTGAAAAATTAAATCATTTAAATGCTGGTGCAGTAGAAAATGAAGCAAGTGGAACTGCGATTGTTAGAAAAGCAAAAGCTGCAATTAAGGATGTTGAAATACAACATGCTGGTAATGTATTTGATTTAGCTATTCAAGGTAATGAAGAAGCAAAAAAAATAGTAGATAAAGTTGTATATGATTTAGCATTAATGTTTTCTATGATTGCCCATGTTAGTGATCCATGGATGTTTATTCTTGGTGGAGGATTGATGAAGTCTAAAGATAAATTCTTACCACAAGTTGAAGAAAAGTTTAAAGAACTTGTTCATGGACCTATGAGAAATACATTATTTGTGGAAGCAAAACTTGAAGAACCAGGTGTAATCGGTGCAGCTATGTTACCAGTATCTAAAGGAGTATAAAATGGAAATAAACGAAAAAATATTACAAAAATATGCACAACTTGCAGTACAAGTTGGTGCTAATGTTCAAAAGGGTCAATATGTTGTTGTTAATAGTAGTGTTGATCATTATGAATTTGCAAGACTTGTTGCAAATGAAGCTTATAAAGCTGGGGCAAGTCAAGTAGAAGTAAGATATAGTGATGAACAACTTACAAAATTATCATATGAAAATGTTGAAACTGAATTATTAAAAGAAGTACCTTCTTGGTCTGTTGATAGATATAAGGCGGGTATTGATAAGAAGTGTTGCTTTATTCATATTAGAAGTACAGTACCTGATTTATTAAGTCATATTGATGGTGCAAAACTTCAAGAAGTTACTTTAGAAGCATCTAAAGCTATGAAACCATATAGATACTATACTATGGCTAATCATGGTCAATGGACAATAGTTGCAGTGCCTAATCCAGTTTGGGCAAAGAAAGTGTTCCCTGATTTAGATGAAAAAGAAGGCATCCAAGCTCTTTGGGAAGCAATCTTAAAGACAGTTCATGTTAGTGAAGATAATAACCCTGTTGAAGTTTGGGATAAACATAATAAAGATTTAAGACATTACTATGAAAAAATGAATGAATATAACTTTAAGGAATTACATTTCACAAATTCTTTAGGTACTGATTTAACAGTTAAATTAGTTAAAAATCATATTTGGAGAGGTGGTCAAGACTTTACATTAGGTAATGTAGCATTTAATCCAAACTTACCTACAGAAGAAGTATTTACTATGCCGGATAGAAATGGTGTAAATGGTATTGTATATGCGACTAAACCTTTAAATTATCAAGGTAAATTAATTGATGACTTCTGGATTAAGTTTAAAGATGGTGTTGCAGTTGACTATAAAGCATTAAAGAATGAAGATGCTCTTAAGAATTTAATTGAACTTGATGAAGGTTCTTCTAGATTAGGAGAAGTAGCACTTATATCATTTGATACACCTATTTCTCAATCAAATATATTATTCTATGATACTTTATTTGATGAAAATGCTTCATGCCATTTAGCACTTGGTGCGGCTTATCCTACAAATATGGTAAATGGTGAAAACATGAGTGAAGAAGAATTAGTTGAAAATGGTGCTAATGTTTCTATGACTCATAATGACTTTATGTTTGGTAGTAGTGATATGAATATTAAAGGTATTACCTTTGATGGTAAAGAAATACAAGTATTTGAAAACGGTAATTTTGTAATTTAGTTAGGAGTAAAAGATGTACCATATCAGTGACCTAAAAAAATATATTAGATGTCCTAGGCTTTTTCAATTAAGTCTAAATGAAGAGAGTACATCTTTTAATCCTTATGTCAGATTTGATCAAGAAGTTACAGAACTTGCTAAAGACAAACTTAAAATAAAAGATTATTTTTTGGGTGTAGTAAATGATGGACCTGAAAAAGCTTTAAATGCAATGAATTCCTTTGATTGGATTATTAAAGGAAGATTTGAGTATGGAAAGCTTAGAGTAAAGGTTCCTTTTTTACATAGGAATAAAGATGGATGGGATTTATATTTCTTGTTTATAGGTAATTATCCTCATGAAGATGATGTGTTATTTTATACATCAATGGTTTGGGTGTTAATAAGTAATAAGATAAATATTAAAGATATAAGTATAATTCATTTAAATAGTGAATATGTAAGAGAAGATGTGTTAGATATTGATAAGTTATTTGTAATATCAAAACATTTCTATAATACAAATAACAATCAAGCTAGTTTAGTTAAAGATTTAATCTTTAGGAAGATGAAAGATTATACTAATACTTTAAATAAGATGGAAGTTGTTGAAAGTAGTGAGTTAATTCAACCTAAAAGGGTTAAAGCTTGTACAAGGTTTGGTAAATGTAAGTATTATGATGTTTGTTTTAAAGATGAAGAAGAGATGGAAGATAACTCAATACTTACACTTGTTTCAAGCCAACATAAACATGATATGTATAAAGATGGAATCAAATATTTAAAAGATGTTGATTTAGACAGGTTAGAAGGTTCTAGAAAGCAGTATGCTCAAATCAGAGCGGATCAAAATGATGGTTTATTTTATGATAAACTTGCATTGAAATCGTGGTTATCTAAACTTAAACATCCAATATCATTCTTAGATTTTGAATGGGAAACATTTGCAATACCACCATATAAGGGTATGAAGACTTATGACGTATTACCATTTCAATATTCATTACATATATTAAAAGGTGATGATATTATTCATAAAGAGTTTTTAGAGTTTGATGATACTAGGTTAAATTTATTAAAGTCTTTATTAAATGATGTGCCTGAAGAAGGTAGTATCTTTGCATATAATGGTGATGCGGCTGAAAAGATAAGAATTAAAGAGCTAGCGGTAGCTTATCCTAAGTATGCTAAAGAGTTAATGAAGATTTATTCAAGAATAGTAGATTTACAATTTCCATTTGATGCAGGTCTTATATATGATACAAGAATGAAAGGTCAATATTCATTAAAAAAGATTATGAGTATCTTAGATGATGTTGGTTATTCAGATTTAGAAATACATCAAGGTATGGATGCGGTATTTAGCTGGAGAGGCATAGATGATTTTAGTAATGAAGAAGAAAAAGAATTAGTAATAGAAAACTTAAAGTCATATTGTGCAATGGATACCTATTCTATGATTGTTGTATATGAATGGATAAAAAAATTAGTAGAATAAATATGTATAATCTATGTTAAATAATCCCAATTGAAGTATAATTATCATATAGGAGGATTTATTATGAGATTTGAAATAGTTGGTAAGAATATTGATGTTACTGAAGCTATGAAGGCAAAGATTGAAAAGAAGTTATCATTCTTAGAAAAGTATTTGTTAATAGATAGTGACACAATAGCAAGAGTTGTTTGTAGAGTATATCCTAATACTCAAAAGGTAGAAATTACAATTCCAACTAAAGTTGGTCAATTAAGAGCTGAAGTTGAACATGATGATTTCTATGCGGCTTTGGATTTAGCTATTGATAAACTTGAAGATCAAGTTAGACGTCAAAAAACTAGATTATCAAGAAGACACAAAGATAAACTTGCTAAAGCTTTTATTGAAGAAGATGTTACAGTATTAAAAAATGAAGACGTTCCTGTTAAAACAAAAACTATTAATCCAGAAGAAATGGATGTAGAAGAAGCGATTATGAGAATGGAAATGTTAGGTCATAGCTTCTTTATATATAATGATGTTGATTCAGAAAGTATTGCTGTTGTTTATAGAAGAAATGATGGTAGATACGGATTAATTGAAACAGAATAAAACAAAAGACGCGTAAGCGTCTTTTATAGTATTATCATTAAATTTAATATTGCAAGTATTAATGTTATAGAGATCATTGCTGGAATAAATGATCCACATTGATTATATAGGTAAGAAGAAATAATGAAGAATATTGAATAGTATAGAAAGCTAGAAATCATTAAGTCTAAATTGTATGGTACATAAAATATTGTATATAATAAACCAAAGAATAATCCAGAAAACAATATAACTAATTCAGTTGATATCTCTATCTTTATTCTATCTACTATTGATTTGTAAGCTATCATCATACATAGTGCAAATGAGAATGTATATGAAATAATTAATATTGGTGTACCACCAACATAACTTCTTAAAGTAGCTTCATCACACAATAGAATATATCCTTTTATAAATCTTTGATTTATGTATGTTAGTATTCCAAATAATACTAAACCTACAATTGTAAAGAATATAGTATCAGGTATATTCTTTTTTGATCTATTATAGTGTAACGCAAATAAATCCCAATTATATACAATGTAAATAAATGCGACTATTGATATAGTAAGACTATATGAAATGGTTATGTTAGATATTATTTTATCTAACATACTCGATACAAATGGTATTGAGAAGAACAGAAATGATGTGATTAATATTCTACTTATATTTAAGGTTGATTTTGTTTTCATTTTAAAACTCCTGTTCATAATTTTACTGTAATTCTTAATAAAAGGCAAAAACTAATATTACTGTTCTCTAATATCGAGAATAATATAGGAATTATATAGATTTTATAGTATACATTTATTAAGAATAAGGGGAATGTTCTATGACAAATAAATTAACTTACAAGGAGCTTGAGAAAATAGTCAGGCATATAGGGAAGACTTACAGAAAATCAGTATTAAGGAGGGAAATTAATGCTGGCATTATGCAAGTTAATGAACAAAGTAGTACTTTTAAGAATGATAGTGATTTAATTTTTACTATTGATTGTTATCTTAATGAATGTAGTAGAGATACAAAATGTATTATCGAAAATGAGTTTCTTAAGAAAAATGAATCATTATGGTACTTAGATTATTATACCAAATCAACCTACTATAGACTTAAGAAAAAGGCGATATTTGAATTTATCAATTGTATGAACCTATAAAAAATGATAATATTTGTTTAGTTTAATGTGATTCTTTTAAAGTGTTGTTTTAATATGAGTTTTTCACATGAACAAATAATTAATAGGAGGATATAATATGCTAAAAGGTATAGCGGCATCACAAGGTATAGCACTTGCGAAAGTCTATAAACTTCAACAACCAATTTTAAATATATCTAAGATTGAAGCTAATGATAATGAGGTGGAAAAATTAGAAACTGCATTTGCAAAGACAATTGCAGATATTGAAGCAATTAAAGAAAGAGCTGCACTTAATTTATCCGAGGAAGAACTTGCAATATTTGATGCTCACTTAATGATGGCTAATGACCCAGAAATCAAAGATCAAATAGTATTTATGATTAATGATGAAAAGGTTAATGCTGAATATGCAGCACAAACAGTAGCAAATGCTACAATTGCAATGTTTGAAAGCATGGATGATGCTTATTTTAAAGAAAGAGCTGCGGATGTTAAAGATGTTATGTTTAGATTGCAATGTAATCTAGTAGGGGCTATAATACCTGATTTAACTGCAATTGATGAAGAAGTAGTTATTGTTGCTGAAGACTTAACACCTTCAGATACTGCGCAATTAAATAAAAATTATACTTTAGGTTTTGCTACTCAAATAGGTGGTAGAACATCACATAGTGCTATTATGGCTAGAAGTTTAGAGATTCCTGCTGTAGTTGGTTGTAAAGGTATCCTAGATGAAGTTAACCATGGAGATTATATAATATTAGATGCTATTGAAGGCGCTGTTTATTTAAATCCTACTGAAGAGTTAAAGGAAGAATTTAAAGCTAAGGCTGAAGCATTTAAAGCTGAAAAAGAAGCTTTAAAAGTATTAAAAAATGAAAAGAGTGTTACTTTAGATGGACATGAAGTAGAACTAGCAGGAAACATTGGTACACCAAAAGATGTTACTGGAGTAATTGAAAATGGTGGAGATGGAGTAGGATTATATAGAACTGAATTCTTATATATGGATTCAGAGAATGATTTTCCTGATGAAGAAGCTCAATTCTTAGCTTATAAAGAAGTTTTAGAAGCTATGGAAGGTAAGAAAGTTGTTATTAGAACACTAGATATTGGTGGAGATAAGAAACTTAATTATTTTGAATTCCCTGAAGAAATGAATCCATTCTTAGGTTATAGAGCTGTTAGATTCTGTTTAGATAGAACTGATATATTTAGAACTCAATTAAGAGCTTTAATTAGAGCTAGTGCTTATGGTCATTTATGTATAATGTTCCCAATGATTGCTACTTTAGGTGAATTTAGAAGTGCTAAGAAAATATTTGATGAAGAAAAAGAAAAACTAGTTAGTGAAGGTATTAAGATTGGTGAGAAGATTGAAGTTGGTATCATGGTTGAAATTCCTGCAGCTGCTGTATTAGCTGATAGATTTGCTAAGGAAGTTGATTTCTTCTCAATTGGTACAAATGATTTAGTTCAATATTCAATGGCTGCTGATAGAATGTCAGAAAAAGTTTCTTACTTATACCAACCTTTAAATCCATCATTATTGAGACTTATTAAAATGGCTATTGATGGTGCTCATAAAGAAGGTAAATGGTGTGGTATGTGTGGAGAAATGGCAGGAGATGCTATGGCTGCTCCTATACTATTAGGATTAGGTTTAGATGAATTCTCAATGAGTGCTACAAGTATCTTAAATACAAGAAAGATTATTAGATCTCTAAATAAGAGTGATATGGAAAAACTTGCTGAACAAGCATTAAATGTAGATACTGCAGAAGAAGTTGAAGAACTAGTGAAAAATACATTAAAATAGTTTATCATAGAAGTGTGGAAACACACTTCTTTTATTTGAAAGGGTATTATGAAAAAAGTATTGTTTATATCCAGTACTGGTGGTCATTTAACAGAATTATTAAAGTTATCACCTTTATTTGAAGAATATGATTACCATATTATTACAGAAAAAACAAAATCAAATTTATCATTGATGAATAAATATGGGAAGGATAAGGTTTCTTTTTTAGTTTATGGAACTAAGGACCACTTGTTTTCTTATTTATTTAAGTTTGGTTTTAATATTATTAAATCATTTTATTATTATTTAAAACTTAAACCGGATGTAATAGTAACTACTGGAACACACACTGCTGTACCTATTTGTAATATTGCTCATATGTTTAAAAAGAAGATAATTTATATTGAAACATTCGCAAATGCTAAAACACCTACTAAAGCTGGACAAATGATTTATCCTATTGCTGATTTGTTTATTGTTCAATGGGAAAGTATGTTGGAGTTTTATCCTACTGCTGTTTATGGAGGGTGGATATTTTAATGATATTAGTTAGTTTAGGGACTCAAGATAAAAGTTTTAAAAGGTTATTAGATTCTATTGTAAAATCAATAGATGAAGGAATTATTGATGATAGGGTTGTAGTTCAAGCTGGTTATACTAAGTATGAAAGTGATAAATTAGAAATCTTTGATTACTTAAGTATTGATGAGTTTAATAATTTAATGGATAAAGCTAGTTTAGTTATTAGTCATGGTGGAGTTGGTACAATAATGTCAGCTTTATCTAAAGGTAAAAAGGTTATTGGAGCTGCTAGATTATCAAAATATCATGAACATACTAATGATCATCAAACTCAATTATTAGAAGAGTTTGATAATAATGGTTATATTATTTATGCAAAAGATTTAGATAACTTTAATGAGTATATTACTAAGTCTAAAACATTTACTCCTAATCAATATGTAAGCAACACTAATAACATGATTAAATTAATTAGAAATTATATTAAAGACAATTGTTAAAACCAAGTTAAATAACTTGTGTATTTATTACTTAAATTGTCTTTATTTTTATTTGGTGTTATTATCGGGTGATGGAGATGAAATTATGAGAATTGGATTAGATATAGGTTCAACTACAATAAAATGTGTTGTTCTAAATGACTATGATGAAATTATATATACATCTTATGAGCGACACTTTAGTAAGATTGTAGAGTGTACAATAGACTTACTAAGTAAGATTGATGAAGATATTATTAAGGGTGATAAATGTAAGTTAATGATATCGGGTTCTGCTGGTATGGGCATGGCTCAAGCAAACAGAATTCCATTTGTACAAGAGGTGTATGCAACAAAAAAAGCTATTAGCTTATTAAACGACGATATAGATGTAGCAATAGAATTAGGCGGGGAAGATGCAAAAATTCTATTTCTAGATGGGAATATGGAAGTTAGAATGAATGGTTCTTGTGCAGGTGGTACAGGAGCGTTTATTGATCAAATGGCAACACTTTTACATTGTAGTGTTGATGAAATGAATGAAATGTCAAAGAAGGCTATTAAGACATATACGATAGCATCAAGATGTGGTGTATTTGCGAAGAGTGATATTCAACCTTTGCTTAATCAAGGAGCCACCAAGGAAGATATATCAAAAAGTATTTTTTATGCGGTAGTAAATCAGACAGTCGCAGGTTTAGCTCAAGGTAGACCTATTAGTGGTAAAGTATTATATCTTGGTGGGCCACTTACCTTTATTAGTGAACTTAGAGATGCTTTTGATAAAACATTAAAAGTTAATGGAATTTGTCCTGAAAATTCCTTGTATTTTGTATCTTTAGGTGCAGCTAACCTTAGTAATGAGGAGGGCTATCTTAAAGATTTTATTTTAAGTTTGAAAACTTATTCAGATACAACTACTTTTAGTTATATAGAACCTTTATTTTCTAATGAGAAAGAATATGAAGAATTCAAGAAAAGACATGATTTAGAAAAAGTAGAAACTATAGATATTAACACATATAATGGTGATGCTTATCTAGGTGTTGATGCGGGTAGTACTACTATAAAGAGTGTTTTAATAGACACAAAAGGAAATATTTTACTGCAAAGTTATAAACCTAATAGTGGTAATCCTATACCTATAATAAAAGACTTCTTAAAAGATCTTTATGTAATTTATCCTGATATTAATATTGTGGGTAGTGCAAGTACTGGATATGGTGAGGATATTATAAAGAGTGCTTTTAGATTGGATGAAGGCTTAGTTGAGACTATGGCTCATTTAAAAGCGGCTCAGGCTTTTAAACCAGATGTTGATTTTATAATTGATATCGGTGGACAAGATATGAAGTGTTTTAAAATTAAGAATAATACTATCGATAACATATTCTTAAATGAAGCTTGTTCATCAGGCTGTGGTTCTTTCTTACAAACATTTGCACAAGCACTTGGTTATGATATTAAAGAATTTGCGAAAAGAGGTATCTTTGCGGATAAACCAGTTGATTTAGGGTCTAGATGTACTGTGTTTATGAATTCATCAGTAAAACAAGCACAAAAGGATGGTGCTAGCATAGAAAACATATCTGCTGGCTTATCAATAAGTGTAGTTAAAAATGCAATATATAAAGTTATTAGACCTACTTCAATTGAAGCACTAGGGAAAAATATTGTTGTTCAAGGCGGGACTTTTTATAATGATGCTGTTTTAAGATCTTTTGAAAAAGAATTAGGGATTGATGTGGTTAGACCCAATATTGCTGGTTTAATGGGTGCTTATGGTGCAGCACTTCATGTCCTTCAAAAAGGATATACTCATAGTAGTATTTTAACTAAAGAAGAATTAGAGCTATTTGAACATAGTGTGAGTCAGACTAATTGTGGGTTGTGTGAGAATCATTGTCAGTTAACTATTAATAAGTTTGATAATGGAAGAAAGTATATTAGTGGAAATAGATGTGAAAGACCTATAACTAAAAAGATTAAATCTAGACTTAATATGTATGAATATAAAAGAAATTTACTTATGGAATATAGACCTATAAAAGGTTATAGAGGTAAGATAGGACTTCCATTTGGTTTAAATATGTATGAATTGTTACCATTTTGGCATGCATTTTTTACTGAGTTAGGCTTTGAAGTATATATAAGCCCATTCTCTAATAGGGATATTTACTTACAAGGACAAGCTTCTATTCCTAGTGATACTGTTTGTTTTCCAGCTAAATTAATGCATGGACATATTGAAGAGTTAATTAAAATGGGTATTAATACAATATTTTATCCTTGTATGTCATATAACGTGGATGAAAAGAAAACTGATAATAACTACAACTGTCCTGTAGTTGCTTATTATCCAGAAGTAATTCATGCGAATATGCCTAATATTGAAAAGGTTAAATATATTTATGATTACTTAGGTATTCATAATAAAAAAGCATTTCCTGTTAAAGCTAAAGAAATGTTAGATAAATATTTTGAAAATATTAAATTTAAGGATGTTATTAAGGCATGTAATAGTGCATATAAAGCACATGATAACTATTTAAATCAAGTTTATAAAAAAGGGTGGGAAATGATAGATGAAGCTAGGGCTACTAATAAACCAATTATTGTATTAGCTGGTAGACCTTATCATATAGATCCTGAAATATCTCATGGTATAGATCAATTGATTGCTGGTTTTGATATGGCTGTAATTAGTGAAGAGGTTATAGCATCTAAGGTTGATGAAAAAGTGGAAGTAAGTGTATTAAATCAATGGACTTATCATGGAAGGTTATATTCAGCCGCAAAGTATGTAAGTAAACAAAAAGATATGGATTTAGTACAACTGGTGTCATTTGGTTGTGGTTGTGATGCGATTACAACAGATGAGTGTAGAGATATACTTGAAGAAAAAGGAAAGATTTATACTCAAATAAAAATAGATGAAATTACAAATTTAGGTGCGTGCAAGATTAGATTAAGAAGTCTGTTTGCCGCAAATCAAAGGTGATAAAATGTCAAAAAATAATCGTGTAGTATTTACTAAGGAAATGAAGAAAACTCATAAAATACTTATACCAAATATGGCTGACACTCATTTTAAAATATTGGTGGATGTATTCAGAGCTGATGGTTATGATATGGAGTTGCTTGAAAATTCTGGAAATACTGTTGTGGAAAATGGTTTGAAATATGTTCACAATGATACATGTTATCCAGCACTTTTAGTTATTGGTCAAATGATTGATGCATTAAAGAGTGGTAGTTATGATTTAGATAAAGTGGCTTTAATGATTACACAAACAGGTGGGGGATGTAGAGCTTCTAATTATATACATTTGTTAAGAAAAGGGTTAGAAAAAGCAGGGTATGCTCATATTCCTGTAATATCGTTAAATTTAAGTGGTTTAGAGAGTAACCCAGGATTTAAGTTTACACTTCCTCTTCTTAGAAGAACAGTAGCTGGACTTGTTTATGGTGATTGTTTAATGCAAGTGTCTAATCAAGTTAGACCATATGAAATAAATGTTGGTGAAACTGATGCCTTACTAGATGCTTGGACTAAAAAATGTGCTGACTTATTAAATAGAGATATTGGGTTTAAAATAAAAGAAATAAAAGAATATTGTAAACAAATAGTATTAGATTTTAAGAATATTAAAATAAGTAATGAAAAGAAAATTAAAGTTGGAATTGTAGGAGAAATTTATGTTAAATATGCTCCATTAGGTAATAATCATTTAGAAGAGTTTTTAAAGTCGCAAGATGTAGAATATATGGTTCCTGGTTTAATGGGATTTGCGTTATTTAAGGTTGATAATAGATTAGAAGATATAAAACTTTATGGTGGTAGCTTAGTTAAGAAAATAGTAGTTCAACTACTTTATAATTACTTAGAAAAGATGGAGACTGCCTTATATGAGGCAATAGTAGAAAATTCTAGTTTTGTGCCTGTTGGTAGATTTAAACATACTAAGAAGATAGTTAAAGGCGTCGTTGGTTATGGATCTAAGATGGGCGAAGGGTGGCTATTAACCGCTGAAATGATGGAACTAGTGGAACTTGGATATGAAAATGTAATATGTACTCAACCATTTGGTTGTTTACCTAACCATATAAATGGAAAAGGGATGATAAGAAAGATTGTTTCTAAAATGCCTAATGCCAATATTGTACCAATTGATTATGATCCTAGTGCAACAGCAGTAAATCAAGAAAACAGAATAAAACTTATGTTATCTATTGCACAAGAAAATTTAGAAAAACAAAACTTCCAAGACTAGTTTGGAAGTTTTTTGATATTTATATATATGATATTATTAATTAGTTTAAGGAGTAATTATGTTAAAAAAAACAGGAAAAAGAAACATTGGATTGATAGGTCTATCAGAATTTTTTAGTTTTTTTGGCATAACTACTTTTTGGATTTTATTTCTAAGCGAAAATGGAATGAGTTTGCTTCAAATTGGAATATTAGAAAGTATTTTCCATGCGACTAGTTTTATATCAGAAATTCCTACTGGAATTCTTGCGGATAGATTTACATATAAAACAAATATTTATATAAGTAGAATATTTATTGTAATTGCTTCTATATTAATGCTTGTTTCAAAGGGTAGTTTTATTATATATGCTATCGCTATGGTTATTAGAGCATGGTCATATAATTTTGATTCTGGTACTGCTCTTGCTATGTTGTATGAATCTATTAAAGAAGCAGGACTTGAAGATAAGTATTTAAAATATTCTAGTATATTTTCTGGGATAGGAGAATTTACTAGGGCTTCAGGAATGATAATTGCAGGATTTTTTGTAAATGGCTTTTTGAATTATACTTATATGATTCAAATTGGTTTAGTATTTATAGCTTTAGTTTTTATATTTTTTATAAAGGAACCTGATATAAAAGAAAAAGAAGAATACAAAATTACATTTAAAGAAATTATTACTACTGTAAGTAAAACATTTAAAGAAGATTTTAGATTATTAAATTCTATGATAATAATTCAATTTGGTTTGGTTTTAATGTCTATGTTTTATTTCTATTTTCAAAATGAATTAATCTCATATTCTTCTATTAAGATTAGTATGTTAATGGTAATCTCTAGCTTACTTAACATTTCATCAGTGTATCTTGCAAGTAAAGTAGGAAACAAGATAAATATAAAAAATACTTTTATAATACTATTAATAATTACTGGTTTCTTATTTTCTTTATCTAATTTAAATAATTATAATGTTTATTTGTTTATATTCTTACTTACAGAAAGCTTATTTTCATTTTTCTCAACTATATTTTACAATGACTTACAACAAAGACTTAAGAGCAATGTTCGTGCAACATTGCTAAGTGTTAATACAATGTTTTTTAGTTTATCTATGATATTTATATTTCCAGTTGTAGGTTATTTGATTGATAGTCTAGGCTTTTCATTTAGTTTTTTACTTATTGGTATAGTAATGATTATTATAGGTATTATTTTATCTAATAATTCTATAAAAAAATATTACTAAATCTTTAAAGAATTACCAAAATATCTTTAATATTTAAATTACTATGATATAATTACTCTAGCTTTAATTAAGTGCGAGACACTTAGAAGGTAAATTAATCAAAGTAACTAGTGGGATTAGTCTAGCTTTCAAGTGTATCTTGGAAGCTTTTTTCTTGGAGGGACTATGAAAAATTTATTGAAATTAAGTGACTTTGATACAAACTACATTAACAAATTATTAGACAAAGCTGAATTATGTTCACAAGGAGTTTATGATAATTCTTGTGATAAAAAGATTATGATTAATTGTTTCTTTGAACCAAGTACTAGAACACATTATAGCTTTCAAGTAGCTGAGCATAGACTTGGTTGTAAAGTAATTAACTTTTATCCAGAAGATTCGTCAATATTAAAAGGTGAAACATTCTATGACACTATCATGGTGTTTGATAGCTATAATCCTGATGGAATAGTAATTAGATCAAAAGAAAATGGATATTATAATTCATTAGTAGGTAAGGTACATTGTCCAATATTTAATGGTGGCGATGGGACTCAAGATCATCCTACTCAATCATTGTTGGACTTACTAACTATAAGACAAGAGTTTAATAAATTTGATGGTTTAAAGATAGCTATAGTTGGAGATATTAAACATAGTAGAGTAGCACATACAAATATTGAAGTTATGCAAAGATTAAATATGGATTGTTATATAAGTGGTCCAGAAGAATTTAGAGATTCTAGATATAATTATATTAATTTTGAAACAGCATTAAAAGAAATGGATATTATTATGTTATTAAGAGTACAACATGAAAGACATAAAACAAAAATGAGTAAAACTGTTGAAGAATATCATGAGAAATATGGTCTAACATTAGATAGAGTTAAAATGATGAAACCAAATGCAATTATCATGCATCCAGCTCCATTTAATAGGGAAGTTGAAATTGCTAGTAATGTGGTAGAGTGTGAAAAGAGTAGAATATTTAAACAAATGACTAATGGAGTTTATGTAAGAATGGCTGTTATACATGAAGCAATAATGGGAGAATAAAATGAGTTATATAATAAAAAACGGAGAAGTTTATTTAAATAATAAGTTTGTTACTAAGGATTTATATATTGATGACAAAGGTATTTTAATAGTTGCTGATGATATTGATTTAGATGTTGATGAAGTTATAGATGCTTCAGGTTGTACGATAATGCCCGGTTTAATTGATCCTCACGTTCATTTAAGGCAACCAGGTTATGAATATAAAGAAACAATAAACAGTGGTAGTAAAGCTGGTGCAGCTGGAGGTTTTACCACTGTTTTTTCTATGCCTAATTTAAAACCTATTCCTGATACATATGATAATTTAAAAGTTCAATTAGATATTATAAAAAAAGATGCATTAATACATGTATATCCTATGGGATCTATTACCAAAGGCCAAAAGGGTAATGAATTGTCTGATATGGATGATTTAGCAAAACATGTTATTGCATTTAGTGATGATGGTGTAGGAGTGCAAAGTGATAAGATAATGAGACAAGCAATGGATAAGTCAAAAAGTTTAGATGCTATTATAGTTGCTCATTGTGAAGATAATAATGAATTAAAACCAGGTGGAAGTATTCATGAAGGAATCACTTCAAAAAAATTAAACTTAGTTGGAATTAATAGTGCTTCTGAATATAACGAAGTTATTAGAAATATAAAACTATCAAAAGAAACTGGTTGTCAGTTACATATTTGTCATGTTTCTACTAAAGAAACAGTAGAAGCAATAAGACAAGCAAAAAAAGAAGGAGTTAATGTTTCGTGTGAAGTTACAGTTCATCATTTATTACTTAATGAAGAAGATGTAATAGATGATGGTAATTATAAGATGAACCCTCCTTTAAGAAGTAAAGAAGATCAACAAGCATTATTAGAGGGTGTACTTGATAATACGATAGAAATGATATGCACAGACCATGCTCCTCATAGTGAAGAAGAAAAGAGTAAAGGATTACAAGGTAGTCCTTTTGGGATAATAGGACTAGAGTTTGCTTTCCCTTTAATTTATACATACTTAGTAAAAGAGAAGAAACTAAGTTTAGAAAAGGTTATAGATTTAATGAGTTATAATGTTGCGGATATATTTGGAATTATTGGTGGTGAGATACTAGAGTATAAACCAGCAAATCTATGTATATATGATTTAAAAACTTCTTTTAAGCTTACAGAAAAGGCTTTAGCTTCTAAAAGTAAAAACACACCTTTTTTTGGAAGGTATGTTTCTTGTAAGAATTTAATGACTATCGTAGATGGTGAAATTGTTTATAGGGAGAATATTTAATGAAAAGAAAGTTAGTGCTATCAAATGGTAATGAGTATATAGGAAGTGGTTTTGCTAGTGAAAGTGAAGTCATTGGTGAACTAGTTTTTAATACTTCTGTTGTAGGTTATCAAGAAGAATTAAGTGATCCAACTTATTTAGATTTAATGCTTTGTATGACATATCCTTTAATTGGTAATTATGGAATTACTGATGATGATTATGAATCAAGAATAATTAGTCCAAAGGCTCTAATAGTCAGAGAGTATAATGATAAACCTTCTAACTTTAGGTATACAAAAACATTAAATGAATTACTTGAAGAAAATGATGTTGTAGGTCTTACACATGTTGATACTAGAAGTATTACGAAGGTTTTAAGGGATAATGGTAGTATGATTGGTATTATTTGTGATGAAAACATTTCTACAGAAGACGCATTAGATAAAATAGATAAATATGTTGAATGCAAAGAAAAGGTAAGTAGAGTATCGTGTAAGAAATTATGGTATTCAAGGTGTTCAAATCCTAAATATAATGTTGTAATAATTGATTGTGGTATAAAGTATTCAATTATTAAAAACTTGAATAAATTAGGTTGTAATGTAACAATAGTTCCTTTTAATACAAGTGTTGTTAAGATTGAAAGTTTATCTTGTGATGGAATAATAATATCTAATGGACCTGGTAGCCCATATGATGTAAAAGAAGTGATTGAAAACATAAAATTATTACAAGGTAAATATCCATTGTTTGGTATTGGTTTAGGGTATCAATTAATTGGTATAGCAAATGATATGGAGGCTTATAAATTAAAGGTAGGTCATAGAGGTAGTAATCATCCTGTAAAAGATAATCAAGGTAAAATAATCAATGTTTCAGAAAACCATGGTTATGCATTAAAACCGTTAGATAACATACAAGTTATTTATAGAGATATTATGGATAAAACAATAGAAGGTATTAGTGTTTTAGAAAATTGTTTTGGTGTTCAATTTGATCCTAATGAAAAGATCTATAAGGGGTTTATAGAGTTGATGGATAAGTTTAAAGGAGAAAAAAACAATGGCTAAAAGAAGTGATATAAATAAAATTTTAGTTATAGGTTCTGGTCCAATTGTAATTGGTCAAGCTGCGGAATTTGATTATGCAGGAACTCAAGCTTGTTTATCATTAAAAGAAGAAGGATATGAAGTTATATTAATTAATTCTAATCCAGCTACTATTATGACTGATACTAATATGGCAGATAAGGTTTATATGGAACCTTTAACTTTAGAGTATGTAAGTAGAATCATTAGAAAAGAAAGACCAGATGCAATATTAGCTTCTTTAGGTGGACAAACTGGTTTAAATCTTGCGATGCAACTGGCTTCTAAAGGTATTTTAGAAGAGTGTCAATGTGAAATATTAGGCACAACATATCAATCAATTGATGAAGCAGAAGATAGATTAAAGTTTAAACAGTTATGTGAAAGAATAAATCAACCAAGTTTAACTTCTGAAATTGCAAATACTGTGGAAGAAATTGTTGATAGTGCAAATAGGATTGGTTACCCTGTTATCCTTAGACCTGGTTTTACTTTAGGAGGTACAGGGGGTGGTTTTGCGTATAATGATGAAGATGCTAGAACCATTGGTAAAAACGCTTTAAAATTATCTCCTGTAAGTGAAGTACTTGTAGAAAAATCTATACTTGGTTATAAAGAAATTGAATTTGAAGTAATGAGAGATAAGAATGATACTGCAATAGTTATCTGTAGTATGGAAAACATAGATCCTGTAGGGGTACATACAGGGGATAGTATGGTTGTAGCTCCTGCTCAAACTCTTACAAAAAAAGAATATACAATGTTATCTAGTGCGGCATTAAATATTATTAAAGAGTTAAAAATTGAAGGTGGATGTAATGTTCAGTTTGCTTTAGATCCATTCTCTTTTGACTATTATGTAATTGAAGTTAATCCTAGAGTTTCTAGATCTAGTGCACTGGCTTCAAAAGCTACTGGATATCCAATTGCTAGGGTTAGTTCTAAAATTGCAATTGGATTAACCCTTGATGAAATAAAAATAGGTAATATATATGCGGTATTAGAACCTAGTGTTGATTATGTTGTTTGTAAGATTGCTAGATTTCCTTTTGATAAATTCACTAAAGCTGATCATACATTAAGTACTCAAATGAAGGCTACTGGTGAGGTTATGAGTATAGGTAGAAACATGGAAGAATCTTTACTAAAGGCAGTTAGAAGCTTAGAAATAGGTGTAGATCATATTTATTTGAGTAAGTTTGATTCTTATAAAACAGAAGAATTATTAGAATATATAAAGAAGGCTACTGATGAAAGGTTATATGCAATAGCTGAATTATTTAGAAGAAAAGTTGATTTAATGCGAATAAATGCCGCAACTAAAATAGATCCATTTTTCTTAGATAAAATTCATCATATAGTTTCTGTGGAAGAAAAAGTAAAATTAAATCCGGATTTAAATAATTTGATTAAAGCTAAAAAACTAGGATTTAGTGATCGACACTTATCAAAAATATACAATATGAATGAACTTTCTATGTATAAGTATAGAAAAGAAAACAATATTAATCCTGTATATAAAATGATTGATACATGCGCTGGTGAATATCCTGGGTATGTGCCTTATTTTTATTCAACGTATGAAATAGAAAATGAATCAGTTGTAAGTGATAAGAAAAAGATAGTGGTAATAGGTTCAGGTCCAATAAGAATTGGTCAAGGTGTTGAATTTGATTATTCTACAGTGCATGCAATATGGGCAATACAAGAATATGGTTATGAAGCTATAGTAATAAATAATAATCCTGAAACAGTATCTACTGATTATTCAATTAGTGATAAGTTATATTTTGATCCATTGTGTATTGAAGATGTAATGAATGTAATAGATTTAGAAAAACCTGAAGGAGTTATTGTTTCTTTAGGTGGACAAACTGCAATTAATCTTTCAAAAAGATTGAGTGATTTAGGTGTTCATATAATTGGTACAGATACAGTTGCGATTGATAAGGCAGAAAATAGAGATTTATTTGAGAAGGTAGTTAAAAGTTGTAATATCCCTCAACCTCTAGGCAAAGCAGTCACCAAAATAGAAGATGGAATTAGAGTCGCTAATGAAATAGGGTATCCTTGTTTGGTTAGACCATCTTATGTTTTAGGTGGTAGGGCAATGCAAATAGTAAATAATGATGAAGAATTAAAAGAATACTTAACTAGTGCAGTTTTAATTGATGAAGATCAGCCAGTTTTAGTTGATAAGTACATTAATGGTATTGAGGTTGAAGTTGATGCAATATGTGATGGTAATGATGTATTTATACCTGGAATAATGCAGTTAGTAGAAGCTACTGGAGTTCATAGTGGGGATTCAATGAGTGTATATCCTCCATATAGTTTAAGCAAAAAGGTTAAAGAAACAATTATTGATTATACTAATAAACTTGGTTTAGCAATTGGTATTAAAGGATTGTTTAATATTCAATTTATTGTAAATAAAAATGAAGATGTATATGTGATTGAAGTTAATCCTAGATCAAGTAGATCTGTACCTTTCTTATCTAAATCTACTAAGATTCCTATGGCAAATATAGCAACTAAGGTAATGCTGGGAAATAGTTTAAAACAACAAGGTTATGATACTTATGTGGTTGATAAGGGTAGTAGATATTATGTAAAAGCACCTACTTTCTCATTTTCAAAAATAAGTGGTTTAGATGCCTATCTATCTCCTGAAATGAAATCTACAGGAGAAGCTATAGGTTATGATAATTCATTAAATAGAGCTCTATATAAAGCTCTACAAGCAAGTAATATGAGAGTTGTAAACTATGGAACTATATTTGTAACTATCGCAAATAAAGATAAGGAAGACGCTATTCCTTTAATAAGAAGATTCTATGATTTAGGGTTTAATATAGAGGCTACTTCAGGTACTGCAAAATCACTTAAAGATGCTGGTATTAAAACAAGAGTCAAAAGAAAATTATCTGAAGGATCTGATGAGATAGTTGATTCTATAAGAAAAGGTCATATTACTTATATAATTAACACTTTAAGTGCTTCAGATAGTAATACAAGCAAGGATGGATATATTATTAGAAGGGCTGCAGTAGAAAACAATGTGACTACATTTACTTCATTAGATACTGTAAATGTATTATTGAATGTTCTTGAGGAAATCACAATGCAAGTTTCTACAATTGATGGTAAATAATTATGAAGAAGATATGTAATTATAGGGTAATTGAAAACAAGTTAATTGCTAAAGATACTTTTAAAATGGTTTTAGATGGTGATACCTCTTGGATTGATAAACCTGGTAAATTTATTAATATAAGTGTGGAAAGTAATTACTTAAAAAGACCTATTAGTATATGTGATTATGATGAAAACACTTTAACTATTATTTATAAGGTATTTGGACAAGGAACTAAGACAATTCGTCTTAAAAAAGAAAATGATAATATTGAAGCGCTAGTTGATTTAGGTAATGGTTTTGATTTATTTGATGATAAAGAAGTTTTAGTTATAGGTGGAGGAGTTGGAGTACCACCTTTATATGCATTAGTAAAAAGACTTAAGGAAAACAATGTTAAAGTTAATGTTATATTAGGTTTTACAAGTATAGAAGATTCATTTTATATAGAAGAGTTTAGTAATTTAGCTGATAAAGTATATGTGAGTAGTAATGATGGCAGTATTGGGGAAAAGGGTTTTGTGAGTGATGTAATGATAAAACATAATCTTTTAGATTTACCATATTATACATGTGGTCCTACACCAATGTTAAAAGTTGTTCATAGTATTAGTAATGCAAAAGGGTTATTGTCATTAGAGGAAAGAATGGGATGTGGCTTTGGGGCTTGTATGGGGTGTTCACACAAGACTAAGGATGGATATAAAAGAGTGTGTGTAGAGGGTCCTGTGTTTACAAGTGAGGAGATTGTATGGAAAGATTAAATATTAAACTTTTAGATTTAGAGTTAGATAATCCTATAATTCCTGCAAGTGGTACATATGGATTTGGATATGATTATTTAGATTTCTATGACCCCAATATTTTAGGTAGTATTTCTTTAAAAGGAACTACTTTAAATCCTAGGTTTGGAAACTTAACCCCAAGAATTGCGGAATGTTCTAGTGGATTATTAAATTCGGTAGGATTACAAAATCCTGGTATTCATAAGGTGATTGAAGAAGAATTAGTCAAATTAGATAAAGTTTATAATAAAAAAATAGTTTTTAATGTTTCTGGTTTTAGTGTTGAAGAATATGTTGAGTGTTGTAAGTTATTAAATGATGTTGATAAGGTTGGTATAATTGAAGTTAATATATCTTGTCCTAATGTAAAGGATGGAGGTATTAGTTTTGGTAGTGATTGTAATAATGCTTCTTTAATTACAAGGGAAGTAAAAAAAGTTACTAATAAACCTGTGTTTATTAAACTTAGTCCTAATGTGACTAATATTGTAGAAATAGCAAAAGCTTGTGAAGATGCAGGTGCTGATGGAATTAGTATGATTAATACTTTAATTGGTTCTAGATTTAATTTAAAAACTGGTAAACCTATTTTAAATAATGTGACTGGAGGATTTAGTGGACCTGCAATATTACCAATAGCTTTAAGGATGGTTTATGATGTATATAAGAATGTTTCTATTCCTATAATTGGTATGGGTGGGATATCTAGTGCAAATGATGTTATTGAAATGATGTATGCAGGTGCCAGTGCAATTCAAATTGGTTCTGCAAACCTTGTTGATCCATATGTTTGTAAAAAAATAATTGATGAATTGCCTAAGGTTATGGATGAATTGGGGATTGATAAATTGAGTGATATTATAGGGAGGGCTCATAGATGAGAGATGTAATTATTGCGTGTGATTTTTCTACAAAAACAGAGTTATTAGAATTTTTAGATTTGTTTAAGGAAGAAAAACCCTTTGTAAAAATAGGGATGGAATTATTTTATTCAAATGGTCCTGATATTGTAAAAGAAGTTAAGAGCAGGGGACATAAAATATTTTTAGACTTAAAACTTCATGACATTCCAAATACTGTTTATAAAGCTATGAAAAATGTTGCTAGATTAGGTGCAGACATGACTAATGTCCATGCGGCAGGTACTATTGAAATGATGATGGCTGCACAAAAAGCTATCGATGAAGTAAATCCTTCAACTCAATTAATAGCAGTAACACAATTAACAAGCACTTCTCAAGAAGCTATGCAAAATGAATTATGGATAGACCATGATATAAATGATACTGTAGTTCATTATGCTTTAAATGCTCAAGCTGCTAATTTATCGGGTGTAGTTTGTAGTCCTTTAGAAGCTGGTTTAATAAGAAAACATTGTAATAAAGATTTTATTACAGTTACTCCTGGTATTAGATTTGCTGATAGTGTAAGTGATGATCAAAAAAGAATTACAACACCAACAAAAGCTAAGGAAATAGGTAGTAACTATATAGTTGTTGGAAGACCAATAACTGCATCTAGTGACCCTGTATCAGCATATAGAAGATGTATGAAGGAGTTTGTATAATGGAAAGATTAATTGCTAAAGATTTATTAGATATAAAAGCTGTATTCTTAAGACCAGAAGAACCTTTTACATGGGCTAGTGGAATTAAATCTCCAATTTATTGTGATAATAGATTGACTTTATCTAATGTAAAGGTAAGAAATGATGTTGAAAATGCACTTGCTAAGCTTATACAAACACATTTTCCAAATTGTGAACAAGTTATGGGTACTTCAACTGCAGGTATAGCACACGCAGCTATTGTGTCTACTATATTAGATTTACCGATGGGTTATGTTAGAGCTAATGCTAAAGACCATGGTAGGACAAATCAAATAGAAGGTAAGTGTGAAGCAGGAACAAAAGTTGTAGTTGTTGAAGATTTAATTTCTACTGCGGGAAGTGTTATAGATGTTGTAAATGTGTTAAGAGAAAATGGTGTAGAGGTTTTAGGTATTGTTTCCATATTTACTTATGGTATGCAAAAAGGAATAGTTAGATTAAAAGAAGCAAATGTTGTTAATTATTCTTGCAGCAATTTTGATGTATTAGTAGAAGTTGCTGCAGAAATGGGATATATAAAAGAAGAAGATATTGATAGACTAATTAAGTTTAGAAATAATCCTAGTGATGAGTCTTGGATGAGAAAATAATGACAATACATTTCTTGTTTGTTATAATAGCAAAGGAAATTTGAAAGGTGGTTATTATATGGGAAGAGCTCATGAAGTCCGTGCAGCCTCTATGGCAAAAACAGCGGCATTAAAAACAAAGGTTTATTCAAGATTTGGTAAAGAATTATATATGGCAGCAAAAGCTGGTGTTCCTGATCCTGATATGAACCAAACTTTAAAAAGAAAAATTCAAGAAGCAAAAGCGAACCAAGTTCCAGCATCTGTAATTGAAAGAGCTATAGAAAAAGCAAAAGGTGGAACTGGAGAAAACTATATTTCTAATAGATATGAAGGTTTTGGGCCTGGTGCTAGTACTTTAATTATTGATTGTTTAACAGATAATGTTAATAGAACAGTTACTGAAGTTAAAACATGTTTTAATAAGTCTAAATCTAAATTAGGTGTTCAAGGTAGTGTTTCTTTTAATTACAATGAATTAGGTATTTTATCTTTTAATTATGATGATGAAGAAAAAATGTTGGAGTCATTAATTAATGCGGAAGTAGATTTAGTTGATTTAGAACTTGAAGAAGGAATAATGACTGTATATGTAAATGTACCTGATTTTCATAAAGCACAAACAGCAATAGAAGAATTGATTCCTGAAGTTAACTTTGATGTGTGTGAAATTACAATGTTACCAAATGAATATGTAACGCTTACTGATGAGTTAGATATAGAGTTGTTTAATAGATTATTGAATCTTTTAAATGATGTTGAGGATGTTCAAAACGTTTATCATAATGTTCAAATGTAGGGTTGAAAATTTCAACCTTTTTTTATATCATATAAACATTGTGTGAGGTATTTATGAAAAGAGTAATTACTTATGGAACATTTGATTTACTACATTATGGTCATATACAATTATTGAAAAGGACTAAAGCTTTAGGTGATTACTTAATAGTTGCCTTATCTACAGATGATTTTAATGCTTTATCTAAGGGTAAACATGCTTATCATAGCTTTGAAGAAAGAAAGTTAATGTTAGAATCTATTAGATATGTGGATTTAGTTATCCCTGAGGATTCTTGGGAACAAAAAAGAGATGATGTTATTAAATATCATGCGGATGTTATGGTAATAGGTGATGATTGGAAAGGTAAATTTGATTTCCTAAATGATTTATGTGAAGTTGTTTATCTGCCAAGAACACAAGGTATTAGTACAACAAAAATAAAAAATGACTTAGAAAAAAGTCATTAAATTTCTAGGTATATACTACCGCCAATTTCTTTATTTATAAGGTCTTGGCGGTTTTTATTATTTAATACATTTGAATAAGATAATGCAGCCTTATATTCAAGTTGCCTATATCCATCTTGTACCTTAGAAAATCTACTAGCTATATTTACATCTTTCAATGTTTTAATATAATTTCTTCCTTTTTTATTCATTGCAAGTACTCTTATTGTATTTAAGGGTTTTAGTTTTTCTACTTCTGATTTTGTTACTTGATTTAGTAATTGAATTAGTGTTCTTTTTATTCTACTTGTTGTGTATCTTCTAGTAGTGCTTGCATTTAAGAAGTCATTTAGATTTGAATACTTATAAGCTTGTTTTATTAAATGATTTTCAATACCTTCATTAAATAGGAATATATTAGATAAGTATTCTTTGTCTAATGTTAAGAGTAATAATCTAATATAAGGATAAATCATTTCAAGGTTTACTAATTCGTTATTTAATAATATATCTTTCATATTTGTTGTTTCTTTTATATCTTCATTATTAAATATTGCATTTCTTATGGCAGAAGCACTGCTAATATCTTTAATATCTAAATCGTGATAGTGATTAGTTCTTTGAATTGAAATGGGTTGTATATTTGTTTTTAGAATTTCTTTTAAATAAGATACAGCTAATATATCATTTGGTTCCATTGTTTTTGATAACAAACCATATGATCTTACAAAGCTTTCTCCTTTATTTAAACTTTCTTTTAAGTTATCTGTATTTATAGGAGTATTTGCGATTTCTATCAATTCTTCTAAGTTGTTTGATTCACTACCAAAACAAATACTATCTACTTGTGCAAGTTTTAATACTGAAACTGCACCATATGCAAACTTACTTGCACTTTGTGTTGAATAAATGTATGGAAGTTCTAGTACTAAATCAACTCCATTTTGTATTGCAGAAGTAGCTCTAGTGAATTTATCTATTATTGCTGGTTCTCCTCTTTGTACATAGTTTCCTGACATAACCGCTATTAAAACATCACAATTACTTTTAGTTCTTGCTTGATTAATATGTATCTCATGTCCTTTATGAAAAGGGTTATATTCTACAATAATTCCACAGGATTTCATTTTTAAATAATAACATATTATTATGTTATGATAAATAAAGAGGTGACTTATGAATGTAAATATTTCTACAACAATATATCAACCTAGTACAAAATTAAAAGGTTCTATTTTAATAATTCATGGAATGAGTGAACATAGAAAAAGATACGATGATTTTGCAAGGTTTTTAAGTGAAAATGGATATGGAGTAGTAACATATGATCAAATTGGTCATGGTGAATCTATAAATGATGATAGTGAACTAGGATATTTTGGTAAAGAGGATGGTTATGAATCTTTAGTTTATTATGCATATAAACTATCCTTAGAAACAAAGAAGTTATTTAAGGATGTTCCTTTTTATGTGTTTGGACATAGTATGGGTAGTTTAATTGCCAGGTCATTATTAAAAAGTTTTGGTGATGTTATGGATGGAGTTATATTAAGTGGTCCACCGTATTATCAAAATATGGTCAAGCCTGGTATGTTTTTAGCAAAATCTATGTCTGTATTAAAAGGGGATAAATCTAGAACGAAATTATTACAAGACTTAACATTAGGTATGTATCAAAAACAAGTAAATGGAAAAATAGATAATGAATGGTTAAGTTTTAATGTAGATAATGTAAATAAATACAATGATGATAAGCTTTGTGGCTTTAATTTCACTAATAAAGGTTATTATGATATGTTAAGTGGTATTTTAGATGTTCATGATAGTAAAGGTTATATAGTGTTTGATGTTTTTAAACCTATATTAATATTAGCTGGTAAAGAAGATCCAGTAATCAACAAGGACAAAGGTATTAATATAACAGTAAATGATTTACGTAAAGCAGGTTATGATAATATTGATGTTAAACTATATGAAAATAGTAGACATGAATTATTATTTGATAATGAATATAAAGTAGTTTATCAAGACATTATGGATTACCTTAGTAAAAATGTTTGACTTTAAGTGGAGTTTTGCTATAATTATTACGCTAACGAGTGGGAGAACATGCTTTTGAAGTGGACAAAAAGTGAACTATCAAATTTAGAAAATTCTACAGTTGAATTTGATGAGTTTGTATCATTTGATTCAAAGGATTTTGTGAACACAAAAAGACTTAATGGATTAGAGAATGTTCATGTTAGTGGAGAAGGATACTATGATTCAAACTTAGATATATTTGAAGTTTGGATGAGATTAGAAGGTACTATGATTACTCCATGTGCCATCACTTATGAAGATATAGATATTCCCTTTGATTTTGATTCTAATGTAGTATTTTCATTTAATGATACAGAAGATGTTGATGTGTATATTGTAGAAAATGACACCGTAGAATTAGTTCCCGTTATATTCCAGTTAATTAATCTGGAAGTGCCACTCAAGGCTGTAAAAAGTGGTAATATCGAATACCCGAAAGGGGAAGGTTGGGCTATAATTAGTGAGGAAGAACTTAATGAGTCAAAAAAGAATCAAATAGATCCACGCTTAGCCAAACTAAAAGATTTTAAATTCAGTGATGACGATTAGGAGGTGTCAAAATGGCTGTACAACAAAGAAGAGGTTCAAAAACTAGAAAAAATAAACGTAGAACACACTTTAAACTTGAAGTACCTACATTGGTTAAATGCCCATCATGTGGTGAAATGAAAAGATCTCATCACCAATGCCCAAACTGCTTAGCTAAATAAGCATAAATAATGTAAATTAACTGCATAAAATGCAGTTTTTTTATGCTTAAGTAAATTTTTAAAAATAATTGAAATAATAGTTGGAAATCTACCCTAAATAGTCTATAATAGTGGTTATAAGTGGTTTAAAGTGGTAGAAAGTGGGGTAAAAGAATGTTTATAGGTGAATATATACATACTTTAGATAGTAAAAACCGTATTACTATGCCCTCAAAGTTTAGAGAAGAACTTGGTGAATCATTTATTATAACTAAAGGTCTAGATGGATGTTTGACAGTTTATAAGATGGATCAATGGGAATTATTATTATCTAAACTTGAACAACTACCAACTACTAAAAGAGAATCAAGATTATATGTACGTGGAATTACTTCAAAAGCTACTGAATGTCAATGTGATAATCAAGGAAGAATTCAAATACCAACATTCTTAAAAAGTGAAGCTGATTTAATTAAACAATGTGTATTTGTTGGAGTTGGAGACCATGCGGAACTTTGGTCAAAAGAACGCTGGGATGAGTACTATGAAACAGCAAGTGATTCATTTGAAGAAATTGCTGAATCATTAACGGATTTCCTAAAATGAGTAAACATTATAGTGTAATGCTTACAGAAGTAATAGAAGCATTAAATATTAATCCTAATGGAATATATGTTGATGGAACATTAGGTAGGGCAGGACATACAAAAGCAATACTAGAGAAACTAAAAGATGGTTATATGTATTGTTTTGATAAAGATGAAACCGCAATTCAAGAATCTAAAGAAATTCTAAAAGATTATTTAGATAAGGTTAAATTCATTCATAAAGATTTCTCTTATATAAAAGAAACTTTAATAAACGATGGTATTAATGAAATTGATGGATTCTTATTAGACTTGGGTGTAAGTTCTCCTCAATTTGATGATGAGACAAGAGGCTTTAGTTATAGATTTGATTCTAGATTAGATATGAGAATGGATCAAAGTCAAAAACTAAGTGCGTATGAGGTAGTAAACAATTATAGTTTCAATGATTTAGTAAGAATCTTATACCAATATGGAGAAGAAAAAAACGCTAAATTAATTGTTAGAGGTATAGAAAAAGCAAGGAATATCAAACCTATAGAAACAACATTTGATTTGGTAGAAGTAATAAAAAAATCATTACCAATGAAGGTGTTAAGTAAAAAAGGGCATCCTGCAAAACAAACATTTCAAGCCATTAGAATAGAAGTTAACAATGAGCTAGAACCATTAGAAACAAGCATAGAAAATGCTTGTAAGATGTTAAAAGTTAATGGTAGAGGGGTAATTCTTACATTTCATTCTCTAGAGGATAGAATAACTAAATATGTATTTAATAAGTTATCAACTGCTCCATTTGTAGATTCAAAAATCCCACTTCTTCCTTCACAAATGGAGCAAGCTTCTTATAGGTTAGTTTATAAGAAACCAATAATAGCAAATAAGGAAGAGTTGGAAGAAAATAACAGATCACATAGTGCAAAACTAAGAAGTATTGAAAGGATAAGGGGATAGTAATATGGCTAAGATTGTTAAGACTAAAAAAAGAAGAATGAGATTTCAAAGTTTCACAATAGTATTTTTATTTGTTTCTGGATTTTTATATTTATTATCTAGTTTATTTTTGAGATCTTATAACAACTCTTTAAGCCTTAAAAAACAAACAATACTTTCTGAAATAGCCGCACTTGAAATTGAAAATGAAGCAATAGAAGTTGTAATTCAAAGTTTAAGTACTAGAGATAGAGTTGAAACTATTGCAAATGATAATGGACTTACACTGGATCAAAATAATATAATTACCATAACTAATGGTGAATAGGTTATGAAGAGAAAGAAAAACAATATTGTCTTAATTATATTTATTTCAACATTAGTAGTAATGACTGTATTGGCTACTAATGTTTTTTTAGTGTCTGTAATCAAACTACATGCAAGAAGTAATACCAGTCTAAAAGATTATGCAGATAGTGCTAATACACATGTAGAAATAACTAAAGCTAATAGAGGCTTTATATATGATAGAAGTGGAAATATAATTGCTCAAGATAATAGAACTTATAATATTATATGTATCCTTGACCCAAATAGACCTAGTGTTAAAGGTACAGTTTCTCATGTACAAGATGCTAGATATACTGCTCAAGTTTTAGCCACAATACTTAATACAAATGAAGAAACAATATACAATTTTTTAATTAAAGATGTATATCAAACAGAGTTAGGTACAGTTGGAAGAAACTTAAGTAGAGAAACAATGGAACTAATAAAAAGCTACAAACTACCTGGGATTGAATTTGAATCATCAGTAAAAAGATCTTATCCTTTGGGTGTTTTTGCACCATATTTAGTAGGATTTGCTCAATCTGATGAAACAGGTAGTACGATTGGTAGAATGGGTGCTGAATATTATTTAGATGAATATTTAAGAGGATTAGATGGAACAAGAATATATCAAGCAGATAAAAATGGTTATATATTACCTGGCATGAGAGAAAATGTTACAAATGCTATCAATGGTTCTAATGTTTATTTAACACTAGACAAAGAACTTCAAGAATCATTAGAACAAACCTTTGTTTTAACTAATGAGCAGTTTAATGCGGATAGAATTTGGGGTTCTGTTATGGAAGTGGATACTGGTAAGATTCTATCTTGGGGACAATATCCTTCTTTTGATCCAAATGCATTAGATATTACTGACTATAATAACTATGGTGCTCAATTACCATTTGAGCCTGGTTCAACTTTTAAAACATTCGCATGGGCAGCCGCAATAAATGAAGGTGTTTATGAAAATAGACCTGAAGTATACTCAGGACCATTTTGCTATAGTGCAACTGATAAGAATCCATATAGAGTAGAAAAAGGTGGACTGGGTTGTATTAATAATACTGGTAGAAAAAACTGGGGTTGGCTAGATTATGATTATGGTTTAATTTTATCTTCTAATACAATTACTGCTTCCCTTGAAACTGAATTAATAACACTTGATATATTTTTAGATTATGTAAAAAGGTTTGGGTTTTTTCAACCTGTAAATACTGATGGAATGAGAGAAGAAACTGGATTTTTAAACTTTACTTGGCCATCAGATAAACTTGCGTTAGGTTATGGGCAAGGTTCCACAGTAACAATGTTACAGATGTTACAAGCATATAGTGCAGTATTTTCTGATGGTACTATGGTTAAACCGTATTTTATAGAATCTATTAGAGATCCTTATGATGACAACAATATTATTTATCAAGCTGAAAGAACAGTTGTAGGGAATCCAATAAGCGAAGAAACCGCAAAACAACTACAAGATATTTTATATAGAGTTATATATGATGAAATAGGTACAGCAAAGTATTATAAGATACCAGAAACAGAATTTATTGGTAAGACAGGAACAACTCAGTTGGCTGTTTCAGGGAGCTATAAATCTGGTAAAACAATTGTTTCATTAATCGCTGGTATGCCTGCTGGAGACCCTAAATATATTGTTTATTATTGTTTTGAAGCTAATTATAATAAGAACGCTCATTATCATACAGAAGCAATAACTTCTTATTTAAGAAAAGTAGCAATGAGATTTAATTTAACTCAATCTATACAAGATGAGACAGTAATAGAAAATGAAGAAGTCGTTAAAAAGGATATCATTTCTTATGAAATGTATAACTTGTTAAATCATTCAGTAGAGTATGTACAAAACAAATTGGCTGAATATGATGTTGATGTTATATATTTAGGTGAAGGGAATCATGTAATAGATCAGTATCCTAATGCAAATTCATCTGTAACTACAGACCAAAAGGTTTTCTTGATGTTAGATACACAAGGTTATTACATGCCTGATATGACAGGCTGGTCAAGGAAGGATGTAGTTGGTTTTTGGGATGTTAGTGGAAGTGGTTTTAAAATAGAAGGATATGGTAAAGTTGTTTATCAAAGTATTCCTGCAGGTACTTATGTTAATCGTGATTCTGAAATTGAAGTTGTGCTTGAATAATACTGTGATATAATATAATCCGTCTTAAAAAGGGGAGGTAAGTAATGTATTTTAAAATATTTATGTCATTTTTAATTAGCTTACTTTTAGTGTTGGTTTGTATGCCTTCCTTAATATCATATTTAAAGTCTATTAGTTTTAATCAAAATATTAATGAATATGCTTTAAAAGAATTTAAAGACAAAGCAAAAACACCGACTATGGGTGGAATGATATTTGTATTAGTACCTATAATAGTTACTATTGTTTTTGATATAGAAGCTATTTATGATCTAGATACTATGATAGTTTTATTGGCTTTTTTAGGCTATGGTTTAATTGGATTTATCGATGATTATTTAATTGTAATTAGAAATAATAATGATGGACTAAGTGCTAAACATAAGTTTTTAATGCAACTAGTTTTAGCAGTAGTCTTTTTTATGGTTTATAGATTTAACAATGATTTGTCTATAAACATTCCTATAGTTAACTATAGTATTGGATTTTCATCTTTGTATGCATTACTAATTTTCTTTATGTTCACAGGCAGTTCTAATGCGGTAAATATAACAGATGGTATGGATGGTTTGGCAGCAGGATGTATGGTATTTTCTTTAGTACCTTTCTTAGTATTTGCATCACTTGAAAAAAGATTATCTATAGCAATATTTATTGCTAGTTTAATTGGTGCTTTAATAGGATATTTAAAATATAATGTAATACCTGCAAAAATATATATGGGTGATACTGGTTCTTTAGCTTTAGGTGCTGCTTTAGCTGCTTTAGCAATGGTTTTAAAGAAAGAAATTCTATTAGTAATTATTGGCGGTGTATTTGTTTGGGAAACAATGTGTGTAATTATTCAATTATCTTCAGTTAAGTTAAGAGGTAAAAGAGTTTTTAAATATACTCCAATTCATTATAGTTTTGTATTAGATGGAATAAGTGAAAAAACAGTTGTTAAATCTTTTTGGTTATTGTCAGCTATTTTTGCGTTTATTGGTTTAATTATTGGGTTAATATAATATTTACTTTATTGATATTTCCTTTATAATTATTTAGAGTGTTTGGAGGTAAAAATGGAAGCTTATGTACAAATGGCTATGGTTATGAAACTTTCTAATTTAAAAAGAACTAGTAATCCTAATTTTACTTATGAACAACTTGAAGATATTTTGTATAATAAGATGTGGAAAAACAGTAGACCTAATTCTTTGAGTGCTATGGTTAATGATATTATGTCGATTAGCGGGGAAGAACTAATTCAATATTTATCTAAGCAGGCTGTTGTAAAAAAGCATCATATTGAAGATTTTAGTGATCTATTAGGGGGCAATTAAAATGGAAAAAAATAAAAATAAGAATTTAATTATATTCTTTGGGATAGTTATACTAATATTTGGTTTAGCTATAGGTACATATAAGAGTATATTAAATAACTTAACACTAGGTATTGATTTAAAGGGTGGATTTGAAATACTTTATGAAGTAGAACCTTTAAATGAAGGAACTACAGTAGATATGAGCGCTGTGGCAAATAGTGTTAGAAAAAGAGTTGATATTTTAGGTGTTAGTGAACCTCAAATTATCATAGAAGGTGATAATAGAGTTAGGGTTCAATTAGCAGGTGTAACAGATCAAGAATCAGCAAGATCTCTTTTAGGTACTACAGCTAATTTAACTTTTAGGGATGTTAATGATGTATTATTATCTGATGCTAGTATCATATCTGAAGGAGGAGCTAGCCTTGGTTACGATGAAAATGGTAGACCTATAGTTTCTTTAAAAATAAAAGATCCTACTGCATTTGGTGATATTACAGAAAAAGTTTCTAAAATGCCTGCAGGACAGAATGTTATGGTTATTTGGCTTGATTATGAAGATGGAGATTCATATGTAGAAGAATTCTCTAAAGAACAATTAGGTCAAGAAGGTAAATATGTAAGTGCTGCATCTGTAAATTTTAGAATTGATTCAGATGCAATTATTAGTGGTAATTTTACTGAAAATGAAGCTAGAAATTTAGCTGGATTAATTAATTCTGGAAGTTTACCCGTAAAAATGAGTGAGATTTCTAGTAATGTTGTTAGTGCTAATTATGGTATTGATGCATTAAATAAAACTGCGGTTGCTGGTATCATTGGTACATTATTAGTGTTTTTATTTATGATTATTATGTATAAGGTACCAGGATTACTTGCAAGTATAATGTTAGTTGCTTATATTTATGCAGTATTCTTCATTTATAGTAGTATTGGTGCGGTATTTACTTTACCAGGTATTGCAGCATTAGTGCTTGGTATTGGGATGACTGTTGATGCTAATGTAATAACTTTTGAAAGAATAAAAGCTGAATTATGGCTTGGTAGAGATGTTAGAAAAGCAGTTCAATCAGGACAAAGCTTATCATTTGCATCTATATTTGATGCTCAAATAACTACATTAATTGCTGGTTTAATTATGTATATATTTGGAAATGGTGCAGTTAAAGGGTTTGCGACAATGTTGATGATTACTGTTGTTGCTACATTAGTAATTAATGTTGCTATTTCTAGATTGTTATTAAATTTGTTAGTTAACTCTGGTGTTCTTGATGATAAGGTTACTTGGTTTGGTGTTAAACAAAGTCAAATCCCTAATGTCAAAAAGGGTGAAGAACAGTTTTATTATGGACCAGTAAAAAAACAAGATTACATATCAATTAGTAAGAAAACTGTTATTGTTAGTATCGCAACAATTGCAATATGTATATTATTTGCAGGATTTAATACAGCAAATGGAAATGGTCCTGTAAACCTTGGTATAGATTTCTCGAGTGGGACTAAACTTACAATATCTTCTAATGAAGTAATTGATGTTAATAATGTTGAATCAATTATGAATGATTTAGGATATGGTTCAGAATTTAAATATCAACTTTCAGGAGAAAATACTGTTTATGCAACAACTAAACAAGCATTAAGTGTTGAAGCATTAAAAGAAATAAAAGGTACTTTCTTTAATGAATATAAAGTTGAACCAGGTGATGTTGTTGTAACTCCTACTGTTGGTAGAGATCTAATAAACAATGCAATTTATCTATCTATATTAGCGTGGATTGCTATGATGGCTTATGTTACAGTTAGATTTAAATGGGATTATGCTGTTAGCTCAATTATTGCTTTAGTACATAATGTATTAATTGTATTAGGTATATTTGCGATATTTAGATTAGAAGTTAATATAGAACTTATTTCAGTTATCCTTGCTATAATTGGTTATTCAATTAATAATTCAATTGTAATATTTGATAGAATTAGAGAGTTATTAAATGAGTTTAAGGGTCAATTAAATGCAAATTCTTATAAGAAAATAGTTAATGATGCTATAGATAATACTCTAGTGAGATCTATAAATAGTACCATTACTACAATTATTCCAGTTATTGTATTATTAGCTATTGGATCAGATGCTATATTTACATTTACATTTGCAATGTTTATTGGATTGATTGCTGGTACATATTCTAGTATATTTATTGCACCTTATATTTGGTATCTAATTAGATGTAAGGTAAAACCAAAATCAAAGAAGAAAAAGAAATATAAAAAAGAAGCTTTAGATGAATATACAATTAAAGGTATAAATGCTTAAAACTATGTTGAAAAACATAGTTTTTTACTTTCTTTTTACATAAATATAATAATTAACAAATATTATTGTGATAGTTTATCTTTAGAGGTGGATATGGATAATATTAATGATATAGAAATTGTTAAATTATCAAATGATGAATTTATTGATTATAAAAAAAGTGTAAAAAAACTTTATTTAAATGTGACTTGTTTAGTTATGAATATTCTTTTAATTGGAGTGTCTATTATACTTATTTTTGCTTTACAAAACTTAAGTATATTAAATGTATCAAATGAGATAATTAATATTTTTTGTATTTTATGTGTAGTTTTATTTATATTATTAATAGTATTTAATATTAAAAATATAATTAAATATTCTAAGGATTTACATTTGGGAAAAAAAATCACTTTAAATTCTTCAACAAAACAAGAACTAAATGATAAGTATAAATATTATAAAATAAGAAATATAGTGATGATTCTTATTACTTTTATCACTTCAATAATAGGTGTTGTATTATTAATTAGTGTTACAGAAAGGTATGTAGGTAATGTTGGATTGGCTATGTTGAGTATTGTATCTATGTTTTTATTAATTATGATCCCATTATTTATTACAATATATTTATATTCTGATATTTATATATATAGATATGTTAATGATTATTATAATTTATAAAAGATAACTTTATCTTTTAACTTTTCTATACTTCTTACATTTATTGGTGTACCAAGTTTTTTAGATATACTAGCACTTGCACATGCACTAGATAATTTTATAATTTCAGTTAAAGAATAATTATTACTTAATCCATATGCAATACCACTTACCATAGCATCTCCTGCACCTACAGTAGTAACTATACTAGTTTTAATTGGTTCTACTTTATAAATTTCTTCTTTACTTATAAAATAAGACCCTTCTTCTCCCAAGCTTAATACTATAAGATTTAAATTAGCGTTTAATAATGTCTTAGATTGCTCAATTAATTCTTCATTAGAAATATCTTCGTTTCTATTTAAATACTTACATAATTCATATTTATTGGGCTTTAAAACGTTTATACAGCCCTTTAATCCATTTACTAGTAAATCTCCATCCGCATCTAAAATAGTCGTACAGTGCTTTATATGAGCTAAATTAGAGAGTTCTAAATATATATTTGTGTTTATAGAAGGGCTAGCACTGCCTGAGAGTATTAAAATATCATTTTTGTTAAGTATATTATTAAGTTTATCTTTCAAATCTTGTATATCCATTAATGTGATAATAGGACCTGGTTCACTTATTTCAGTAAGTTTATAATCTTTATCAATGATTTTAAGGTTGGTTCTTGTATTATCTACAACTTGTGTAAAGTTGTGTTTTATATTGAGTTCATCTAGTTTAGATTTTATTAAATTACCTGTAAAACCCCCAATAAACCCAAGACAAATACTTTCTTCATTTAATTGTTTTAATATCTTAGATACGTTTATACCTTTTCCACCAATATCTGTATTAATCTTATTTAATCTATTTAAAGAGTTGACATTTAGTTTATCAATATATGATGTTTTATCTATTGCAGGATTAAGTGTTACGGTTATTATCATAGGAGTCTCCTTCTTGATTTTAAAAATAGTTATTTTAGAATTATAGTAAGTTTGAGGTAAATATGAACAAAAAAACTAAGGGTATTATATTTATATTAATTGCGGCACTGTTTTTTGCGTTAATGAATATGTTTGTGAAGGCTACTGGTGATTTGCCTTTTTTTCAAAAGAGTTTCTTTAGAAATTTGGTTTCTTTAATTGTATCATTTTCTATATTTTCTAAAAGTAGTGTTGAATATAAAATGAATAAAGATGATTTTATTATATTACTAAAAAGAGCCACAATGGGAACAATAGGAATAATGTGTAACTTTTATGCGGTTGATCATTTAATTCTTGCGGATGCGAACATGTTAAATAAGTTATCTCCATTTTTTGCAATTATATTTTCATATTTTTTATTAAAAGAAAAACCTTCAAAGATACAGATAATATCATTAGTTATTGCGTTTAGTGGAGCTTTATTAATAATTAAACCAGGATTTGGACTAAATTCCTTTGCGGCTATTATTGGTTTGATAGGGGGCTTATCTGCAGGTCTAGCATATACATATGTAAGGATTCTAGGTATACATAACATGCCTAATGCCTTAATAGTTTTAGGGTTTTCTATTATTTCTACTTTAGCTTCTTTACCAATGACAATATTAAATTGGACTCCTATGAGTATAAGTCAATTTATTATGTTATTGATGGCTGGTTTAATGGCAACTATTGCTCAATTTTCTTTATCAATTGCCTATAGAAATTCACCTGCTAAAGAGTTATCGGTTTATGATTATTCACAGATTGTTTATTCAGCAATAATAGGTTTTATTGTATTTAATCAAGTTCCAGATAAATATAGTATAGTTGGATATATTTTAGTAATAGGTGTTGCTGTGTTGATGTTTTTACTTGAAAATGATTATATTAAATTAAGGAGAAATAATTATGAAAAAGATAGCCGCATTCTTTGATATAGATGGAACCCTTTATAGAGAAACATTAATGAGTGAATTGTTTAAAAAGTTTGTTACTCATGAGCTTGTTGCTGAAAATAAGTGGACTGATGAAGTTAAGCCTATTTTTATGAAATGGGATAGAAGGCAGGGAGATTATGATTCTTATATGCAAAAGATTGTACAAATCTTTAAAGAGACTACTTTAGGTTTAAGCAAAGAACATGTAGAACATATAGCGCGTTTAGTAATAATGCAAAAAGGTGATAGGTTATATCAGTTTACTAGAAGCCAAATAAAGTATCATAAAGATAATGGACATATGATTATAGCTATTAGTGGTGCACCTATTGAACTAGTAAGAGAGATGGCTAAGAAACATGGTTTTGATGATTTTAGAGGTAGTGTTTATGAAACTGATAAACATGGTATATATAATGGTAAAAGTTATCCAATGGGTGATAGTGAGAGCAAGAATAAAGAAGTTGATAAATTAGTAGAAAAATATAATATTGATTTAGATCAAAGCTATGCATATGGTGATACTGCAGGGGATTACTTAATGTTGAGTAGGGTAGGACATCCGTATGCGATTAATCCAACAAAGGAGTTAATTAATAGAATTAAAAATACTGAAGCGTTAGTTGAAAAAATACAGATAATAGTTGAAAGAAAAGATGTAATCTATAGAATAGATCCTCACGATGTAGATTTAGTGTAAAAATCATTATAAGTTCAATTTTTATGATTTTGTGCTAATATCTTATAGAGGTGGATTATATGGCTTTTATTCATTCTTTTGAAAGTTTTGGTACAGTTGATGGTCCTGGTGTAAGATTTATTGTTTTTACTCAAGGATGTCCAATGCGTTGCAAGTACTGTCATAACCCAGATACATGGGATTTTAATGGTGGTAAGGAGTATAGTACACAAGAAGTATTTAATGAGATTATTAAGTATAGAAACTATATTAAAAAAGGTGGAGTAACTGTTAGTGGTGGAGAACCATTAGCTCAAATAGATTTTTTAATTGAGTTATTTACAATGTTAAAAAAAGAAAACATCCATACATGTGTAGATACATCAGGAATTATGTTTAATTCAGATAATAAATCACTAGTTGAAAAGTATGATGAGTTACTTAAGGTTACAGATTTATTTATAGTAGATGTTAAGCATATAGATAATGAAAAACATATAGATTTAACTAGTCTTTCAAATGAAAGACCTTCAGCATTTATAAACTATTTAAATGAAAATAAAAAGGATATGTGGGCAAGAGTTGTTTTAGTGGATGGTTATACAAATGATGTTGATGTTTTAACTAAAACAAGAAAGTTTTTGGATAATTTAACCAATGTGACAAGAGTTGAAGTGTTGCCATATCATACACTTGGTGTAAATAAATATAAAGATATGGGTATTGAATATCCATTTGCCGATAAAAAGAGGCCAAGCAAAGAAGATATTGCTAGAGCAAAAGAAATATTAGGAGCGTATTAATATGTTAGATAGCAAAAAATATAAAGAGGTTTTAATTAAGGAAAACCAAACAATTTTATTAGTTTCTGGACAAGGATGTGCAAATTGTGTATCAATGTTTCCGATTGTGAACACTTTAGTTGAAAAATACCCCCAAATTGTGTTACAAATTATTGAGGTTGAAGAAAGCTATAGAAATCTTGTAGAAGATTATAATATAGAACAGATACCTGCAATTCTATTGTTTGAAAAAGGTGAGTTATTAGCTAAAATTTATGGTTATCAACCTTATGAAATATTTGAATTGTATGTAAGTGATAAGTTTAAACTATAGGGAGGAAAAATATGTATCAAGGATGGGAAGGTTTTAACACCGGGAACTGGAATAAAGAAGTAGATGTTCGTGACTTTATTCAAAGAAATTATACTGAGTATCTTGGAGATGATTCATTTCTAGTAGATGCTACTGATGCTACAAAAATGCTTTGGGAACAAGTATCACAATTAAATAAGGCTGAATTAGAGGCTGGTGGTGTCTTAGAGGCAGAAACCAAAGTTGTAAGTACTCTTACATCTTATGGACCTAGTTACTTAAATGAAAGTTTAGAGAAGATTGTTGGTTTCCAAACAGATAAGCCATTCAAAAGAAGTTTACAACCTTTTGGTGGAATAAGAATGAGTGAAACAGCACTACAATCTTATGGATTTGAAATTGATCCAGAAGTGAAAGAAATATTTACAAAATATCGTAAAACACACAATCAAGGTGTGTTTGATGGTTATACTCCTGAAATGAGAAAAGCTAGATCTTGTGCAATTATTACTGGATTACCAGATGCATATGGTAGAGGAAGAATTGTTGGGGATTATAGAAGAGTTGCTTTATATGGTACTGACTTCTTAATAGAAGACAAACAAAATTTATTGAACACAGTTTTATTAGGTTCAATGACTGAAGAAAGAATCAGAGAAAGAGAAGAAGTTTCTGAACAAATTAGAGCTTTAAAAGATTTAGCTAAAATGGCTGAAATCTATGGTAAAGACATTACAAAACCTGCAGTTACTGCACAAGAAGCTGTTCAAGCAACTTACTTTGGATATTTAGCAGCTGTAAAAGAACAAAATGGTGCTGCTATGTCACTTGGTAGAACAAGTACATTCTTAGATATTTATATGGAAAGAGATATTAAGAATGGTTTATTAACTGAAGTAGAAGCTCAAGAATTAATGGACCAATTTGTAATGAAGCTTAGATTAATTAAATTTATGAGAACTCCTGAATACAATGATTTATTCTCCGGAGATCCAACTTGGGTAACAGAATCAATTGGTGGTATGAGTTCAGATGGAAGATCGTTAGTAACTAAAAACTCTTATAGAGTACTACATACTTTAGTTAACCTAGGACCAGCTCCTGAACCAAACTTAACTGTATTATGGTCAACTAAATTACCTAATAATTTTAAGAGGTTCTGTGCTAAGATTTCAATTGAAACAAGTTCAATTCAATATGAAAATGATGATATCATGAGAATTGACATGGGTGATGACTATTGTATAGCTTGTTGTGTTTCAAGTATGAGAGTTGGTAAAGATATGCAATTCTTTGGTGCTAGAGCAAATCTTGCAAAATGTTTGTTATATGCAATAAATGGTGGTATGGATGAAAAGAAAAAGGTTCAAGTATCACCAAGATATGAACCAATCACATCAGAATATTTAGATTATGATGAAGTAATGGATAAGTTTGATCAAATGATGAGCTGGTTAGCTGGTTTATATGTAAATACATTAAATGTAATTCATTATATGCATGATAAATACTCTTATGAAGCATTAGAAATGGCATTGCATGATCAAGATGTTAGAAGATTCTTTGCGACAGGTATTGCTGGTTTATCAGTAGTTGCTGATTCATTATCAGCGATTAAATATGCAAAAGTTAAAACTATTAGAGATGAAGATGGCGTTGTAGTTGACTATGAGGTTGAAGGCGATTATCCTAAATATGGTAATAACGATGATAGAGTTGACTTAATTGCAGCTGATCTTGTTAAAAACTTTATGAATAAAATTAAGGAACACCGTACATATAGACGTGGAATTCCTACAATGAGTATACTTACTATTACATCTAATGTTGTTTATGGTAAGAAAACAGGTAACACACCTGATGGTAGAAAAGCAGGGGAACCATTAGCTCCAGGAGCTAACCCAATGCATGGTAGAGATACTCATGGTGCAGTAGCATCATTAGAATCTGTAGCAAAAATTCCGTATGAATATTCTAGAGATGGAATATCTAATACATTCTCAATCATTCCAGATGCACTTGGAAAAGATGACATTGAAAAATAGGGAGGTTTAATATGTCTGATAAAATTGATAACTTAGTAACTCTAATTGATGGTTATGCACAAAGTGGTGGTCATCATCTAAACGTAAATGTGTTCAATCGTGACACTCTTCTTGATGCTCAAAAACATCCTGAAAAATATCCTCAACTTACTATAAGAGTTTCTGGATATGCAGTTAATTTCAATAAGTTAACTAAAGAACAACAAGATGATGTAATTGCTAGAACAATGCATGAAAGTATGTAAAACAAGGTTTATACCTTGTTTTTTACTTAAAAAGGGCTAAAATTTAGCCCTTTTATTGATTATATAAATGTAATTTATTTTATATAAATGTAATTAATAAATTAAGTATATAATATATTAATGTAATAAAATATACAAATAAGTTATTTACAAGCTAGCAAAATATTGTAAATATCATCGCTTGATAGAGGAACGTAGGTATTATTCATATTGCCATGTTCATATGACATATCAGCCATAAGTCTTAACTTACTTTCATCAATTCCAACTTCACTTAGTTTAGAAGGAAGTCCAATTGATTTAAAAAAATTAGCTGTGGCTTCTATTCCTTCTTGCGCTTGTTTATATTTATCTTCATTTTCTATATCAAATACATTTTTTGCATATTCCGCAAATTTATCAACTGTATTTTCATTAAGAATGTATTTCATCCAAGGTATTGTTACTATTGCCAAACCTACACCATGAGTAATATCGTAGAATGCACTTAATTCATGTTCTATTGTATGACATGTCCAAGCCCCAGATTTACCACTACCTGTTAAACCATTAAGAGCTAATGAACTAGACCACATAATATTACTTCTTGCACTATAGTCTTTTGGATTATTTAATACAATAGGAGTATTTTTTATTACTGTTTTTAATAATCCTTCTGCTAGTCTATCCTGTACATTTGTATCTTTGTCATTTTGAAAGTAGTTTTCAAAAATATGTGACATTATATCTGCGGCACCTGAAGCTGTTTGAATAGGAGGTAATGTATATGTATAAGTTGGATCTAATATAGATACCTTAGGAATCATTACATTAGCTCTTGTACCTTTTTTAATGTTTGTGTCCATTCTAGATATTACCGCATTTTTGTTCATCTCTGAACCTGTTGCAGCTAGAGTTAGTATTGTAACTATTGGTAAAGCTTTGGTTATTAAATCTGGGTTTAATACTAAATCCCATGCATCTTTATCATAATAATAACCCGCTGCTATAACCTTTGAACAATCTATTACAGATCCTCCTCCAACCGCAAGTATCACATCAATATTATTTTCTTTACAGATCTTTATTCCTTTTCTTACTGATTCTATTTTTGGATTTGGTTCAATTCCATTTAACTCAAAAATATTATAATCTTTTAAAAGGTTTAAAACATTATCATAGATTCCACTTTTTTTAATGCTTCCTCCACCATATGTCAATAAAACGTTCTTTCCAAAAACTTTTATTTCTGTTTCTAAATTATTTATTGAATCTTTACCGAAAATAATCTTAGTAGGTGCTAAAAAAGTAAAATTTTCCATAATTTTCTCCAATCATATTATTATAATATCATAGATATTTTAATGTATAATTATGTAAATGGAGTTAGATATGAAATATAAAGAATTTAGAAATAAATATCCAAAATTTATATATCATGATTATGATATATATGAAGATGATAATGCAATAATTATTACTTATAACTTTGAAATAGAAGGGTTAAGTAGTTTTAATCCTACTTGGACAATTAATAAAAAAGATAATAAAAGATATTCTGATTTAAAAATATTTAAAGAAACTGTTTTCTCATTGGGAATGGTCGAACTTGTTAGTTATTGGAAGATTACATGTAGTCCTAATGTAATTATAAAACCATCTTATTTAGATGAATTTCAAATTAACTGGTGGAAAAAACAATATTTTTTTGGGTTAGGAGAATTTTTCTATATTAATAATATTAAAGCTGATATAGATAGTTTTATGAATATATCCACAAGTGATACAAAACTTGAGGGTTTAAAAGATAATAATGTATATAAAGGTAACTTAATTCCAGTTGGTGGAGGCAAGGATTCTTTTGTGAGTTTAGAAATATTAAAAGACTTATATGATGATAATGATGCATATGTAATAAATAATGTAATTTCTGCGATTAATGCTAGTTTTGGGGCAGGGTATAAAGACAAATTAATTAATGTAAAACGTACACTAGATAAAAGAATGCTTGAATTAAACAAACAAGGTTATTTAAATGGACATACTCCTTTTAGTGCACTTGTAGCTTTTTCTTCTGTTTTAGTTTCTATTATTTATCAAAAGAAATATATATGTTTATCTAATGAAGCAAGCGCAAATGAATCTACAGTATTAGATGAAGAAGTAAATCATCAATATTCTAAGAGTTATGAGTTTGAATTAGATTTTAACGAATATATAAGTAAATATATTACAGATGAAATAAAGTATTTTTCATTATTAAGACCATTAAGTGAACTTGTGATAACACATATTTTTTCAAAACTTAAAAAACACCATAAGGTTTTTAGAAGTTGTAATGTTGGCAGCAAGGAAGGAATTTGGTGCAATCATTGTGCAAAATGTTTGTTTGTGTTTGTGATGTTATCAGCTTATATGCAAGATAAAGAGTTAGTAGATATCTTTGGTAGTAATATGCTAGAAGATGAAAGTATGTATGAAACACTTAAGGAATTAAGTGGAATTAAGGATAATAAACCATTTGAATGTGTTGGAACTAGAGATGAGGTAGTAGTTGCGATTACTAAGGCTATAAAGCTAAGAAATACAAATAAAATAAAACTTCCATTACTTTATGAAAAATACTTAATGGAAGAAAATGTTAGGTTATCTGATTATGATATATATGAATATTTTAATGATGAGCATCTAGTTCCAGAATATCATTTAAATATTTTAAAAGATAAATTAGGAGGATTTAAAGATGCTTAATAAATTGGTTGAAGAATTTAAAGATAAAAAAGTATTAATTTGGGGTTTAGGCATGGAGGGTAATTCTACCTATAATTTCATAAAAAATGTTTTGCCTGATCAAAAACTATATATTTGTGATACAAAGATACCGGAAAATAATATGTTTTCTAATGACTATATAGTGGATGAAAAAGATTTAGACACTACAGATTATGATATTGTAATGAAAGCTCCAGGAATAAAGGGAGATGATTTAAAGGGTAATATATCTGGTCAAGCACCTTTATTCTTAAAATACTTTGGTGAAAATGTAATTGGTGTAACTGGCACAAAAGGAAAAAGTACCACTGCATCTTTGATATATCACGTATTAAAAGGCAAGTTTTCTAATTTATATATGGTAGGTAATATAGGGGTACCTTGTTTTGATATATTAGGGTATATGGATTTAGATAGCATTGTAGTATTTGAACTATCTTGTCATCAGCTACAATTTTCAAAACATTCTCCATTTGTGGCTGTACTACTTAATCTATATGAAGAACATTTAGATCATTATAATAGTTATGAAAGTTATAAGACTTCTAAAAAACAAATATTTTTACATCAAAAAGATAGTGATAATGCGATTATTAATTATGACTTAAAAGATGAAATAGAAGATAAAGAAAATATTTTATGGATTAATAAGGATATTTATTCATATGGTAAGGAATTAATTAATCCTTTTGATAGTGTTGAAATTGAAAGTACAAGATTGATAGGAAGTCATAATATGAGTAATCTATCTGTGGTGTACTATATAACGCATGTTTTATATGGTATTACTAATGAAATGTTTATAGATAGAGTTAAGACATTTAATCCTTTACATCATAGATTAGAAATTGTTGGTACATTTGCGGGTATTACATATGTAAATGATTCCATATCTACTATAGGTCAATCTACTATTCAAGCATTAAAGAGTTTAAAAAATGTATCAACTGTATTAATAGGTGGATATGAAAGAAATATAGATTATACAGAGTTAATAGAGTTTTTAAAAACATTAGAATTAGATAATATTATATTGATGTATGATACAGGAAAGAGAATATTTAAAGAGTTGTTAGATACTAAAGCAACTGTATATTATGAAAAAGATTTATATGATGCGATAAAACTAGCAAAAAGAGTTACCAAACGTAATACTACATGTCTTCTTTCACCTGCGGCTGCAAGTTATGGTGATTTTAAAAACTTTGAAGAAAGAGGAAATGAGTTTACAAGGTTAGTTAGGTTAAACAATGAATTATAATATTGTGGATTTATTAGAAGAGGATAGTTTTGACAATAACTTAAATCCTTTGTTGAATATTGCGATTGTTAGTAATGAGTTAGATAAATATAAAATCAAAGAATTGTTTAAAAGTGATTTATATTTATCTTTTAGTAATGATAAATGTGTATTAGATGCTGTTAATAGAATTAAACAAGCCAAAGAAAATAATGAAAAAGTATTTATTGCGGGTGATTATGATGCAGATGGGATATGCGCAACAAGTATTATGAAAGATGCATTAGATATTTATGGTGTAGAAACGGGTTATTATATCCCAGATAGATTTGTGGAAGGCTATGGATTAAATGTTGATAGGGTGATTCAAGCACACAAAAAAGGATATTCTTTAATAATTACTGTAGATAATGGTGTTAAAGCGTTTGAAGCTATTGTTAAAGCTAAATCTCTAGGAATGGATGTTATAGTAAGTGATCATCATACGATTGATGGTGAAGTAATAGGTGATATTATTGTTCATCCTGATTATATGGATGATCAGTTTAATTCTTTATGTGGTGCTGGAGTTGCTTTAGAAATATCTAGAGTATTAATTGGTGAAAATGATTATCATACAGCCTTAGCTTGTATTGCGACAATTGGTGATATGATGCCTTTATGGAATGAAAATAGAAATATAGTAAAACATGGTTTAAGGATAATTAATGAACATAAGTATAAAGAGTTTGATATGTTGCTTGATAACATTGATGAAGTTAGTGAAATGGATATATCTTTTAAATTGGTTCCTAAATTAAATGCGATTGGTAGACTTCAAGAAGAAGGTGATCCTAATAGTGATCCAAATAATATTGTTAGACATTACTTTCTAAGTAAGAATATAGCTAATAAAATATTTATGAAGGAAAATATTATAAATATTAATAAGAAAAGACAAGATAAAAGTAAGAAAATGTTTAATGATGCGATAAAAATGGTTGATGATAATTCTTTTATAATTATTAAAGACAAAGATTTTAATGAAGGAATTGTTGGATTAGTAGCGGGTAAACTTTCTAATTTATACAATAAACCTACTATTGTTTTTTCTGAAAAAGAAGGTTTATTAAAAGGTAGTGGAAGAAGTATTAAGGGTTTTGATTTACATGAATTTCTTAATACAGTTTATAAAGATTATTTAAGTTTTGGAGGGCATTCTCAAGCTGTTGGTTTATCTATAGATATAAATGACTATGATAATTTTTGTAATATCGTTTATGAAAAATATAAAGATTTGACAGTAAAAGATGTTAAGGATATTGCTTATTTAATTAATGAAAGTGATGTTAGTGTTGATAGTGTTCGTGAACTTTCATATCTATATCCATTTGGACAAGGTTTTAAGTTACCAGATTATGCATTAGTAGACATGAAAGTAAATAAATTTAGTTTAGTTAAAGGAATTTATCCAAAATACATTTGTGATAATTTTGAGGCAATATCATTTAACTCAGAAAAAATTATTGAGAATCCTAGAGTGTTAATTGGGAATTTATCTATTAATAAATTTAGGAATGTGTCTAAAGTATCATTGAATATCAAAGATATAGAATAATTATGGGTTATACTGTATAATATTTGTATTATTTAGGAGGCAAATATGGATTTAAAGAATTACATTGCAAGCATACAAGACTTTCCTCAAGAAGGTATATTATTTAGAGATATTACACCTTTAATGGCTGATGGAGATGCGTTTCATTATGCGACATCATTAATGGAAGAATATGCTAAAGAAAAAAATGTAGATGTTATTGTTGGACCGGAAAGTAGGGGATTCATATTTGGATGTCCTGTTGCGTATAGTCTTAACATAGGTTTTGTACCTGTTAGAAAACCTGGGAAATTACCTAGAGAAACTGTTAGTTGTGAATACGATTTAGAATATGGAACAAATGAATTACATATGCACTTAGATTCGATTAAACCTGGTCAAAGAGTATTAATCATTGATGATTTACTTGCGACTGGAGGAACTGTTAAAGCAACAATTGAGCTTATTGAAAAAATGGGTGGGGTAGTTGTTGGTTGTGCATTTTTAATTGAACTAGCTGATTTAAATGGTAGAGATATTCTAAAAGGATATGATGTTAAATCAATAATGACTTACTAAACCGAAGATTACTTCGGTTTTTATGAAAAGGAGGTGTACAATGGTTACTAATTTAAAAGTTGGAGCACAAGATGTTTTGGATGAAGCAAAACAGTATTTAAAGAATCCTGAAAATTTAAATCTAATTCAAAAAGCTTTAAATTATTCTTTTGAGCATCATGCGGGTCAATTTAGAAGAAGTGGAGAACCTTATATTGTACATCTTTGGAATGTTGGATATATCTTAGCTACTTTAAGGGTTGGTCCTAAGACAATTTGTGCTGGGTTATTACATGATGTTATTGAAGATTGTGGTGTTAGTAAAGAACAGTTAGCTTCCGATTTTGATGGTGAAATTGCTGAACTTGTTGAAAGTGTTACAAAGATTGGTAATTTACAATTTAAGGATGCTAAAGAATATCAAGCTGCAAACCATAGGAAAATATTTATTGCTATGGCTAGAGATGTTAGGGTTATCATTATTAAGTTAGTTGATAGATTACACAATATGAGAACTTTACAGTTTATGGCTGAGGAAAAACAAAAAAGAATTGCTAATGAGACTCTTGATGTTTATGCTCCTATAGCTCATAGACTAGGAATTAGTGAGATAAAAAATGAATTAGAAGATTTAAGTTTTTTATATTTAAATCCTATTGAATATAGAAGAATTGCTCAATTAGTTGAAGCTAAAAAGAGTGAGAGAGATGCAATGGTTAAGAAGATGATTGAGGATATTAGTGAAATGTTAGCTGAAAATCATCTTAAATTTAGAATCTTTGGTAGAAGTAAACATCTTTATAGTATTTATAGAAAGATGACACAAAAGAATAAAAGGTTTGAAGAGATTCTTGATTTATTAGCTATTAGAATAGTTACTCATAGTGAATTAAACTGTTATGAAGTTTTGGGTTACATACATGCAAAATATAGACCAATTCCTGGTAGGTTAAAGGATTATATTGCAATGCCTAAAATGAATATGTATCAATCATTACATACAACAATAGTAGGAGATTTAGGAAGTATATTTGAGATACAAATTAGAACTGAAGAAATGGATAGCATTGCTGAAAGGGGTATTGCTGCTCATTGGATTTATAAGGAAGGTTCTAAGTATGATGCTAATAAGGAACAAAGAGAGATAGAAGAGAAATTAAGTTGGTTTAAGGAGTTTACTGTTTTAACTGGTGAAAATGAGAATGAAGATCCAACAGATTATATGGAAACTCTAACTAAGGATATCTTTGAGGCAAATGTATATGTAATGACACCTAAAGGAAAGGTTATTGATTTACCTAATGGATCTACTCCAATAGATTTTGCATATAGAATACACACAGATGTGGGACATTCTACTGTTGGTGCTATAGTGAATGATGCATTAGTACCTTTAAATACTACTTTAAAAACAGGTGATGTGATACAAATTAGAACTAGCAAACAAATTACAGGTCCAAGTGAAGACTGGTTAAAGTTTGTTAAAACAAATCAAGCAAAGAATAAGATTAAAAATTTCTTGGCTAAAAAAGAAATTGAGAGAAGACAAGAAAAGGTTGAAGCTGGTGAAAAGATATTATCGGATGAACTTAAAAAGCGTGGATTTGAAGTTAAGGAATATCTAGATAAGAAGAAATTAGAACAAGTTTATGGGCATTTTCAAGTTGATAATTATACTGACTTAATGTATGGAATTTCAGTTAAATCAATAAATCAAACATCTGTAGTAGAAAAGGTCACAAATCAAAAAAGACCTATAATGGATGCTGAATTTATTAGTAAGTTAGTTAATAAAGAACCTAGTAAAAAACAATCAACTTCAAAGAATGGACTAAGAGTTCAAGGTGTTGATTCAATGATGATGTCTTTAGCTCAATGTTGCAATCCTGTCTATGGTGATAAAATTATAGGTTATATTACAAAAGGTCAAGGTGTTAAGGTACATCGGGTAGAGTGTCCTAACGTAATAAATATGAAGAAAAGATTAATTGATGTTGAGTGGGATGAAAATGTTAAGGATATTAAGTACGATGCTAATGTTATAGTTATATCTAGGGATAGAAATTTCTTGTTAACTGATATTGTGACTGTTATTTCTCAATATAAAGGAGCTTTAAAGTTAATTAATTCAGCTGTTAACCAAGAAGATTTAACTACAACAACTAAAATGACAATTCAGGTTAGTGATAATGAACACTTAAATGTTATATGTGCTAACTTAAGAAAAGTTGATAGTGTTATTAGTGTTGAAAGAATGTTTATTTAGTTTTATAATTGATATAAATTCTATGAAAAAGAGGTTTATTAGTTTGTTATTATAGAGAGCTAACATTTGGTGGAAGTTAGTATAATGATTGGTAAATTGACACTTTGGAGAAGTTATTTTGAATAATTAGAAATAACCGTTTACTGCGTTAAAGTATCGAGAGCATCGTTTGATGAATTAAGGTGGTATCGCGCAAAAGCGTCCTTATTAGGGCGTTTTTATTTTATAAGGAGGAATATTATGGCATATCAAGTACCTAGAGGAACACAGGATATTTATGGTGAAGATGTTTTAAAATGGAGAAGTGTTGAAGAGATTATATATAACTTGTGCGAGTTATATAGATATGAAGAAATTAGAACACCTATCTTTGAAGATACTAAAGTATTTAAAAGAGAAAATGATAGTTCTGATATGGTTAATAAAGAGATGTATACCTTTAGTATGGGAAGAGATAGTTTTACTTTAAGACCTGAAGGAACTGCAGGAGCTATAAGAGCATTTGTACAAAACAAGTTATATGGTTCTTTAGAAATGCCTGCTAAGTTATTTTATATGGGGCCTATGTTTAGACATGAAAGACCTCAAAAAGGAAGATATAGACAATTTCATCAATTTGGGATTGAAAATATAGGTATAAAGAATCCTATTGCGGATGCTGAAGTTATTGCGATTGGTTATAACTTATTAAAAAAGGTTGGTATAAAACAAGTTTCTGTATTAATTAATACATTGGGAGATGATGAATCTAGAAAGAACTATAAGGATGATTTAAGAAATCATTTCAAGGATCATTTGGATGAGTTATGTCCTGATTGTCAAAGAAGGTATGAACAAAATCCATTAAGGATACTTGATTGTAAGGTTGATTATGATAAAGAAATAGTAAAGAACGCACCTTTAATTGATGGTAGTTTAAATGAGGATAGTAAGGAATACTTTAATAAGGTACTAAAAGCTTTAGAAGAATTAAACATACCTTATACAATTGAGAATAGATTAGTTAGAGGTTTAGATTATTATACGCACACAGTGTTTGAAGTAGTTTCTACTCATCCTGATTCTGGGGCTCAAGCAACTGTTTTTGGTGGTGGTAGATACGATAGTCTTGTTAATTACTTTGGTGGACCTGAAATGTCTGGAGTTGGATTTGCGGTTGGACTAGAAAGATTATTAATGTTTGCACAACTTGAAGGTATTAAGTTATATGATGAAAATGATTTAGGTGTTTATGTGATTAGCTTAGGTAATGTAGGAGTTAATGCCTTAAAGGTTGCTCAAATGTGTAGAGATGCTGGTTATAGTTGTGAATTAAATATGGTTGAAAGATCAATGAAGTCTCAGTTTAAGTCAGTAGATAGAAAAAAATCAAAGGTTGTCATTATTATTGGTGAAGATGAGGTTAAAAATAATGTTGTGAATATTAAAGATATCGCAACTCAAAATCAAGTTACAATTGGAGTTAATGATGTAGTAAAAAAATTAGAAGAGTTTTTAGGGAGTAGATAAATATGGAAAGAACATGTAGTAATGGTAGTTTAAGAATTAGTGATGTTGGAAAAGAAGTTACTTTAATAGGTTGGGTAGGTAAAAGAAGAAACTTTGGTGCTTTAGTTTTTATTGATTTAAGAGACCATACTGGAATTACTCAAATAGTTTTTGATGAATCAATGGAAGAAAAAGTTAAGGATGTAAGAAATGAATATGTATTACAAGTAAAAGGTACTGTTTTTGAAAGGAAAGATAAGAATCCTAAAATACCTACAGGTGATATAGAGATTAGATGTAGTGATGTTAAGGTTATTAATAAATCTAAAACAACACCTATGTTGATACAAGATGATACTGATGCGTTAGAAGATACAAGACTTAAATATAGATATTTAGATTTAAGAAGAAATATTTTACAAGAAAACTTAAGACTAAGACATCAAGTTTGTATGATTACTAGAAATCATTTATCTAGTGAAGGATTTATTGAAGTAGAAACTCCAATTCTATGTAAGTCTACCCCTGAAGGTGCTAGGGATTATTTAGTTCCTAGTAGAATTTTTAAAGGTAATTTTTATGCGTTGCCCCAATCTCCACAAATCTATAAACAATTATTAATGATTGGTGGAGTAGAAAAGTACTTTCAAATCGCAAGATGTTTTAGAGATGAAGATTTAAGAGCTGATAGACAACCAGAGTTTACTCAAATAGATATTGAGATGTCTTTTGTGGAAGAAGAAGATGTTTGGAATATGGTTGAATCGTTAATGAATAAAATTTTTAAAGAAATTAAAAACATTGATTTAAAACCATTTGTAAGAATAAGTTATGATGAATGTATGAGAAGGTTTGGTAGTGATAAACCAGATTTAAGATTTGGTTTAGAGCTAAATGATGTTACTGAGGTATTTAAAAATACTGAATTTACAATATTTAAAAACATTTATGAATCTAAAGGTAAGATTAATTGTTTAGTTTTAAAGGATAAAGCAAGTAACTTTTCAAGAAAAGATTTAGATAAACTTCAAGACTTTGTGAAGGTTTATGGGGCTAAGGCTTTATCTTATTTGAAGGTTGATAATGATGGTATTAGTGGAAGTGTAGCTAAGGTAATTAGTGAGCAAGAAAAAGAAGGTTTAAGAGAGTTATTAAAACTTGAAAGTAATGATTTAATATTAATTGTGGCAGATGAAGGTAAAGTTTCAAATGTAGCATTAGGTGCTTTAAGAAATAAACTAGGTCATGATTTAGATTTAATTGATAAAACAAAATATGAATTCTTATGGGTTACTGATTTCCCTATGTTTGAATACTCTAAAGAAGAAGATAGATATATGGCTGCACATCATCCATTTACTTCTATTAAAGAAGAGTATGTGGATAAGCTATTTAGTGATCCAGGCAGTGTTTATTCTAGAGCCTATGATTTAGTTTTAAATGGTTATGAATTATTGAGTGGTTCAATTAGAATACATGACCAAGATTTACAAGCTAAAGTATTTAAAGCTTTAGGTATTAGTGATGAAGAGGCAAAGAGTAGATTTGGATTCTTCTTAGAAGCGTTTAACTATGGTACTCCTCCTCATGGTGGAGTAGGTATAGGATTAGAAAGACTTATTATGATTTTAGTAGGAACTGAAAACATAAGAGATGTAGTCGCATTCCCTAAAACAGCTAGTGCTTCTGATTTAATGAGTGAGGCACCTGATATAGTTGATATAAAACAACTTGATGAACTTGGTATTAAATTAAAGTAATTTTTTATCAATCATATTTCACATAAAAATATATAGTGGTGTGATATAATTAAATCACCAGAAGGGAACAATATATTTCCTACAATTTGATATACGGGAAGCAAAAGTTATTTCTTTGTGTTGAATACCTAATTTATTAGGGATCCTAAAAAGATATACAAGCATCCCACCTAGACATACTAGGGACATATCACCCTTTTGGTTTTTTTAATTCTTGTAATGAAGTTTAAAAAAAGATAGAATATACAATTAGATAGGTGGTGTATTATGACACAATTTTGGTCTTCAGTATTATATTTTGTTTTTGGTGGAGTAGTAGGTGGAGCTTTAGGTTTTTATTTTACTAAACGTTATTTTGAAAAACAATTAAAGGAAAATCCTCCAATAAATGAAAAAATGATAAGAGCAATGTTTTTACAAATGGGTAGAAAACCATCAGAAGCTCAAATTAAACAAATTATGAAATCAATGGGACAATAACCATAAATAAATGTTTAAAAAACTAAAAAAAGCTTTAGCTTTAATAATAATCATTGGTATTATTGTGATTGGTTTAGTTGGTGGAAACTTGTTTTTTCAGGGTCAAAAAAGATATGAGGAAGCAATTAATGAAAAACCGATTAAAGAGGCTGTAAATGAGATTATAAATAGAGAAGATTATTTACCTTATGAATCAATAGATAAGGATTTTCTTGATGCTTTAGTATCAATTGAAGATCATAGGTTTTATGAAAGAAAAGGAATAGATATAATTTCTATTGGAAGAGCTTTTGTGATTAATATGATTAGTGGTACTTTACAGCAAGGTGGAAGTACAATTACTCAGCAATTAGCAAAAAACATTTATTTTTCTCATAATAAATCTATTACTAGAAAAGTTGCGGAAGTTTTCTTTGTGTATGATTTTGAAAGTATGTATAGCAAAGAAGAAATTTTAGCGATGTATGCCAATATTATTTACTATGGTGATGGCTATACAGGGATAAATAATGCGAGCAAAGGTTATTTTAATAAAGATGCTAATGATTTGAACTTATATGAAGCAACTGTACTTGCTGGACTTCCTCAGTCTCCAAGTAAATTTCAATTGAGTAATGGGTTTAAAGAAATAAATAAAAGACAAGAAGCTGTGCTTGATTCCATGGTTAAAAATATGTATATAAGCAAGGAAGAAAGAACAGAAATATTGAAATTACAACCAAAATAATGAGTTAAAATGAAATTTAACTCTTTTTTATGCAATATCGTTTCACAAATCTAAAATATCAAGTATTATAAATTAGAATGTGAGATATTTATGGAGAACAAAATAATATTAGAACTATTAGAAGGTGTACAACAAAATCCTGATGCTGCAAGAGGTATTAAGGAAAATCCAAAAGAAACAATTAAACAATTATTACCAAATGCATCAGATGATGATATCGGGGAAGTCATTACTGAATTAAATGATCTTCCAGAAGGAACTGATATCTCTAGACTTAATTTAGGTGGAATTAATATTTCTTCTTTATTAGGTTTACTATTAGGTGGGAATAATAATCAATCAAGTGGATTGGGTTTAGGTAGTATTTTATCACTTTTAAGTTTGTTTACAGGTGCTAATAAACCTCAACAAAGCACAGGTGGTTTAGGTTCACTTTTAGGAATGGGCGCTCAACCTCAGCAAAATACAGGCTTAGGATCTTTATTTGGAATGGGAACTCAACAACAAGCACCTAGTGGTGGAGTTGGTGATTTATTATCATTGCTTGCTGGAGGTAATCAACCTCAACAAAATATCAACACTAACCAAAATGTAAACATTAATGAATTACTTGGTTTGTTAAATGCTAATAAACCACAACCTCAAACTAATCAAAGTGTTAATCTAGGTGATTTATTGAGTGTTTTAAATGGTAATCAACCACAAAACAATCAAACTATTACACAATTAAGCAATAATAGTTCTACAAAACCAAAACCAAGTGGCTTGGGTGGAAGTATTGTTAATTCATTAGCTGATAGAGATGGTGATGGTGATGTTGATATAAATGATATTGCAAACATTGCTTCTAACTTCTTAAAGAAATAAACATTTAAAGATTTGGACAAAATAAGATAGAATAAATATATGAAGAAATTTATATATTTATTTTTTATTTTATTTTGTATATTAGTAGGATATTTTTTATTTATTAATTTTTCTAGAGAAGAAATTATTGCTAGACAAGCAAGTAATCAAGTAAAAATTAAAAGAGAACCTATAGTTATAGAAGAAATAGTGGATTTAACTAAGTTTAATGAGAATAAGGCTATTAATAGTGATTATTTAGGTGATATGAAGATAGAGAATCTTATAGATGAACACTTTGTACAAACTATAGATAATGAATACTATTTAAGTCATGATTTTAATAAAAATGAATTTTCTCAAGGAACTGTATTTCTTGATTATAGAAATTCTTTAGATGATCAAAATATTATCTTGTATGGACATTATGTATATAAAGATGAAAATGCTATGTTTTCTCCATTGCATTTGTTAAAAGAGGAAGAAAACTATGAGAAATATAAGAATATCAAATTAGATTTTGGTAATGAAGTTAAAGAATATGTGGTTAGTAAAGTTTATTATTATATGATGGGAAGTGAAACACTTATTTATTACAATACTAATTATAGCGATGAGGATTTAAATAAATATTTAAGTTATGTTGATGAATCAAAGTTTTATGATACTGGTGTTGAAATAGGTAAAGGTGATAGATTTCTGTCATTACAAACATGTGTTAGAAATAGAGATGATTTAAGATTAATTATCGTAGCAAAGGAGATTAACAATGAAAGAAATAATTGATAAGACTGGAATTTCTAGGTCGCTAGCAAGAATTGCGCATGAAATAATTGAAAAAAATAAAGGTGTAAAAGATGTTGTTTTAATTGGCATTAAAACAAGAGGGATTTATTTAGCTAGAAGACTTAGTGCTTTAATAGAAGAATATGAAGGGGTTAAAGTACCTAGTGGAACAATTGATATTTCATATTGGAGAGATGATATTAAGCATTACAATTTAGATAAACCTAAATTAGATACTGATGTTGAAGATAAAATAGTGGTTATTGTTGATGATGTTTTAAATTCTGGTAGAACTGTTAGGGCTGCCATGGATGGTATTTTAGATAATGGAAGGGCTAGAGAAATACATTTAGCTGTTTTAGTTGATAGAGGACACAGACAACTTCCTATAAGGGCGGATTATGTAGGGAAAAATGTTCCAACATCTACTAGTGAAAATATTGTTGTGAAACTTGAAGAGTGTGATGATGGCGAAGGGATATTTATAGAATAGTGAATTTACTAATAAACAAAATTGTAGGCTTTTTTAAATGGCAATCAATGATTTCTAAAGATAAGATTCTTGGGGAAATACCTAGTAATGAAAAAATCTATAGAAGAACATTTGATATAGCATGGCCTAGTGCTATGGAAAGTATTTCTATGGCTTTAATAGGGGCTGTGGATATGATGATGGTTGGTAATTTAGGAGCTAATGCGATAGCTTCTGTTGGTATTAGTACACAACCTAAATTTATTGTAATGGCTCCGATAATGGCTTTAAATATAGCGGTTACTGTTTTGGTTTCTAGAAGAAAGGGAGAAGGTAATCAACAATCAGCAAATGAGTATTTACTAACAGCTTGGTTTATTAGTGGAGTATTGTCTGTTTTACTTTCAGTTTTAGGTATTATTTTTGCAAGAGAAATGTTGTCTTTTGCAGGAGCTAACTCTGATTATATTGATATGGCAGTTAAATATATTAGAATTGTTTTAATTGGTAATATTTTTTATTGTATGGCTTTAACCATAAGTTCTGCTCAAAGAGGGGTTGGATTAACTAAAATTTCTTTAAAAATAAATTTAGCGGCGAATCTTGTAAATTTAGTTTTAAACGCATTATTAATTAATGGATTATTCTTTTTCCCAAGGTTAGAAGTAGTAGGTGCTGCAATAGCTACTTCAATTGGAAATTTTGTGGCTTTTGTTATAGCTGTAAAATCAATAACAAATTCCAATGGATATTTGTATTATAAAAATGGTGGTAAAGTTATTGATTTTAAAGCTATGAAAGATATTTATAATATTGCTTCAACTTCTATTTTTGAACAAATGTTTTTAAGGATAGGATTTTTAATGTATGCAAAGAGTGTTGCTGGTTTAGGTACTCTAGCGTTTGCAGCACATCAAGTTACTATGAATGTAATGCATATGTCTTTTTCTATAGGTGATGGTTTATCAATTGCGACTAGTTCTCTAGTAGGGCAAAGCTTAGGTTCTAAGCGTAGTGATATGGCTATTATTCATGGCTTAGTAAGTCAAAGAATAGGTTTACTTTTAGCAATAATTGTTTCAATTATTATTGTGATTTTTAGAGTTCCTATACTACATTTGTTTACAAATGATTTATCAGTGGTTAAGGAAGCGTTTATTCCTATGACTATTTTATCTGTTTGTATTTTATTTCAAATCCCTCAAGTTATCACTATTGGCTCTTTAAGAGGAGCTGGTGATGTTAAGTTTGTGGCTAGTTTAATGTTTGTAAGTGTTACCTTACTTAGACCTGGTTTAGCTTATATACTAAGTTATCCAATGGGTCTAGGATTAGCGGGTGCATGGCTATCTGTTTTACTTGATCAGTTTACAAGAAGCTATGTAAGCTCTAAAAGATTTAAAAAAGCTAAATGGGTAAATATAGAAGTTTAGCAATTGCTAACCAAAACGGTATAGAAAAAACGGTTACATTGTACTATAATTAAATGGGAAATCAACAGGAGGAATATATGAGTATAACTAATAAGGTTTACCAATCAATGGATGGAAATACTGCAACAGCTCATGCGTCTTATGCATTTACTGAAGTAGCAGCTATTTATCCTATTACCCCAAGTTCACCTATGGCTGAAGTTGTTGACCAATGGGCGTCTGAAGGGCGTAAGAATGTTTTTGATTCAATCGTAAAAGTTATTGAAATGCAATCAGAAGGTGGTGCAGCTGGTGCTGTTCACGGTGCACTTCAAGGTGGTACTTTAGCTACTACATTTACTGCTTCACAAGGTTTATTATTAATGATTCCTAACCTTTATAAATTGCAAGGTGAATTATTACCAGGAGTTATTCACGTGGCTGCACGTGCTCTAGCTACTCGTGCATTAAGTATCTTTGGAGATCATCAAGATATTTATGCGGCTAGACAAACAGGTGTACCAATGATTTGTTCTCATTCAGTTCAAGAATGTATGGATTTAGCTGGTGTTGCACATTTAGCTGCAATTAAAGCTAGTGTTCCATTCGTTCATTTCTTTGATGGATTTAGGACATCACATGAAATTCAAAAAATTGAAGTTATGGACCATGAATTCTTAAAGAGTTTAATTGACACAGAAAAATTAGCTGAATTTAAAGCAAGAGCATTAAATCCACATACTAATCCAGTAACTCGTGGTGGTGCTGAAAATGATGATATTTATTTCCAAGGTCGTGAAGCTCAAAATGAACATTATGATGCTGTAACTGATATCGTAATCGAATACATGAATAAGATTAGCGAACATACAGGTCGTCATTATGCTCCATTTACATATTATGGTGCTGAAGATGCAGAAAGAATAATTATCGCTATGGGTTCTGTTACAGAAACTATTCATGAAACTATCGATCAATTAGTTGCTAATGGTGAAAAGGTAGGTATGATTAAGGTTCATTTATACCGTCCATTCTCAGTTAGTCATTTAAAAGATGTATTACCTGCATCAGTTAAGAAAATTGCTGTTCTTGATAGAACTAAAGAAGTTGGTACAAGAGAACCATTATACTTAGATGTATTATATGCACTAAAAGAAATAGAAGGTTTAACTATTACAGGTGGACGTTATGGTCTTGGTTCAAAAGATACTAATGTTGCTGCGATTAATGGTGTTTATGAAGAATTGAAGAAAGATTCTCCAAAACCTGAATTTACTATTGGTATTAATGATGATGTTACTAACTTATCAATTGCTCCAATTCCAATGAAGAAGAATGATAGTTATACTTCATGCTTATTCTATGGTTTAGGATCAGATGGTACAGTTTCAGCAAACAAGAGTACAATTAAAATTATCGGTGATAATACTGATTTATATTCTCAAGCTTACTTTGCATATGATTCAAAGAAAGCAGGAGGAATTACACGTTCTCACTTACGTTTTGGAAAAACTCCAATTCGTTCAACATATTATATTGACCAAGCAGACTTTGTTTCTTGTTCATTAGATTCATATTGCTTCAAATATGATATGGTTAAACCTTTAGCTGAAGGTGGAACATTCTTATTGAATACAACATTTAAAGCTGAAGAGATTGCAAATCACTTACCAAACAGAATGCTTGCTGGTTTGGCTAAGAAAAATGCAAAATTCTATATTATTGATGCTACTGATATAGCAGAAAGAATTGGAATGGGTAGAAGAACTAATACAATTCTTCAATCAGCATTCTTCGCATTAAACCCTCAAGTTATTCCTTATGAAGAAGCTGTTGTTTTAATGAAACAAATGGCTAAGAAATCTTATGGTAAAAAAGGTGATAAGGTTGTTGAGTTAAACTATAAGGCTATTGATTCAGGTAAAGATGGATTGGTAGAAGTTAAAGTTCTTCCTGAATGGGCTGAGTTACCATATAAACCATTAAGAGAAAAGACTAATGATGAATATTTTGAAGAACAAGTAATTGCTATGAATGAACTTGAAGGATATGATTTACCAGTAAGTCATTTCACAAAATATAACTTATTAGATGGATCATTAAGAAATAACGTAGCATTTGATGAAAAGAGAACTATAGCTACTCAAGTTCCAGTGTGGAATCCTGATAACTGTATCCAATGTACATTCTGTTCATTTGTTTGTCCTCATGCAACTATAAGAGCATTCTTATTAACTGAAGATGAAATTAAAAATGCACCAATGGAATTTACATCAATCAAGGCTATGGGTAAAGATGTTGCTGATATGCAATTTAGAATTCAAGTATCTCCTGCAAACTGTGTAGGATGTGCATTGTGTGCTGAAGAGTGTCCAGGTAAGGGTGGTAAGAAAGCATTAGTAATGACTGATATTAACGCTGTATTAGACCAAGAACCTTTAGCTGATTATCTATATAAAGGTGTTGAATACAAATCGGATTTATTCTCAACTAATACAATTAAGGGATCTCAATTCTTAATGCCTTACTTTGAAGTATCTGGCGCATGTCCTGGTTGTGGAGAAACTCCTTACTATAAATTGGTTTCTCAATTATTTGGTAGAGATATGTTAGTTGCTAATGCTACTGGATGTTCAAGTATTTACTGTGGTTCTACTCCATCATCTCCATTTGTTACTGATAAGAATGGTGAAGGTGTTGCTTGGGCTAACTCATTATTTGAAGATAATGCTGAATATGGATTTGGTATGGCAATTGCTCAAAACTATAAAGAATCAAGAATTCTATCTGTTATGGAAAATACATTAAATGATGTAGAACCAGAATTAAAAGAAGCATTTGAAGCTTATATTGGTGCAGGTAATGATCGTGATAAACAACGTGAATTAAAAGATGAAATCATAAAGGGTGTTAATTCTTCTTCTAATGAAGCAGTTAAAGAATTAAAAGAATATGAAAGAGATCTTGTAAGTAAGTCAGTTTGGATTGTTGGTGGAGATGGATGGGCTTATGATATTGGATACGGTGGATTAGATCATGTATTAGCTAATAATATGAATGTTAATATATTAGTACTTGATACAGAAGTTTATTCAAATACTGGTGGACAATCATCTAAATCATCTCAAGCCGCATCAATTGCTAAGTTTGCTGCTGGTGGTAAATCACAAGCTAAGAAAGACTTAGGACAAATTGCTATGGCTTATGGACATGTATATGTAGCTTCAATTGCTATGGGTGCTGATAGAATGCAAACATTAAAAGCATTGAAAGAAGCTGAAAGCTATAATGGTCCATCATTGATTATTGCTTATTCTCCATGTATTGAACATGGTATTAAGGGTGGATTATCAATGCATCAAAAAGAACAAAAACTTGCTGTAGAATGTGGTTATACAACTCTATATCGTTTCGATCCTAGAAATGAACAACCATTAACTATTGACTCTAAAGAACCTAAATGGGAAAACTTCACTAATTACTTAATGAATGAAAATAGATACTCTCATTTAGTTAAAATTAAGGGTGAAGAAGCAGCAAATGAAATGTTCGCTAAAACCTTGAAAGATGCTAAGAAGAGATATAGAAGATTAGTTGCTCTTTCTAAAGAAACTCCTGAGGAATAAAAAATAATAAGATATGGGTAATACCATATCTTTTATTATTGGTTTTATATATTATAATTATTGTAATAATAGGAGATTATATGAAAGTTAAAACTAAGGATATTGTTTTATCCGCATTATTTCTTACTATGGGATTAGTATTACCAATATTTACAGGACAAATACCCCAAATAGGCAATATGTTATTGCCTATGCATATACCAGTGCTTCTTTGTGGTTTGATTTGTGGTTGGAAATATGGTTTGTTGGTTGGATTTATTACACCTTTATTAAGGTCTTTTATATTTTTAATGCCACCACTTTATCCTGTAGCAATTGCTATGGCTTTTGAATTAGCAACATATGGTTTTGTTATTGGATTAATATATAATTTATTTAATAATAAATCTATTGTTATAGTTTATTTAGCTTTAATTATTTCAATGATTATTGGTAGGCTTGTATGGGGTGGAGTTATGAGTTTACTACTAAAAGGTGGTTCATTTACTTTTGGAGCATTTGTGAGTGGTGCTTTACTTAATGCTATACCAGGGATAGTTATTCAATTATTATTTATACCTTTAATAATGATTATTTTAGATAAAGTAGGGGTTTTAAAATTTAAGAAGGTAGCTAATGTTTAAAGAATTAATAAATACAATTAATAATATTGATGGAGATGTTGTGATAATTTCAATTGATGGTAGGTGTGCATCTGGAAAATCATCTCTTGCTTCATATCTAAAAGATAATATAGATTGCAATGTATTTCATATGGATGATTATTTTCTTCAAGCATATCAAAGAAATAAAGAGAGATTTAATTCTGCTGGAGAAAATGTAGATCATGAAAGATTTTTAAAAGAAGTATTAATACCATTAAAGAATAAACAAGATGTAAAATATAAACCATTTGATTGTAAAGATATGATTATTACTAAAGGGTATGTAAAGAAGTTTAAAAGAATTAATATTATTGAAGGGGCTTATTGTAATTATGTTAATTTAATTGATTATTATGATTATAAGGTTTTCTTAAATGTAGATAAGGTTACTCAAATGGAAAGAATTACTAAGAGAAATGGTGATACAAAGGCTAAAGAATTTATAGAAAAGTGGATTCCTTTAGAAGAAAAATATTTTGAAGAGTTTAGTATTGATAATATTTGTGATTTAGTAATTAAAATAGAAGACTTTAAATAGAGTCTTCTATTTCATGATTTAATAATATTTCTTTTTTATCTAGCCCACCAGCATAGCCAGTAAGTTTACCATTACTTCCAATTATTCTATGACAAGGAATTATGATTGGGATAGGATTTCTTGATATGGCTTGTCCTATAGCTATTGATGATGTTTTTAATTTGTGTTTTTTTTCATACATTTCTTTTATATCTTTGTATGTTTTTAATTGACCAAATTTTACAGACAACAACAAATCCCATACTCTTTTTTGATAGTCAGTGCCTTTAGGTTGTAAGGTTATATTCAATGTAACTTCTTTATGGTTGTTAAAATAATAATCTAACCATATTTTTGTTTGTTTAGTGATATTATTTGGATTGGTTTTTAATGTTGGTTTTTTGTTATCAAAAAGAATAGCTTCTAAATAATTATTAGTTGCAATTATAGTTAAGACTCCAATTTTTGAACTGTAGTAATCAATATATTTCATATTTATATTATATTATGTTTTACTAAACTAAAGTATATATATTTGTTTGAAAATGAATGTTATTTTATACTTATCATAGAAAGAGGTTTAATATGAGTGAGATAGTAAAGGTTGTTACAGATTTTTCTAATTATGAAAGAGTTTTATTATTTTATAAGGATAAAGATGAAAAAGTTTATATTGGACATACTTTTTTATACAATGGAAGAGATGATTCAAAATATATGTTATTCCTATATAAAGATGCTTTACCTAAAGGGAATGTTATTGAATCATGGAATTATTTAGATGAAAATTCTTATAATATTGTAACTATTGGAGTTAATGACATTAGAGTTGCAATTGATGATTTTATTAGTGTTTATAATACTGAGTATAATTGGTCAAACTTATCATATTATGAAGTAAATAACTTTATGGAAGTTGATGATATTTATGATAAATTAAACTTTAAAAAAGAAACTGCAATTGGATTTGTTTTTAGATAATTGATATTTGTAGTAATATAATAGTTGTACAAGGAGGGTTTTACCTTGAAAATACTATTATATTTTGAAAGTGAAGAGTTAATACAGACTTCAGGTATAGGAAGAGCTTTTAAGCATCAGCAAAGGGCTCTTTCTTCAGCTGGGGTAGAATATACTACAGATCCATGGTCTGAGGATTATGATATCCTACATATTAATACTTATGGATTGAATAGTGATGCGATAATTGCAAAAGCAAGATCAATGAATAAAAAGGTAATATATCATGCTCATTCTACAGAAGAAGACTTTAGAAACTCTTTTGTATTGTCTAATCAAATTGCACCTATATTTAAAAAGAGAATTGTATCTCTTTATAATAAGGCAGATGCGATTATTACACCTACACCTTACTCTAAAAAACTACTCGAATCATATGACATTACACTACCTATATATCCAATAAGTAATGGTATTGATTTAGATAGATTTAATTTTGATGAGGAAAAGGTTAAAGCATATAGAAAGTATTTTAGTTTAAATGATAACGATAAGGTTATATTGTCTGTTGGTTTATTCTTTGAAAGAAAGGGTATACTAGATTTTTTTGAAGTTGCAAAGATGTTACCTGAATATAAATTTATTTGGTTTGGTGATACACCTTTAATTAGTGTTCCTAAAAAGATAAGAGATGCAGTTGAAAATATACCTAATAATGTTATTTTACCTGGTTATGTTAAAGGTCCTATTATAGAAGGTGCTTATTTAGATGCACAATGTTTTTTCTTTCCTTCATATGAAGAAACAGAAGGAATAGTGGTTCTAGAAGCTTTAGCAAGTAAACAACAAGTTTTAGTTAGAGATATAGGTGTTTTTGATCCTTGGTTAGTTGATAAGGTAAGTTGTTATAAAGGTAATGATAATTTAGAGTTTGTTAGTTTGATTAGAAAGATAGTTAATAAAGAATTAAGTAATACAGGTGAACAAGGAAGACTTGTAGCAAAAGCTAGAAGTATTGAATCAGTTGGATATGAATTAAAAGAGGTTTATAAAAAAGTTTTAGGTATTAATAAGTAATTTGAGAAGGTTATTATTTAATAGTATAATTATTATATGAATTCATTTAAAAAAGCTTTGAAAAGTAATGCTTTTAATTTTTTGTCGGTAGTATTCTTTACGACAATTGTTTTGTGGTTTACTTTGAAAGATGTTTATAAGGAAGTTTTTGCGATACTTAGATCTGCGAATATTTGGTGGATATTAGTAATTGTATTAATTTCCGTATTTATACAAGGAGTTATTGGTTTAGGATTAAAACTTTTAACTAATTTATCTAATCCTCATTACAAACTTAAACAAGGTATTATAAATGCTTTTGTGGCTAGTTTTTTTCATGGTGTTACTCCTAGTGCATCTGGTGGTCAGTTTGCACAAGTTTATATATTTAAAAAACAAGGTGTAGATTTTAGTGATTCTGCAAGTATTTTATGGATGGATTTTATTATTTATCAAGCTACTATGGTATTAGTAGTATTGTGTCTTTTAGTAATTAGGTTTACATATTTCAAAACTCATTTTACTAATCTATTTCCTTTGGTTTTAACTGGTTTTTTAATTAACTCTGCAGTTATTATTGGATTGTGGGCTTTGGGAAGATTTCCTAAAGTATATAGATTTGTTTCAACTAAAGGTATTGAAATTGGTTACAAAATTAAAATTGTTAAGGATAAAGATAAGGCTCACGAAAACTTAGATGTACAGCTAAAGAGATTTGATAGAGAAACACAAAGATTACAAACTCATAAATTACTGATAGTAAAGGTAGTATTAGTTAATGTAGTTAGGTTATGTTTATATTACAGTTTGCCTTTCTTTTGTGCTAAGGCACTTAATATACCTGTAGATATAAGTATGCTTATAGATATAATGGCGTTATCTTCATATGTGAGTATGGTTAATGCATTCATTCCAATACCAGGTGCTTCTGGTGGTACTGAAGCTATGTTTGTAATTATGTTTAGTGCATTATTTAATAGTGTTTGGGCTAGTAGTATAATGATTGTTTGGAGAATAGCTACTTACTATTTGATCATGTTACTTGGTGGTATGGTGTTTGTATATGCTAAACAGCAAAAAGATGTTATTTTTGAAGGTGAGGATTGATTAGATGAAAATTGGATTATTTGGAGATACTTATCTTCCTGAGATAAATGGTGTTGCGACAAGTATCAAAACATTAGAAGATGAACTAACAAAACTAGGTCATGAGGTTTACATTATAACTACAAAACCTGAATTTTCTAAACCAGAACTTAATGATAGAGTTTTAAGGTTACCTGGACTAGAATTAAAATTTTTATATGGATATGTTTTAACATCACCATTTCAAATAAGTGCTTTTAATATTATTAAATCATTAGATTTAGATATAATTCATGCACATACTGAGTTTAGTATTGGTATATTTGCTAGAATTTGTTCTAGATTATTATCTATTCCACTTGTTAGTACTTATCACACAACTTATGAGGACTATACTCATTATGTAAACTTTATAAATTCTAATATGGTTGATAATGTAGCAAAAAAATTAGTAGCAAAACTAAGTAAACTTTATGGAGATTCTAGTATTGAAGTAATATCGCCTAGTGAAAAAACTAAAGAGATGTTGTTAAGATATGATATTAGAAGTGATATACATGTAGTTCCTACAGGTTTAGATTTGAAAAGATTTAATAAAGATAATAAGGATATAAATAAAGTTAAAGAAATAAGACAACAATATGGTGTTTTAGATAATGAATTATTAGTTATTTCATTAGGAAGAATTGCAGAAGAAAAAAGTATTGATGTAGTTATAAATGGATTTAAATACATTAAAGAAAAAAGTATTAAGGCTAAACTATTAATAGTTGGTGGAGGACCAGGAGAGGATAGTCTAAAGAAACAAGTTAATAATTTAAAACTTGAAGACTATGTAATATTTGCAGGTAAAAAGCCATCAGACATAGTACCTAGTTACTATTTAGCTTCTGATGTATTTGTGTCCGCAAGTTTAACTGAAACTCAAGGGTTAACTTTTATTGAAGCTTTGGCTAGTGGTTTACCTGTTTTTGCTAGACCTGATGATGTATTAAATGAATTAGTATATGAAGGAAAGACTGGTTACTATTTTAATACACCTGAAGAGTTATCTATAAAACTTGAGGAATATATAAAGTTAAATAATTTAGATAAAGAAAATATCAAAGAGAATGCTATAGAAGTAGTTAAACCCTTTGATAGTGAAGAATTTGGAAAAAAAGTAGAAAGTATTTATAGAATTGCAATTGCAAAATATAAAGAAATGTATGTAATTGATGAAGTTAGAGTTAAAGAAGATCATGTTTTACTTATTGTTGAATCTCCAAATAAGGAGGAGTACAAGTTAATTGTCACAAATGAGACTTATACAAATGAAGGGTTAAGAAAAGATCAAAAGTTAAATGAAAGTACATTTGAGAAACTTAAAAAAGAAGAAGTTATAGTAAAGGCTTATCAATCTTGTATAAGTAAAATAGCTACAAGGGATAGGTCAAGAAAAGAAATATATGATTGGATTAATAACAACTTTGATTGTGATATTAAAGATGTTAATGCAATTGTAGAAAAACTTGAGGATAGGGGTTATATAGATGATTATAGATTTGCAAAATCTAATATAGAATCTATGAAGTTATCATTACAAGGAGAACAACGAATAATTCAAAATCTAAAAAAGAAGGGTATTCCTTATGAAATGATTGAAGAATTATTACAAGGTAGTGATAAGAATGAAGAAATTGAACATGCTATTAAATGGGCTAATAAGGTTAAAGTTACTATAAAAGATACTTCTGTTGCTATGAAGAAAAAGAAGTTGTATCAAAAGATGATGGTTCAAGGATATAGTCATGATACTATCTCAATGGCTATGGAACATATTAGTTTTGTGGATGATGAAAATTCTGAAATTGATAACCTTAGAAAAGCAGCAATTAAAGCAAGAAAAAAATATGAAAATAAGTTTGATGGTTATAAACTAAGAAATAATATATTTAGATATTTATTTAGTATAGGTTTTAGAACCGAAGATATATATGTAGTATTAGATGAAATGGAGTGGGATGATGAATAAATTAATAGAAACATTTGAAAGTAAAGATAGTATAAATCAACCCTTGTTTATTAAAGGTGTTTTAAAAGGAGCAACTGATAAAGGAGCTCCTTATTTAACAATCACATTACAAGATAAAAGTGGTAGTATTCACGCAAAGTTATGGAATGTTACAAATGCACAAGAAGTTATTGCTGAAGTTGGTAAGGTAGTAATGATTAATGGTGATGTTATTGAATATAATAATACATTACAGTTAAGAATTAGAAACATAAGCGAGTTAGATCAAAAAGAAGTTAATATGGATGATTTTATTATGAAATCTAATATATCTATTGATGATTTAAAAAATGAAATACAAGTTACTATTTCATCTTTGAAAAATAATAATTATAGAAATATTATTAGTAGAGTTTATAAGGATATAGGGGATGAGTTTTATGAATATCCTGCAGCTGCTAAAATTCATCATAGTTTTATGGGTGGTCTAGCAGTTCATGTTTGTGCAATGGTTAAACTTGGAAATGTTATATGTGAGCTTTATCCTCAATTAAACAGAGATTTATTAATTTCTGGTATCTTAACTCATGATATAGGTAAAATGATTGAATTTAATGGTCCTATCACTACAGAATACACTTTAGAGGGTAAGTTAATTGGTCATATATCTATTATGCAAGGTAGATTGATGCAAATATCTAAAGAATTAGGTATAGAAGATAGTGAAGAGTCAATATTATTAAGACATATGGTATTAAGTCATCATGGACAATATGAGTATGGTTCTCCAGTATTACCTATGATTCAAGAGGCTGAAGTATTGTATTTAATTGATAATTTAGATGCTAGACTAAACACTTTAGACTCAGCATTAAAACAAGTAAAACCTGGTAGTTTTACTTCTAGAATGTTTTCTTTAGAAAATAGAGCTTTCTATAAGCCAAAAGAATAATTTTGAGTATTGAATATAAAAAAATAGTTGTTTCTAATGATTATTTAAATGAACTTTATAACCTTTCTAAAGAGTGGTATTTAGAAAAATCTTGTCCTTCTTATAGCGTTAATAATCCTAACTATTATTTAGATAAAGAAATATTTATAGCTTTATTAAATAATAAAATAATTGGTTATTCTTTAGGAAAAATAAAAGAACTTAAATCAAAAACTTCATATAATTGTATTGGTGACAAAGCTTTTGAACTTGATGAAATGTATGTTTCAAAACAATATAGAAATAAAGGTATTGGGAAAAGTTTATTTAAATTTATAGAAGATTATTATAATAATGAAATTGATGTTATTAAATTAATCGCAACTTCTTATGAATATGAAAAACTATTGAAGTTTTATATTGAAGAACTTGGATTGGACTTTAACCATGCATTATTAGTAAAAAGATTGAAAAAATCGATTTAATTATCGATTTTTATTTTATTTAAGATTTCTTGTAAATTGAATTCACTTTTTCTATCAAATGATATCGTTACTTCATCATTTTCATCATATCTAGGTATTATATGAAAGTGAATATGATGTACTGATTGTCCAGCTGATTCATTTGTATTATTTAGTATGTTTAATCCAGTAGCATTCATATTGGTTACTATTTTATTTGATAGATTCTTTGTAAGAACTATTAGTTTTTCTAATGTTTTATTATCAATTTCTAGTATGTCCTTTATATGTTTTTTTGGAAATACTAATGTATGTCCATTTGTAGTTTGAGCTATATCCAAAATGGCTAAGAATTCATCATCTTCATAAACCTTATAGCTTGGTATTTCATTATTAATTATTTTACAAAATATGCACATTATTAATTCCTCCTAAGATGATTATAATAAAAATAATGCCTTTTGGCATTATTTTTGTACTACATAATTTGGATAGCTTGCTTTCATAGCGTCAAACAATGTTTTATCATAAATAGTAAACTTATATTTATTAAAATAGTATGAATCTGATTTATTAGCTATTGTATCGTATTTAGCTAGTGTTTCTACTACTTCTTGTTGGATATTGTTTGGATCTGTTTCAAGTATTTTAATGATATATGTTGTAACACCATCAGTAGAAGGTATCATCGCAAAATCATCTGTAGTGCTCGCTGTATTTACTATAGACATTACATCAGGGGTGTATGTACTTTCTGGTGTAATAATTTCTGCAACTCCAGTTGAGTTTGATTCATATGCAGTTGCAACTTCTTGTGGGTCAGTACCATTTTTTAGTTCTACTAATGCTGCATTTGCTGAATCAGTGTTAGAGAATGATAATACTACTGCTTTTCTAGGATTATATTCTTTTACAAGTTCATCCCAATTTTCATAAACATACTTATTTACAAGTTCTGTTAATTTTAAATTAACTAATATTGATTTAGAGAATGATTCTTCTGAATCATAACCATATGATTGTAAGAAATAATCCCAGTTTTCTCCATACATTGCTTTAGCGCCTTCAACTTGTTCACTTACTTTAGTATTTAATTCATCAGTTGTTTCAACTTCTGCATCTACTACTTTTTCAGTAGCATCACTTACTGTATAGTAAGCTCCATAGTTTGCTAATAAGCTACTATACACTTCACCTTTAGTAATGCTTGTATTTCCTACTTTAACTATTTCTTCATTAGGGTTGTTTACTGTAGCGTGTGCATCTTGACATCCTGTTAGTAATAAAAGGGCAGATGCAATGATTAATAATAATTTTTTCATTTTCTTTCCTCCTATTTAACTTGGTCTTCGATACCTAAATATTTAATGATTTCTGTTTTTAATTCTTGATTGTCTTTAAAATCTATTCCTACTTCTTCTATCTTATTCCAAATAGCTAAACTTTGTATTTGTGGGTCATATGCGAATAATGCATCTAAGAATCCAGGATCAGTTTTTAATGTTTCAAGTGAATTAGAATCTACTTTTATTAAGTGTTTACCATATTGAGTAGTTACCCATTCACTAGTTTCACCTTCATTTAATAAAAGCATAGCTTCTAAGAATTCTGGTACAAACTGTGTATCTTTTGTGGATAATCCTAAACTACCATTAGTTGCTGCACTTCCTGTATCATCAGAGAATTGAGAAGCAACAGTTCCAAAATCTGTTCCTTTTGCTAACTCATCTTCTATTTGTTTAACTTTTGCAAGTTCTTCTTCTGTAGGGTTTGCAGGGTCTACCATTTGAACTAAGATATGGCTAACCATTCTAGGTTTCATTTCATTCATATATGGAGTAGTTGTTGTATCAGGATTGTTATCTATGTATTCAGTTAATACTGTGTTTAGTTTTTGTAATTGAATTAAGTAGTCTTCAAGCTGATCAACTCTTTCATATCCTAATTGTTTTAGTGCTGCTAATAATTGAGTTTCATATTCAGCACCATATTGATTTTGAAAGTTAGTTATTACATTTGCTGCATTTAATTTTGCAGTTTCTTTCATTTCCTCTGTAGTTTCTACTGATTGTTCTACTGCAGCTGCTTGTATCTTAGTAAATATTGCAGAAACACCTGCTCTATCATACAAGTCTGTGTATAGTTCATCAGCTGTTTTATCAATGTCATTTATAGAATATACTACTTTATTACCATTAACAGTTTTTCCAGGTAATACATCTTTGTTTGTGTCATATATAAAATATCCAATAACACCAACTAAGAATAATATTACTAAACTGACAAACCAATATTTTTTTATAAAATTTGTCATAATTCCTCCTTGTTGAATAACTTAGACATTATAAAATATTTACTATTTAAATGCAATTTAATATGCATTATTAGTATGTTTGAGCATCTGAATTTTTTGTGAACATGTTATGTGTTACATTTAGATAGTAATATAAAACAATTACTTTGCTTCGTGATATAATTGACTAGAAATTGGAAAGGTGAATTAAATGAAAGAATTAATAATAAAAGACTTACATGTAGAAATAGATGGAAGAGAAATATTAAAAGGAATTAATTTAACTATAAAACAGGGAGAAATACATGCAATAATGGGTCCAAATGGTAATGGTAAAAGTACATTATTATCAGCAATTATGGGACATCCTAGATATAAAGTAACAAAAGGTAGTATTAAATTTGATAATAAAGATGTATTAGAAATGGAAATAGATGAAAGAAGTAGAGCTGGAATCTTTTTAGCTATGCAATATCCTCAAGAAATTCCTGGAGTTACTAATAGTGATTTTTTAAGGGCTGCCATGAATGCTAGAAGTGAAAAACCTGTTTCTTTATTTAAGTTTATAAAGGAATTAGAATCTAATATTTCTGCTTTAGAAATGAAACAAGATTTAGCTCATAGATTTTTAAATGAAGGTTTTTCTGGTGGTGAAAAGAAAAGAAATGAAATACTACAAATGAAATTATTAAAACCTAGTATTGCTATGCTTGATGAAATTGATAGTGGATTAGATGTTGATGCCATTAAGGTTGTAGCTAATGCGATAGTAGAAGAGTTTGAAAAGAATAATTTAGGTTTGATGATAGTATCTCACTATGAAAGGTTCTATGAACTTGTAAAACCTACACATGCACATGCGATGGTTGATGGAAAGATTGTAGTGAGTGGTGATTTTGATTTAGTTAAGAGGATTGATACAGAAGGATATGATTGGTTATATAAAGAATACAATGTGCAACCTAGTGCTCAGGTAGAACCTGTAATGATATCTTCTTTAGGATCTTGTGGAGCTAATAAAAGAGGTTAATTATGGATAGAATAATTAACTTAAAATCAGGTTATCAAGAAATTGTGATTGATAATGAATATGAAAACATTACTTTATTAGGTAATTTAAAGTCTGATGTTCTACTTAGAGTTAAAGATTGTAAGGAAGTTAATATTACAAGTAATGTAAGTGATAGGGGTAATGTGACGCTTTTAATATGGAATGAATCAGAAGTTGAAACTAAATTTAATGAAGTTTATGAAGTTGATAGTAACTCAACTTTAAATATTGCTTATGGTGATTTAAATGGCTCAGATATTATCAGAAACAGTACTGTTAATTTAAATGGTAGTTATGCTAGCGCCTTAGTAAAGAGTGCTTGTTTATGTAAGAATAAAAAACATTATTCTTTAATAGTTAATTCTAAGGTTCCTTATACTAGTGGGAAAATGGAAAATTATAGTGTTGTGTTAGATGGCGGAAATTATAAGATGGATGCGACTGGTCAAATAGAAAAAGGTGCATTTAAATCTGAAAGTCATCAAACATCAAGGGCTTTAAGTTTTGATGAGAATCAAGTTTCTACAATTATTCCTAAACTTATAATTGATGATAATGATGTTATGGCATCACATGCGACTAGTGTTGGTAGAGTTGATGATAATCAATTGATCTATATGCAATCTAGAGGTTTAACTATTGGTGATGTTATGGCATTAGTAAGTACTGGATATTTATTACCAATCGCGGATTTTATTGATAATAAAGAATTAAGGGAGTCTTTAAGAAGTAATATCGAAAGTATGGTGAATAAAGAATGTTCAATGTAGATGATATTAGGAAAGATTTTCCAATGATAGTAAATCATCCTGATTTAATTTATTTTGATAATGGTGCTACAACTTATAAACCTTTTAGTGTTGTTAATGCAGTAAATGAGTTTTACATAAATAAGACTGCAAATGTTCATAGGGGTGACTATGATAATAGTTTTATAGTTTCTAATGAATATGATGAAACTAGAGATGTTGTCGCAAATTTTATTAATTGTGATAGTAAAGAAGTTGTTTTTACTTCTGGCGCAACTCATTCATTAAATCAAGCAGCTCAATATGGATTACAGTTTTTAAAAGAGGGGGATGTAATATTAACTACTTTAAGTGAACATGCTTCTAATATATTACCTTGGTTTAATGTAAGTAAAAAAACTGGTGCTAAGATACAGTACATTAAACAAAATGAAGAAGGAATTATTGATTTAGAACAATTTAAAAAACAAATGAATGGTAATGTTAAGGTTGTGACTTTAGCCCATGTTTCTAATGTTTTAGGTCATATTAATCCAATAAAAGAAATATCAAGTATTGTACATGAATATGATTGTATTTTAATAGTTGATGGAGCACAAAGTGTTCCTCATATAAAAATAGATGTTAAAGATTTAGGGATAGATATGTTAGCTTTTAGTGCACATAAAATGTGTGGTCCTAATGGCATTGGTGTTTTATATGGTAAGTATGAAATACTTAATAAGTTAGAACCTTTAATATATGGTGGGGGAAGTAATGCAAGATTTTTTTCTTGTGGTGATGTAACACTTAAACAAGCTCCTTTTAAGTTTGAATCAGGAACTCCTAATGTAGAAGGTGTATTAGGAATGAAGGCTGCTATTAATTATTTAAGTAGTATTGGAATGGATAACATTCATGAATATGAAACTAAGTTAAAGAATTACATGTTAGAAAAACTAAAAAAACTTGAAAATATAATCTTATATAATCCAAGTGTTGATACAGGTATTATTTCTTTTAATGCTAAAGGTGTTTTTTCTCAAGATTCAGGAAGCTACTTAAATACAAAAAAAATATGTGTTAGATCTGGTAATCATTGTGCTAAATTATTACCAGAACTAATAGATCAAAATGATACAGTAAGAGTTTCTATGTATTTTTATAATACATTTGAAGAAGTTGATAGATTTATTGAAGCAGTATCTAGGTTAAATATAGAGACTGCAATAGGAATATTTTTCTAGGAGGGTATATGACTAATTTATTTGACGATCCTTTAGTATTAAGAGATTTAATTATGGATCATTATAATTATCCAAGAAATAGAGTTTTAAAGGTTGGTGATCTTTATAAACAAGTACATATGGCTAGTGAATCGTGCGTTGATGATATAACTGTTCAATCAATAATTGAAGATGGAGTTATTAAGGAAATAAACTTTGATGGTATCGCATGTACCATATCAACAGCATCTACTTCTATGATGAGTGAATTACTAACAGGTAAAACTGTAGAAGAAGCAAAGGTTATTATTGATAATTATTTTAATATGGTGGAAGAAAAACCATATAATGCAGATTTACTTGAAGAATCTATAGCTATGAAGAATGTTTATAAACAAGCAAATAGAATTAAATGTGCGACCATTGGTTGGAAGGCTATTAAACAAATGGTTTTAGAAAGTGAGTCAAAAGATGAATGATATTGTAAAAAGTCAAGATAATTATAAATATGGTTTTAAAGATGAAGATGTAAGTATTTATAAAACAAATAAAGGTTTAAGTGAAGAAGTAATAAGAGAGATATCTAGAATAAAACAAGAACCTGATTGGATGCTTGAATTTAGATTAAAGGCTTTAGAAGAGTTTAACAGAAGACCTTTACCTAGTTGGGGACCAGATTTAACAGGCATTGATTTTGATGATTATACTTACTACATTAAACCTAGTGATAAAACAAGGGATGATTGGGAAGATGTTCCTGAGACTATTAAAAACACTTTTGATAAATTAGGGATACCTGATGCTGAAAAGGAATTTTTAGCGGGTGTTTCAACTCAATATGAATCTGAAGTTGTTTATCATAATATGTTAAAGGAAGTTGAAGATAAAGGAGTAATATTTTTAGGTACTGATCAAGCTTTAAAGGAACATCCAGATTTATTTAAAAAATACTTTTCTAAGATAGTTCCTTATACAGATAATAAGTTTGCGGCTTTAAATAGTGCCGTTTGGTCTGGTGGATCATTTATATATGTACCAAAAGGAGTTAAGTTAGATAAACCACTTCAATCATATTTTAGAATTAATTCAGAAAGAATGGGTCAGTTTGAAAGAACCTTGATAATTGTAGATGAAGGGGCAGATGTACATTATGTAGAAGGGTGTACTGCTCCCACTTATTCTAAAGATAGTTTACATGCGGCAGTTGTTGAAATATTTGTACATGAAAATGCTAAGTGTAGATATTCTACTGTTCAAAACTGGAGTGATAATATAATCAACCTTGTCACAAAAAGAGCTAAGGTAGAAGCACATGGAGTTATGGAATGGATTGATGGTAATATTGGATCAATGTTAAATATGAAATATCCTGCTTGTATTTTAGTTGGTGAATATGCTAGAGGTATGTGTATTTCTATTGCAGTTGCAAGTAAAGGTCAACTTCAAGATGCTGGTGCTAAGATGATTCATTTAGCCCCAAATACATCAAGTACTATTATTTCTAAATCTGTAGCAAGAAATGGTGGAGAAGTTAACTATAGGGGTCTAGTAAGCCATAATAAGAAGGCAAAGTATTCTCAATCAAAGATTGAGTGTGACACTTTGATATTGGATGATGTTTCTAGGAGTGATACCTTACCAACTAATATTGGAAGTAATAATACAAGTACTATTGAACATGAAGCTACTGTAAGTAAGATATCTGAAGAAGAGTTGTTTTATTTAATGTCTAGAGGTTTAAATAAATCTCAAGCAACTGAAATGATTATAATGGGATTTATTGAACCATTTACTAGAGAGTTACCAATGGAATATGCGGTTGAATTAAATCAGTTAATGAAACTTGATATGGAGGGTAGCATTGGATAAGTCATCATTAAGAAAAATAATGATGGAAAAACGTCATAATAATAATGAAAAAGATTTATTAGATAAATTTATATTTGATAAATTAAAAGTCATTTTAGAAAAATATAATAATATAGGCAGTTATTATAGTTTTGATGATGAAGTTGATACATACAGAATTAATAATTGGATACTAGATAATAATAAAAAGTTATATTTACCAAAGATTACAAATAAAAAGATAGAATTTTATAATTTAGAAAATTTAGATGATGTACATATTGGTGATTTTAAAGTTAAAGAACCAAATAGTAATGTAATATTCGATGTTAATAATTTGGATTGTATTATTGTTCCAATGCTTGCATTTAACAAAGATAATTATAGACTTGGATTTGGTAAGGCTTATTATGATGGAGTTTTAAAAGATTATAAAGGTTATAAATTAGGAATTGCTTATGGTTTTCAAAAGACTGATGAGTTAATGGTTGAAGGCCATGATATAGCATTAGATATAATAATTACTGAATAAAAAAGCCAAAGTTATTTACCTATAACTTTAGCTCTATTTATACAATTTGTGTTAGCTTGATGAATTATTTCATCAAGTTTTTTTTCTTGTAAAGTATTAATTGCTTCTATAGTTGTTCCACCTTTAGAACATACAGCATCTATTTCTTCTTGTATTGTTTTATCACTCTCTTTTAACATCATGGCTGAGCCAATAAATGTTTGTATTAACATATCTTTAGCAATCTCTTTATCAATACCTCTTTTTATTGCATCATTTAGCATTGTATTAATAAAGTAATACACATAAGCAGGTGTAGAACCATTTACTATCAATATGTCATTCATTTGTGATTCATCTATAATATGAACTGTTCCAAGATTTCTAAATAAGTTTACAATTAATTTTAAATCATCTTCATTTACTTTATCATCACAACTTATAGCACTAGCACCCAGGGTTATTTGTAGTGGCATATTTGGCATTATTCTAATGATAGGGCATTTAAAGATTTTATGGTAATAATCAATAGAAACTCCTGCAAGAATTGATACTAAGCAATTGATATCTGAATCTTTTATTTTAGTTGCTAGTTCTTCAATGCCTTGTGGCTTTATTGCAATTAATACAATTTCCGAATTATCACAAAGATCTTTTTCACTATTGAATATTTTATATCCTTTTTTAGAATATTCTTCTAGTGTGTTTTTATCTAATGTATATAAGCCAATTAGATTAGGCTTTATGTGTTTAGTACTATCTATACCATTTAATATGGCTTTACCCATATGTCCTAAACCAATTATTGATAATTTACATTTCATCTAATTTGACCATTTCCTTCTATATGGTATGTATAAGTCGTTAGTTCTTTTAAGCCCATTGGACCTCTAGCATGCATTTTTTGAGTCGATATTCCAATTTCTGCGCCAAGGCCAAACACATAACCATCAGTAAATCTGGTAGAAGCATTGTGATATATCGCAGCTGCATCTACTCCATTAAAGAATTTATTAATGCTTTCTTTGTTTTTAGAGATAATAGATTCACTGTGTTTTGTGCCAAATTTATTAATGTGTTCAATTGCTTCATCAACATTATCCACAAGTTTTATTGCAAGTGTTAGGTTTAAATATTCTATATCATATTCTTCATCATCTATTAGTTGTACATCAATAATTTCTTTTACTTCCGTATTACCTTTAACTACTACATTATTTTCTTGTAGTGCTGTATATAATTTAGGTAATATATAAGGTGCGATATCTTTATTGATCAGTAAAGTTTCAATTGAATTACATACTGAAGGTCTAGAAACTTTTGCGTTTACTACAATATTTATTGCCATATCTTCATCATAATCTTTATCAATATAAACATGACATATCCCAGCACCAGTTTCAATTACAGGTACTCTAGCGTTTTCTACTGTATAGTTTATTAAGTTTGCACTTCCTCTAGGTATTAATAAATCAATATATTGTTTAGCTCTCATTAGTTTTGCAACTTCTTCTCTAGTAGGATTATCACATAAAACAACAACATTTTCATTTAAACTATTTTGTTTTAACGCTTGATGAATCAATGATACAAGGTATTTATTTGTGTTAAATGCTTCTTTGCCACCTTTTAATACACAAGTATTTGATGACTTTATACATAAAGCAGCACAATCTATTGTTACATTTGGTCTAGATTCATAGATGATTCCTATAGTACCAAATGGAACTGATACTTTTTTAATATCTAAACCATTATCTAGAATAGTATTACTTAAGGTTATATTTATTGGATCGTCTAAACTTATAATATCTTCAATCCCATCAATCATTGATTTAATCCTAGACTCATTTAAAGTTAATCTATCAATTAGATTTTCACTTAAACCATTATTTCTAGAAGTATTAATATCAATTTTATTGTGTTCAATAATATTAGATACATTATTTTCTAGAATTATTTTTAAATCGTTTAGTACTTTATTTCTAATTTCTACACTTGTATTTTTAAAAATAAAAGAAGTTTCTTTCGCAAGTCTTGCAGTTTCTAATATATCCATAAACTTACTCCTTTATAAATGATGTGCCAATATTTTTACCTTCAAGGATATCATATAAAACAGAAGGGTCTTTACCATGAGCAATTATTGTTTCAATGTTGTGATCTAATGCCATTGTAGCCGCATGTATCTTTGTCATCATTCCACCTGTTCCAACTTTACTAGTACTACCTGATGCCATATTAATTATTTCATCTGTAATTTCTGTGACTTTTTTTATTAATGTTGCTTCTTTATAAATGTATGGATTTTTATTGTATAAGCCATCAACATCTGAAAATATAACTAAACCATCCGCATTTATTAATGAGGCAACTATTGCAGATAATGTATCATTATCACCAATACTTACAATTTCATCATATGATACAGTATCATTTTCATTTACTATAGGTACTACTCCCATTTTAAATAGTTCTTCAAATGTATTTACAACATTCTCTCTTCTTTCAGGATTATCAAACACATCCTTTGTAAGAAGAATTTGAGCTGTGTTATTACCATAATCACTAAAGAACTTTTCATATAAGTACATTAGTTCTCCTTGACCTATGGCAGCACAAGCTTGTTTCATAGGGATTTCTTTTGGTTTTTCTTTAAATCCCATCTTATTAAATCCAACCGCAATGGCTCCTGATGATACTAAAACAACATCTAAACCATCACTTTTAATATCGGACAAAGTTCTTACTAATATATCTAATAATCTTAGATTTAATTTTCCGTTTGGTTTACATATGGTGTTTGAACCTACTTTAACTACTAATCTATTCCATTTTCTCATTAGATTACCTCACATGTTTAAAAAATTCTAGCATAAATATAGTTATAAAACAAAGGAATATAGATGTTATATGGTAAAATATGAATATCTTGGAGGAATAATGTATTTAGTAGAGTGTTGGATTGAACATCCAGTTAATAAATTAGATAAGACTTTTACTTATATTTTTGAAGATAGAATTATTACTGGTGTTAGGGTAGTAGTTGATTTTAATAATAGGGAATTAATTGGTTTTGTGGAAAGTTGTAGTGAAGTAAAAGATCTTTTTAGTTTGGAAATAGAGTTGGGATATAAACTAAAGCCTATAAAAAAAGTGTTAGATACTGAAAGTTTAATCACAAAAGAACTACACGATTTAGGTAAATGGATGGCAAAAGATACTATTAGTCCTACAATTGCTTGTTTTCAAACAATGTTGCCAAATAAGGTAAAACCTTCTTCTAATAATCAAAAACTTGTTTATGTAAAGATGGTAAAGGTTAATGATAATATAAGCGATTTAACTGATAAACAAAGAAGTGCATATAATTATTTAAAGGTTAATGGTCCTATGACATTAACTATGCTTAATAAATCATATCCAAATATGAGTAAACCGCTTATTAATAAAAATGTAATAGATGTATATGAAGTTCTTAAAAGTGGAAGTTTAAAACTTAAAGAAGTTAAACAAGAAGAATTTTTAAAACTTACTTCTTATCAAGAAGAAGCTATGAAGAAGATAATTTGTAGTGATAAAAGAACTATTTTATTACATGGTGTTACAGGTAGTGGTAAAACTGAGATATATCTACAACTAGCAAGGAAAATAATTAATGATGGTAAACAAGTACTATTTTTAGTTCCCGAAATCTCTTTAACACCTCAAATGGTAAAGAGGGTTAGATCTAGATTTTTAGATGATGTAGCAATTTACCATTCTAATCTTAGTTCACAAGAAAAGTATGAACAGTATAAAAGGGTATTAAATAATGAGGTTAAGGTTGTTGTTGGGACAAGAAGTGCTGTTTTTATGCCATTTAGTAATTTAGGGCTAATTATATTAGACGAGGAACATGATTTAAGTTATAAACAAGATAAATCTCCTTCTTATCATTGTAGGGATATAGCTATCAAAAGAGCTGAAAACTTTAATTGCAAAGTTTTGCTTGGTAGTGCAACTCCTTCATTAGATTCATATGCTAGGGCTTTAAGAAACGTGTATGAGCTTGTTAAATTACCTACAAGGATAAATAAGAGTTTACCAAAAATTAATATAGTAAATATTGGGAAGAGTATTAAGAAAGATAACTCTTATATAATTACTAATGTATTAAAAGAAAAAATTCAAGATAGGTTAAATAAAAAACAACAAGTTATTCTTTTGTTAAATAGAAGAGGATTTTCAACATCACTAAGATGTTCATCATGCAATCATGTTATAATGTGTCCTCATTGTGATTTAGCCATGTCTTATCATCATGATATAAAAATGATGAAATGTCATACATGTAATGCTATATTACCTGTGCCCAACATTTGTCCTGAATGTAATTCTAGAAATAGTTATTTTGGGTATGGTTATGGAACACAAAAATTGGAGAAAGAGGTTAGAAATCTATTTCCAAGTGCTAGAACAATAAGGATGGATTCAGATACTACTTCAAGAAAGAATTCTCATGAAGTAATATTCGATGATTTTGAAAATGGTAATGCGGATATATTATTGGGTACACAAATGATTTCTAAAGGACTTGATTATCCTAATGTGACTCTTGTAGGTATATTAAATGGTGATGCTGGATTATCGAGGTTGGACTATAGAAGTCAAGAGTTAACTTTTGATTTACTTATTCAAGCATCAGGTAGAAGTGGTAGAAGTAAACTTGAGGGTGAAGTAGTAATACAGGTATTTGATGAGAATAACCATGTAATTGAGTCGGTTATTAATCAAGATTATAAGGGCTTCTTTAAAAGTGAAATGGCTTTTAGAAAAGCTGGTGGGTATCCTCCATATAATTATTTAATAGCATTAGTATTTTCAGGAAGAAAAGAAGATGTTGTAAGTAACGATGCATATTCATTTTTAGAAAGATTGAAGGGTAAATACAATATTTTAGGACCTAGTGATTTACTTAAGATAAGTGACCAGTATAGATATAGAATTATATTGAAGGGTAAAGATTTAGAAGAAATGAAGAACTCTATTAGAAATGCTTTAGAGAGTTATGTAGTAAAGAGTAGTTTAAGGATAGATATTAATCCAATGATATTGGATTAGGGGGTTTTATGAAAGCTAGGACAATAGCATATAACAGTTTGAAAACAATATTTATGGATCAAGGTTTTGCAAATCTTGTATTAAGAAAAAACCTACATGATGTTGATAGTAAAGATAAAGGTTTAATTACTGAGATAGTATATGGAACTTTAAGAAATAATAGATTATTGAAAGCTCAATATGAAGAGTTTGTATATAAACAATTACCTCAAGAAGTTGATATTATTTTAATGATGAGTTCTTATCAAATGTTCTTTATGGATAAAATACCTATCTATGCGATTGTTAATGAAGCTGTAGATCTGGCTAAAGGTGAGTTTAGAAGTGTTGTAAATGCAATACTTAGAAAGTTATCTAATAGAGGTTTAATAGAAGTTGTTAGAGAAGATGACTTAACAACATTAGGTGTTAATACAAGTTTTCCTGATTGGATTATTAGAATGTGGAATGCTCATTATGGGTTAGAAACCACAAAAAAAATAGCTTATGAATTTACTAAAGAAGCTATTGTATATGGTAGGATTAATACAATACTAATTTCTAAAGATGAACTTAGTAAAGATAATAGAGTTAGATTTATTGATGATGTGTGTTTTGTGTTTGATGGTAACATAGTTGAAAGTGATTATTTTAAAAACGGTCAAGTTATAGTACAGGACATATCTAGCCAACAAGTTTGTAAGCATTTAGATTTAGAAGAGAAATTAGATATATTGGATTGTTGTAGTGCGCCAGGCACTAAGGCTAGTCAAATATCAATGATGATGAATAATACTGGTAACATACTTGCTATTGATTTATATAGACATAGGGTAGAATTAATTAATGCTTTAAAAAGTAAAATGCAATTGAAGAATGTTGAAGCTGTCGTCATGGATTCTACCACGGTTAATATTGATTTAAAAGGTAGATTGTTTGATAGGATATTAGTTGATGTGCCTTGTAGTGGGTTAGGAGTGTTAAGGGGTAAACCTGATATTAAGGTTAGAATACTTCCTGAAGATATTGATGAGATATGTGTTATTCAAAGACAAATATTAGAATCAGCATCTAAATGTTTAAAGGTTAATGGTGTTATGGTTTATAGTACTTGTACTTTAAACAAAAAAGAAAATGAAAGACAAATTGAGGATTTTGTGTCTAAGAATCAAAATTTTAAAATTTTAGAATCTATTACTATATTCCCTTATGAAAATAATGGAGATGGATTTTATATAGGTAAACTAGTAAGAGAATATTAGTTTGTGTTAGAATGTTAGACGGTGAAAAAATGAAATCTATTTATGATTTAACATATGATAAGTTACAAAATATATTTGTTGAAAACTCTATGAAAAAATATAGAGCAGATCAATGTTTTCAGTGGCTTTATAGAAAACTTGTATCTAATTTTGATGATATGAGTGATTTAGGTAAATCAACTATTGAATGGTTAAAAAAAGACTATTATATAGATACATTAAAGTTAGTTGATAAGCAAGTTGCACAAGATAAAACAACAAAATACTTATTTGAATTAAGTGATGGTGCTTTAATAGAAACAGTGTTAATGCATTATTCATTTGGTAAAAGCGTATGTGTTACTAGTCAAGTAGGATGTAATATGGGTTGTTCTTTTTGTGCATCTGGATTACTTAAAAAACAAAGAGATTTAACTAGTGGTGAAATGGTTGCTCAAGTTTTATATGTATCAAAAGAATTAAGCAAAGAAGATGAAAGAGTTAGAAATGTAGTTATTATGGGCACAGGTGAACCTTTTGATAATTATGATAATGTAATGGATTTTTGTAAGATTATAAATCATGATAAAGGTCTAGCAATAGGTGCTAGGAAAATTACTATTAGTACTTGTGGTTTGGTAAATAGAATTTATGATTTTTCTAATGAACAAGTTCAATATAATTTGGCAATATCTTTACATGCTTCTAATGATGAATTAAGAAGTAAGTTAATGCCAATAAATAAAGCTTATCCTTTAGATGAATTATTTAAAGCATTAAGATATTATAGTGAAAAAAACAATAGAAGATTAACATTTGAATATATATTATTAAAAGGCGTAAATGATTCTTATGAAAATGCTGTTGAAATATCAAAGTTATTAAAAGGTATGAATGCTTTTGTGAATCTTATTCCTTATAACGAGGTAGATGAACATGGTTTTAAAACAACTGATGATAAAACTGCATTAAAGTTCTATGATTGGTTAATGAAAAACAATGTAAAAGCTACATTACGAACAAAGCATGGTGATGATATAGATGCTGCTTGTGGGCAGTTAAGAGCAAAACATGAAGGGGTTTAATGCATGAGATATTATGGTGTAACCGATAAAGGTTTAGTCCGTAAATCTAATCAAGACAATTACATCATTTCAACAAATAAAGTTGGTGATGTTTTTGCTATTGTTTGTGATGGAATTGGAGGAGGAAGAGGTGGAGATGTTGCTAGTAAAATGGCAATTGACTACTTTTCTGAAGTCTTTAGTCAAAACAATGGTTTTATTGATTTGGAAGAAGCTAAAACTTGGGTTAGATTTCATATATCAAAATGTAATGAAAGGGTTTATATAAAGTCTAGTACTACTAATATTTATAAAGGTATGGGTACAACATTGACTGGTGTCATTATTGCTAGTTTTGGAAAACTTGTTATAAATATAGGTGATAGTAGGGTATATGGAGTTGATGATTATGGATTGTTTAAACAGTTAACTCAAGACCATACATTAGTACAAGATATGGTTAGACATGGTGAAATAACTGAACAAGAAGCTATTAATCACCCAAAAAAGAATGTTCTTACAAATGCATTAGGAGTTTGGAGTAATGTACGAGTTGATATAGAACCATATTATGGAAAACTTTATGACATATTAATTTGTAGTGATGGATTATTTGGGTATGTAAAATCTGAAGAAATTGAAAAAGTAATGTTAACTGATGAGTTAACTACTACATTAAAAGCTAGAAAATTATTAAATCTTGCTATTAGAGCAGGGGGTTATGACAATATAACTATAATTATTATTGAATTAGGGAATGGTGATAATAAATGAGCGACAATATGATACAAGGAAGATATAAGGTTGTAAAACATATTGGCCAAGGTGGTATGGCTGATGTTTTTGTGGCTATTGACACAATATTAAATAGAGAAGTTGCAGTTAAGGTACTAAGAGGAGAATTAAGTAATGATCCTGTATCTGTTTTAAGATTTAAAAGGGAAGCTAATGCTTCAACCTTATTATCACACCCAAATATAGTTGATATTTATGATGTAGGTGAGTATAAAGGGCATCATTATATAGTTATGGAATATGTTAAGGGTAAAAACCTAAAACAACTTATTTCTCAAAGAGGAGCTTTAATAAAAGAAGAAGCTGTTGATATTATGAAACAACTTTGTGGAGCTACAATTGAAGCTCATAATAGGGGCATCATTCACAGAGATATCAAACCTCAAAATGTTTTAGTAATGAATGATGGCACAATTAAAATGGTGGATTTTGGAATAGCATTAGCTCAAGATGCACTTCAGCTAACACAAAGTGATTCAATTATGGGGTCAGTACATTATCTAGCTCCTGAACTTGCAAAGGGTGAACAAGCTACAGCACAAAGTGACATTTATGCACTTGGTATTGTATTTTATGAATTACTTATTGGGGATGTTCCGTTTAAAGCTGAACAGGCTGTTCAAGTTGCATTAATGCATATGAGGAATGAAATTCCTAGTGTTAGAGAAATTAATCCTACATTACCTCAATCTATAGAAAACATTATTATTAGAGCTACGGCTAAAAATAAAGGTTTTAGATATCAAAGTGCTGAAGAAATGTTAAATGATTTAAAAACATGTTTAAGACCTGAAAGATTAAATGAAAAGAAGAATGTATTTAGCTTTCCTTTAGAAGGAGATAAAACTATTACGATAGATCAAGTAAAAAAACCAGAGGTTAAAGCTGAAGAGAAAATAATAGTTTCTAAACCAAATAAAAAGGGTATAAATCCTATGTGGTTTGTGGGTATTTTATTTTCTTTATTAGCGGTTGCGGGTATTTATTTCTTGTTAAGTGTTAGTGGGATTATTAATCCTAAAGTTACAACAATTCAAGTTCCTGATATTAGGGGCATGGATGTAACTAGTGCTAAAAACTCTTTAGATCAATTAGAACTTACCTTGGACACAGCTAATATAACTTATCAGTTAACTGATGATACTCCTAAGGGTAAGATTATTGCAGTAACACCTGAAGTTAATAGTGAAGTAGAAAAGGGTAGTAATGTTAGTATTACTGTTTCAAGTGGTATTGCGGCTTATATTAAAGACTATACCGGTACAAGGTTAAGTGAAGCAAAGAAAGATATAGAACAATATCCAAACGTTAAAATTGAAGTTGTTGAAGAAGAAAATTCAGATGTAGCTCCAGGTATAATAATTAGACAAGAATTATTAGCACCTAATATGCAGTTTAATCCTGATGTTGCTACTGATATAAGGCTTGTTTATTCAAAATACACAACTATAGAAATTCCTTGGGAGATTGTTGGAATGAGTATAGAGGATGCTACTGCCTTACTTCAAAGTAAAGGAGTAGATGTAATGCTAAGTGTTTTAGATACTAGCACAATGAGCGAAGAAGAAAGGGGTAACTTACAGTATGGTGTAGTTATTCAAACAACACCAGCCGCAGGAACATCTTATACACAAGAAGACGGCTCTAATGTAGTTATATATTATTACTAATATGAAGGCAAAGATTGTTAAAATAATTTCTAATCAATATACTATTGTGGATGAATCTAACAATAGGTATGTAGCTGTTGCTATGGGTAAGCTAAGATTAGGTGATAGTCCAGTTGTGGGTGATAATGTTATTTATGAGATTAGAGATGGTAAGGCTATTATAGAAAATATTTTACCTAGAAAGAATTATCTAATAAGACCATTAATCGCTAATGTTGATCAAGCATTAATAGTTATGAGTGCTAAAGATCCTGAATTTAGCTCTACTTTAGTAGACAGGCTTATATTTTTAATTGTTCATGCTCAAATAGAACCATTAATCTGTATTACTAAAATGGATTTAAGTGATGATTCTATATATGATTATATTGGAGATTATAGAAGATCAGGTTATAAGGTTATATTAATTGATAAAGAAAATGATGACCATGAATTAGGTGAAATATTAAAAGATAAGATAACTGTTTTAACTGGTCAAAGTGGTGTAGGAAAATCCACATTATTAAATAAATTAAATCCAGAGTTTAATCTAAAAACTCAAAAAACAAGTAAAGCTTTGGGTAGAGGAAAACATACCACAAGGCATTGTGAACTTCATGAAGTATGTGGTGGTTTAGTGGGAGATACTCCTGGATTTAGTTCACTAGATTTTAATGAAATGGATGCTTATCAATTAAGGGATAGTGTTCCTGAATTTAACGATTATATAAATTCTTGTAAGTTTAATGATTGTTTACATCAAAACGAACCTGGTTGTAAGGTTAAAGAATCTGTAAATAAAAATGAGATATCTAGTATTAGATATAAGAATTATTTAGATGTATTAAAGATTATTCAAGAAAGGAAGGAGAAGTATTAATGATAGTTGCACCTTCAGTGTTATCACTTGATTATAGTGATACAAAAAAACAATTAGATAAGTTAAAAGAATCAAAAGCAAAGTGGTTACACTTTGATGTAATGGATGGACATTTTGTGAATAACTTAAGTTTTGGACCTCATGTATTAAAAACTATGAAAAAAGATTTAGATTTATTTTTTGATGTTCATATTATGGTTGATAATCCAATGTTTTTTCAAAAAGCATTTATTGATGCGGGTGCTGATGGTATAACATTCCATCTAGAAGCTTGTAAAGATAATGATGAATGTGTACAAATTATAAAAGAAATAAAAAAAAGAGGTAAAAAAGTTGGTATTTCTATTAAACCAAAAACACCAGCAGATACTTTAAAACCTTTTATTAATGATTTAGATTTAGTTTTAATAATGTCAGTAGAACCTGGTTTTGGTGGACAATCTTTTATTGAAAGTTCTATTGATAAAATTAAAGAATTAAAAAATATGATTATTGATTGTGGTTCTAAAGCATTGATTGAAGTTGATGGTGGAATAAACGATGTTACTGGCAAATTGTGTAAAGAAGCTGGTGCTGATGTTTTAGTTGCAGGTAGTTATATCTTTAACGGTGATATTATTGAGGCAATTGATTCATTATGTTAAAAAAGTGTGTAGTACTTGCTTGTAAATTAACTGATGATATTCCTAATATCGATTGTGATTATATAGGTGTTGACAAGGGTGCATTAACTCTTGCTAAAAAAGGAATAATGATGGAAAGAGCTATAGGTGATTTTGATTCTATAGATGAAAAAGATTTAAAAACTATAGATAAACATTGTTATAAACTTATAAAGTTAAATCCTATTAAAGATGTTAGTGATAGTGATGCGGCTATTAATTTAGCTAAAGAATTAGGATATGAAGAAATAATAATTCTTGGAGGTCTAGGTAATAGGCAAGATCATAGTTATGTAAATATGATGTTAATGATTAAAGAAGAGGGTAGAGTTAGTATTTTAGATAAACATAACTTTATAAGGATATTTAAAAGAGGTACTTATAATATTAATAAAATGGGGTTTAAATATATTTCATTCTTTCCAATTAAAAATAGTGTAATAAGTTTGGAAGATATGAAGTATCCATTATTAAATAAAATATTAGAAGAACATGATTTAATTGGTTTATCAAATGAAATACTTGATGAAGTAGGGAAAATGATTGTTCATCAAGGTATGATTATGTGTATTCAATCAAACGATTAAAAAAGCGATCAATATGATCGCTTTGGATAAAAGTCTTTATTTAGCAGCTTGTTGAGCTTTTAATGTTTTAAGAGCTCTAGCACTTAATCTAACACGTTGAGGTTTTCCATCAACTAGTATTGTTGCTTTTTGTAGGTTTACATTCCATTTACGGCGAGTTGCGCGTAGAGAATGTGAACGTCTATTTCCTGATAAAGCCTTTTTTCCGGTTACGGCACAAACTTTAGACATCACGTAACCCCCTCTCTTCTTGTTTTTGCTTGTAAACTATAACATTATTTTTATACCTTTGCAAGTGATAATAAGGGCTAAATAATGCTAAAAACACTTTTTCTCTTTTTTAAGATATTTATGTGTGTTAAAATAGACTATATATTGGAAGGATGATCTCTTTTTATGGATAAACAAATATTCGCAGCACTAGAGGTTGCGGACCATGAAATAAGGCTTATTATCGGGGAGTTCTTTAATACCCGATTTAATATTATTAAAGTTGAGCGTGTTAACTGCAATAGTTTTAGTGGAAACATTGTAGATAAAGAAGCGGCTATTAATGGTATTAAGAAGGCTGTAATTAATGCGTCTAAAGCTATTGGTGCAGATATAACTAAGGTAATTCTTGCAATACCTTCTGTTAATTTTAAAAGGTATCCACTTAACGTTAGAGTTGATGTGGATGGAGTTGTAACAATTGATGATATTAAGGATGCTGTTAAAAAGGCTGCAAGTACAAAAATAGACAATGATTTAGCGTTGATTCAAACAGTTTGTGTTAAGTATAATGTTAATGGAATAAGTTCTAGAAGAATACCTATAAACGAAAGATGTGATGAATTAATAGTTAATATTGATTTGTTGTGTGCTGATAGAAAAATAGCTTTTGATTTAGTTGCTTGTGTAAATGAAGCTGGGCTTGATATTATGGATATATTCTTAGATACTTATGCGAGTGCTAAGGAAGCAGCATTATTCGAGCAAACTGTTGATCAAAGTGTTATATTATTAAAGTTAGAATATCATGCGACAACATTAGCTCTAATTTCTCAGGGTAAATTAAAAGCTTGTGAGAAGACAGATTATGGATTATCTAATATGATTTCTAGTTTGGTTGCCGAGTATGAATTGCCAATTGATGCAGCTGAAAATCTAATAAAGTATAATGCTAGGGTGGATTTAAATAAGTATTCTAACAATCCAATTTATATTTGGGCTCAAGATGGAGTAACAAAAACTATCACAGAAGAGAATATATGTGATAATATTAGACCAAGTATTAATAATTGGTTGGATGAATTTGAAGTTATGTGTAAACCTATCTTGCAAGCGGGCAAAACTACTGTTATTATTACAGGCGAGGGCGGTGAAATGCAGGGATTAGAGCACTTACTTGCTTTAAGACTTGATTCAGAAGTTAAAAACTATTCTCCTGAAACTTTAGGTGCTAGAAGAAGTAGTTTAGTGGGTTGTTTAGGATTGTTCTATGCATATAAAGATCAATTACAAATAACCGGTTATGATGTTAATAGTGTTAATATGGATCAGTTTGAAAAAACTGTCATATATAAAAATGGAAACAAATCTGATTCAGAAGAATCAATAACAAAGAAATTAAGAGGAATGCTTTTTGAAGCAAGGAAGTAAGAGAGGGAAAGAGCAATGGCTGATTTAAAGTATAATCAAGTAGCAAAGATTAAAGTATTTGGAATTGGGGGTGCTGGTAATAATGCAGTTAACCGAATGGTACAAGAAGGAGTACAAGGTGTAGATTTCTATGTAGCAAATACTGATTTACAAGCACTTGATGTTTCTCCAGTAACTAACAAAATAACATTAGGTAAAGATGGACTAGGTGCAGGTGGTAATCCAGACAATGGACGTAAAGCTGCAGTAGAAAGTGAAGATGATATCAGACAAGCAATGGAAGGCGCTGATATGGTGTTCTTAACTGCTGGTCTAGGTGGTGGTACAGGTACAGGTGCTGCTCCATTATTTGCAAAAATTGCAAAAGAAATGGGTGCTTTAACTGTAGGTATCGTTACAAAACCATTTATTTTTGAAGGTAGAAAGAGAATGGTTCAAGCTGAAACAGGCTTAGAACAATTAAAAGAGTATGTAGATAGTTTAATTATAGTTTCTAATAATAAAGTATTAGAAGTTATTGGTCATATTCCTTTTGAAGAAGCTTTTAAAGAGGCAGATAATATTTTAAGACAAGGTGTTCAAACTATTACAGACTTAATTGCTGTTCCTGCTTTAATTAACTTAGACTTTGCGGATGTTAAGAGCATCATGGAAGGTCAAGGAAGTGCTTTAATTGGTATTGGTATGTCTCAAGGTGACAATAAAGCTCAAGAGGCTGCACAAAAAGCAATTCAATCACCATTACTTGAAGCTCAAATTTCAGGTGCTAAATCAGCTATTGTTAACGTAACTGGTGGTACTTCAATTTCTGTATATGATGCTAGTGAAGCAGTAGAATATGTTAGAGAAGCAGCTGGAAATGATATTGATATTATATTTGGTGTTGCTATAAATGATAAGATTGGTGATGCTATTATAGTTACAGTTATTGCAACTGGATTTGATTTACCTAAATCAGAAGCTTTAGAAAGTGCTAGAGCTCTTGAAAATAGTGAACAAGTAGTTACAACAAGCTCTAAACCAGATGTTGTACTTGTTGATGAAGATGATTCAGGTATTCCTGATTTCTTTAAGCAAAAAAGATAAAATTATTAAGGATGCTTAGCATCCTTTTTTGAAAGGATAATATGAAACCAATTATTGATTTACATACTCATACTATAAGCAGTGGTCACGCTTATAGTTCATTACAAGAAAATGTGGCTGAAGCTAAAATTGCAGGATTGAAGTATTTAGGTATTAGTGACCATGCGCCTAAAATGCCTGGAGGAGCTCATGTATATCATTTTGAGAATCTAAAAGCTATACCAGCTATTATTGATGGTATTAGAGTTTTTAGGGGTGCGGAAATAAATATAATGGATGAATTTGGTTCATTGGATTTACAAGATTCAACTATAAAAAAACTTGATTATACTATTGCTTCAATGCATGGACCTTGTTACAGTCATGATCATACTTTAGAACAAAATATGAATGCATATAGAGTTATTTGTGAAAATCCATTAGTAAATATTATTGGGCATCCAGATGATGGAAGATATCCAATTGATCATGATTTATTAGCTAAGATGGCAAAAGAAACTAATACTATAATTGAAGTTAATTGTTCTTCATTAAAACCTACTAGTTTTAGATTAAATGGAATAGAAAATACTACAAAAGTAATTGAAGCATGTAAAAAATATGGAACAATGATTGTAGTAGATAGTGATGCACATTATTCTAGTGCAGTAGGAAGACTTGAAAATGGATTATCTTTATTAAAAGAGTTAGATTTTCCAAAAGAACTTATATTAAATTTTAATGAAGAATTAATAATTAAACTTTTTGATAAAGAAAGTGTTAGACAAATGTAACATTTTCTGAAATAAAGATGTTGACATTGAAAATTTACAAATGTATACTAACAAATATAAAGACTATGAAAAGGAAAGTATGTCAGAGATAGTTTATAGAGATTCCTAAAATGGTGAAATTAGGGAAATGAAGACTGATTGAAAATGGCCTTGGAGTTATGCATCGAAGTGATATTCATTAGACTGCATCGGGAGCATCCGTTAAAATGCCGAAGTATGATTGTACTTGATGAGAAAGTAATTGTGAAATTACTTTGAAGTAAGGTGGTAACACGAGATATATCTTGTCCTTATAAGGGCAAGTTTTTTTATAGAAAGGAGTAACCATGATTGAATTAAAAAATATTGTAAAAACATTTAACACCAAAAATTTAGATATTCATGCTGTGAAAGATGTTAGTGTAAATATTGATGATGGTGAAATATTTGGTATTGTTGGTTATTCTGGTGCAGGTAAAAGTACTTTAATAAGAATTATCAATCAACTTGAAAAACAATCTTCTGGTACACTATTTATTAATAATGAAGATATTAGTTCTTTATCAAATAATGAATTAAGAAAAAGAAGACAAAAGATAGGAATGATATTTCAACACTTTAATTTATTGTGGTCTAGAACAGTATTTAAAAATATTGAGCTTCCATTAGAAATAGCTGGAGTTGAAAAATCATTAAGAGAAAAAAGAGTTAATGAATTGATAAAATTAGTTGGTTTAGAAGGTAGAGAAAATTCATTTCCATCTCAATTATCTGGTGGTCAAAAACAAAGAGTTGGTATAGCTAGAGCATTAGCCAATGATCCAAGTATATTACTTTGTGATGAGGCTACAAGTGCTTTAGATCCAGAAACTACCGAGTCTATATTAGATTTGTTAAGTAAAATAAATGATGAACTAGGAATTACTATAGTTATGATAACTCATCAAATGGAAGTAGTACAAAGGATATGTCAAAGAGTTGCTATTATGAGTGATGGGCTAATAGTTGAACTTGGAAATGTTAAGGATGTATTTGCAAAACCTAAACATGAAGTAACGAAAAGGTTTGTACAAAACATAGATAGTGGTAAAAATATTGATAGATTACAAAAAGAGTTAAAAAGCTTATATCCTAATGGTGAAATTATTAGATTAACATTTATGGGTGGTAACTCTGATAAACCTGTAATCGCAAGTGCAATTAAGAATACAGACTTATTAGTTAGTATTCTTGAGAGTAACATTAACCATACAAAACTAGGAGCAATAGGATTTACCTACTTGCATATTGCTGATGGTAGTGAAAATCAAATTAATGATTTCATTAGTTACCTAGTTGATAATGATGTGAAAGTAGAGGTGGTATAGGTGGAATTTATTAATAATATTGATTTTGATCAATTGATAAAAGCTTTAAATGAAACCTTATACATGTCTTTAGTATCATTGTTATTTGCGACAATTATTGGATTACTAGTTGGTGTATTACTATATGTGACTCAAACTGGTGGTTTATATCAAAACAAATTTGTAAATAGGGTGGTAGATGTAGTAGTAAATATTTTACGCGCAGTACCATTTATCATTCTAATGATTCTAGTTATGCCTTTTACAAAGGTGCTAGTAGGGACAATACTTGGTGCTAGTGCAGCAATTCCTTCACTTATTATTGCGGCAGTACCTTTCTATGCTCGATTGTGTGTTATTGCCTTTACTGAAGTTGATAAGGGTACAATAGAAGCTAGTAAATCTATGGGTGCAAGTAATTGGCAAATTATTTATAAAGTTTTATTACCTGAAAGTTTACCTGCATTAATTTCTGGCATATGTGTAACTGGTATTTCATTAATATCATATACAGCAATGGCAGGGGCTATAGGATCAGGTGGATTAGGCAATCTAGCTTATATGTATGGCTGGGTTAGAAGAAACGATTCAATTTTGTATGTTGCAACGTTAATTATCTTAATCATAGTATTAGTAATACAAGGATTAGGTGATTATATAGTAAGAAAAATCGATAAACGATAAGGAGATTGAAAATGAAAAAGTTTATTAAATTATTAGGTATTGCATTATTAACATTATCTATAGTTGCATGTAGTTCTACATCAACTACAGAGCCAACAGAGACAACAACTGAAGAAACAACAGAAACTGCTGAAGCAGAAAAACTTGTTGTTTCAGCTACACTAGATCCTCATTCTAAAGTTTTAGAATTTGCAAAACCAATATTAAAAGAAAAATATAATATTGATTTAGAAATTATAATTTTAGATGATTATTATGTATTTAATAAAGCATTAGATGCAGGTGAAGTTGATGCAAACTATTTCCAACACGTGCCTTTCTTTAATGGTGAAGTAGAAGCTAATGGATATAAGATTTCAAATGTTGCTGGTATTCACATTGAACCATTTGGTTTTTATTCAAATACAGTAAAAAGTGTTGATGAAATCCCTGATGGTGCAAAAATAGTTATTTCTAACTCAGTAGCTGACCATGGAAGAATTTTAACAATATTAGAAAAAGCTGGTTTAATTAAACTTGCTGATGGTGTTGATGCTTTAACAGCAACTACTAAAGATATTATTGAAAATAGTAAAAACTTAGAATTTGTTGAAGTTAAACCAGAATTATTAACTGTCTCATTTGAAAATAATGAAGGAGATTTAGTAGCAATTAATGGAAACTATGCTATTCAAGCTGGTTTAAATCCAACCGTTGATGCTGTAATTTTAGAACAAGCAGATGCAACAAACCCATATATTAATATAGTTGCTGTTGGTCAAGGTCATGAAGAAGACGCAAAAATCAAAGCTTTAGTAGAAGTATTAAAATCTGATGAAGTAAAAGACTACATCACAACTACATGGTCTAATGGATCTGTTATTCCTGCTGAATAAAATAAGATAGTGAAAACTATCTTTTTTTTATATAATTGTTAAGAGGTGATTAAAATGTATAGTTTTAAAAATGATTATAACCAAACTTGTCATCCAAAAGTATTAAGTGATTTATTAGAGTTGGATAGTAAACAGTTTAATGGGTATGGTTTAGATGAAATTTGTGATTTAGCAAAAGAAAAAATAAAAAGTGCTATAGGTAATGACAGTGATATACATTTTCTTACAGGAGGAACTCAAGCAAATCTAATAGTTATTTCTTCATTGTTAAAACCATATGAAGGTGTTATTAGTTGTGATAGTGGTCATATTAATGTTCATGAAACAGGAGCAATAGAGGCTACAGGACATAAAGTTTTAACTGTTAATAATTATGATGGAAAACTAAGAGTAGATGATGTAAAGGATCTTTTAGTTAATCATTTTAGTGATTCAAATGCTGAACACACTACAAAACCAGGGATGGTTTATATTTCAAATCCTACTGAGTTTGGAACAATTTATACAAAACAAGAACTTAATGATATTCATGATTTATGTAAAGAATATTGTATTCCCTTGTTTATGGATGGAGCTAGACTTGCATATTCATTAAGTGCAAAAAATAATGATGTGTTTTTATACGATTATAAGGATTTAGTAGATGTTTATTATATTGGTGGTACTAAGTGTGGTGCTTTGTTTGGTGAAGCTGTAATCTTTAATAATAGGGATTTATCTAAAAATTTTAGATATTCAATAAAACAAAGAGGTGGTATGCTTGCGAAAGGATTCCTACTAGGTTCTCAGTTTAATACATTATTTAGTAATAACTTATATTATGAAATAGGTAAGTATGCTAATGATATTGCATATGCATTGAATCAAGAATTAGAAAAAAGAAATATAAAAATGTTATCAAATAGAGTTAGTAATCAATTATTTGTTATTTTAGATAATGATGTAATAAACAAATTAGAGAAAGATTATTCATTTGAAAAATGGCAAGTTATTGATGAATATAATACTGCAATTAGACTTTGTATTTCTTGGGGAACAAATAAAGATATTGTATTTAAATTTATAGAAGATTTAGATCAATATATAAGTTTGTAAATTTGCATGTTTATTATGAGCGTGCTATAATTTGCAATATTTGAAAGGATGTGTCTTATTTTGGACGATTTACCGCAGGCCTGTTGCTTAATAAAATTTAAATTATATGAAAATATTCATATATTCATTTTGTGGTTGTATAGACGTCTTCATCTTTCTTTTACTCGTATGTAAACAAAATATTAGAAAGTTATGAAGGGAGAATTATATGACAGAAAATGAAATAATTATGATATTTGCTTTAATACTATTAGTATTAGCCTCAGCCACGTTTAGTTCAATTGAAACGGCATATTCTAGCAGTAATAGAATTAGATTAAAAAATTTTGCTAGTGACAATAATAAAAAAGCTCAACAAGTCTTAGATATATTAGATAACTTTGACAAGTTTTTAAGTACGGTGTTAGTAGGGAATAATATTGTAAATATTACAGCTACTACTATTTCTACTTTACTTTTTACTGGTTTCTTTGGTTTTTCAAAGGGGCCAACAATTTCTACAATAGTAATTACACTAATAGTTTTAATATTTGGAGAAATATCTCCAAAGAGTATTGCGAAAAGAATTCCTGAAGATCTTGCAATGTCTACAGTTGGATTAGTTAGGTTTTTAATGGTTGTCTTAACACCATTAACAATATTCTTTAAAGCTGTAAGGTCTTTGTTAGATAAAATAATTAAGATAAAAGAAACTGATTCTGATATTACTGATGAATTAATGACAATGGTTGAAGAAGCTGAAAATGAAGGTGATTTAGAATCGCATGAAAGTGATTTAATAAGTGCGGCTATAGAGTTTAATGATTTAGATGTAAGAGATATATTAACTCCAAGAGTTGATTTAATTGCGGTTGATATAACTATGTCTTTAGATAAGATAGAAGAAGTTTTTAGATTGAATTCTTTCTCAAGATTACCTGTTTATGAAAATTCAATTGACAATATTATTGGTGTAATACATGAAAAAGATTTCTATAGTTTATATCATACAAATAAAGGTATGATTAAGAATATTATTAAATCTACATTGTATACTAGTTTACATGTAAAAATTTCTACTTTATTAAGACAACTACAATCATCAAAAACACACCTTGCGGTTGTGTTAGATGAATATGGTGGTACTGCAGGTATTATTACATTAGAAGATATATTAGAAGAGCTTGTCGGGGATATATGGGATGAACATGATACTGTAAAAGAATTCTACACTCCAATTGCGGAAGATGTTTATTTAGTTTCATGTGATGTTGAAGTTGAAGATATGTTTGAAAGATTTGATGTTGAGTATGATGATGAAGATCATGACTATGTGACTGTATCAGGATGGGTTATTAATCAGTTTGATAGAATTCCTAAAACCGGTGATACATTTACCTATGAAAATCTTGAGGTTTTAGTTACAAAAACTGATGATAGAAAAGTCTTAGAAATCAAAGTAAAAATACTTCCAAAATTAGATGAGAAAGAAGATTGAAATTAATTTTCAAAAGTGTATAATAGGTTCTAGCATGGATTCTTTAAATTGACACGAGAGGTCAAAAAGGGTTTAAGGTTAAGTTAGTTTATTGCGGTCCTTGCATGGACCTTTTTATTAGGTCAAAAGGAGAGAATATGTCAACAAAAACAGAAATGATTTTAGATGTGAATGAAAAACCGGAATTAGGTCAGTTTATTTTACTTAGTTTCCAACATGTATTTGCAATGTTTGGGGCTACAGTTCTAGTTCCAATATTAACAGGGTATCCTATTTCAGTTGCTTTATTTGCTTCTGGTATTGGTACGCTTATTTATTCAGTAATTACAAAGTTCAAAGTTCCAGTTTATTTAGGTAGTAGTTTTGCTTATATTACTGCAGTAAATATTGCAGTTGCTAGTATGGGTGGAAGTTATGATGCTGCTCAAACAGGTTTAATTTTAGTTGGTATTATCTATGCAATAGTAGCTTTAGTTATTAAATTTACAGGTAAAAGCTGGATTGATAAGTTATTACCTCCAATTGTTATTGGTCCTATGATTGCAGTTATAGGGTTAGGTTTAGCAGGTTCAGCAATTAACAATGCAAGTTTTGTTACTGATGGTAATCCTAAAGCCATGTTAGTAGCTATAATTACATTTATTGCTACTGCATTGATTAGTACAAAAGCTAAAGGTTTCTTTAAAATTATTCCATTTCTTTGTGGAATAATAATTGGATATATTGCTGCTGTAATTTTAGGTATTGTTGATTTTAGCCCAGTTACAAGTGTACTTGAAAGTGGAAAGTTCTTTAGTTTACCTGATTTTATATTACCTTTTAAAGTTGGTAACTTTAAAACATATAATTTTTACTTTGGTCCAGAAACATTAGCCATTTTACCAGTTGCTATAGTTACTATATCCGAACATATTGGAGATCATACAGTTTTGGGGAAGATTTGTAATAGAAATTTCTTAAAAGATCCTGGATTAGATAAAACACTGATGGGTGATGGTATAGCTACTTCTATATCTGCTTTATTAGGAGGACCTGCTAACACTACTTATGGTGAAAACACTGGTGTTATTGGTATGACAAAGATTGCGAGTGTATATGTTACATGTGGAGCCGCAGTTATTGCTATAATATTATCATTAGTAAGTATCGTATCTGCCGGTATTCAAACTATACCAAGTGCAGTACTTGGTGGTATGGGTATTTTATTATATGGTGTTATTGCTAGTAATGGTTTAAGAGTTTTAATAGATAATCAAGTTGATTTCACAAAACAAAGAAACCTAATTATTGCAAGTGCAATGTTAGTAATTGGAATTGGCGGTGCTGTATTACCATTGGGTAGTTTTATCACATTAAGTGGTACTGCATTATCTGCTGTTGTTGGAGTAATATTAAATCTAATATTACCAAAGGAATAAATATGAGGTAGAAGATGATAAAACCAGGCGCAAGAATATATAAAACAACAATAGCTGTATTTTTAAGCATGGTTATATCATTATTATTTACTCATACTCCTTCAGCGATTGCGCCTATATCTGCAGTAATTGTGTTAAGAGAAAATACAGAAGTTTCTATAAAACAAGGTGTTGATAGACTTATTGGAACAATTATAGGAAGTATAGTTTCTATAATATATGTTTATTTATTTTCAAAGTACATATATATCAATAATCCAATGTTTATAATAATTTCTACTAGTATATTAATACTGATCACTTTATGGATTAGCAAAATAATTAAACTAGGCTCAAATAGTTCATCAAATGCTGTTGTACTTATAATACTAGTGCTAAATGCTTATCTAAATAATACTAATCTTGCGATAGAGTTTACTTTGATTAGAACATTTGAAACAGCAATTGGTATTATATGTGCTGTACTTGTAAATCACTATATAAAAATAGATGACAAAGCGACTAATTAGTCGCTTTTTAATTATTTATATATATTAGTGTTATTAGTAATATTGCTACTATTTCTACTGTTAATCCAATTGTGTTTACAACTTTGTCACTTTTGTTTTTAAATACTTTCTTTATAATTTTAAATAGTATTAATCCTAATATTCCTCCTAGTGTATTTGTGATGACATCTGTGATGTCACTGCTTCCTAAATGGAATATATATTGAGTTGTTTCTAATATAATACTTATTACAAATGGTATAAGTATTGCTTTATATATAGATAGTTTTGGCAATATCATTTTTATGTAAACACCTAGAGGCATAAATACTAATACATTAAACATTATTTCAGAAAATATAACTTTTTTATTTACTATCATTGATTTATAGAACGGTATTAAATTTATATCATTATAATTAGGTATGTCTTCTAAACTAAAAGCTAATTTAAATAATATTAACCATATTAATAAAATAAAATAAATAATAAAAACAATATAAGTATAATTTTTTTTCATATTTGTTTCTCCATATATTAACATATTGTAACATTTCTTATATTTTATATGTATAATATGATAGGTGATTAAATGTATCAGTTTTTTATAAATGAAGAAATAAAAATAAATAGTACATATAGTTTTAATAATGATGATGCTCATCATATTAAAAATGTTTTAAGATTAAAGAAGGGTGAAGTTATTAGAATTGTATATAATACTAATGCTTATTTTGGGAGTATTGATTATATTAATGGTAATTCTGTAGTAAATATTATAGAAAAAGATAATATAAGCCATGAATTAGATATAAATGTTACATTAATACAATCTTTAATTAAGAATGATAAGTTTGATTTTGTATTACAAAAGTCATGTGAATTAGGTGTATCTAACATAGTACCTTTATTCACCTCAAGAAGTAATATAAGAAAAGATAGTTACAATAATAAACTAGAAAGATTTAAAAAGATTATTTTAGAATCATGTAAACAATGTAAAAGAGAAGTAGTACCTAGTATTAATAGTGTAATAGATCTAAAGGATATTAACAGTTTTAAAAGTGATATTAATTTGTTTGCATATGAATTAGATAATATAAATGATAATGGGTTATTGAATTTTATTGAAAAAGGTAAAAGTGTTACAATTGTAATTGGCTGTGAAGGCGGTTTTACGGAGCAAGAAGCAACGTTTCTAAGTGATAATGGATTTATACCAATAAACCTTGGAAAGCGTATCCTAAGAGCTGAAACAGCGAGTATTTATGCATTAAGTATTGTAAGTGCAGTTAATGAGGTGAGTAAATGACAACATTTGCAGTTAGTACATTAGGTTGTAAAGTTAATACATTTGAATCTCAAAGTGTAAGTGAGTCTTTGAGAAATGATGGTTTTATAGAAGTAGATTTTAATGAAATTGCAGATATTTATGTGATTTTTACTTGTGCAGTAACAAATACAGCTTCAAGTAAAAGTAGAAAGAAAATTAATCAAGCAATTAGACAAAATAAAGATGCTTTAATTTGTGTAGTAGGTTGTTATGTACAATTAAAACCTTCTGAGTTAAATGATAATGAACATATTGATATTTTAGTTGGTTCTAGTTCTAAATCTAAAGTACCTGAATATATTAAAAGAGTCCTACAGACTAAAGATAAGATTGATGCTGTTAGTGATGTAAGGCTTGCTGATGTTGAGTTTGAAAACCTAGGAGTAACATCTTTTGAAAAACAAGTTAGAGCTTATTTAAAGATACAAGATGGTTGTAATCAATTTTGTAGTTATTGCATTATTCCTTATGCTAGAGGTAAGGAAAGAAGTATGTCTGTAGATAATGTAATTGCTTTATCAAAATCAATTAGTTTAAATCACAAAGAAATAGTTCTTGCGGGCATTCATACTGGTAGATATTTTGAAGATGGCTATGATTTAGCAAAACTTATTAAAAAGATGTTAGATGAAAACAAAGATATTGAAAGAATTAGGATATCTTCTATTGAAATTACAGAGATTAGTGATGAATTGATTGAATTAATGAAGAACGATAAAAGAATCGCAAAACATTTTCATATTCCATTACAATCTGGAAGTGATGAAATATTGAAACTAATGAGAAGACCATATGATACTAAGTTATTCTTTGATAGAATCAATTATATAAAACAAGAAATTCCTGGTGTTTCTATTAGTACGGATTTAATAGTTGGATTTCCCAAAGAAAGTGATGAATTATTTAATGAAACTTTATCATTTTTAGAAAAATGTGAATTTTCTTTTATACATGTTTTTCCTTTTTCTTCAAAAGTGGGTACTGTAGCTTATAGTATGAGTGATATGGTACCAAATATTAAAAAGAAAGATAGGGTAAATAAGGTTTCAGAGTTATCTAAAAAGTTATATTATACTTATAAGGGTAATTTCATTCAAAAAGATTTGGAAGTTTTAGTTGAAAGGGTTGAAGGGGAGTATTCATTTGGACATTCTAGTGAGTATATACCTGTTTATGTTGAAGGTAATTTCAATAGGAATGAAATGATTAAGGTTAAAGGTTCATATATAAATGATGATACCTTTTATGCGGTAAAGGAGTAGTTATGGTTAAATTAAGCTATTTATTTCAAAATGCGCCTGATATAGAGATTAAAGGACTTATGTCTGATAGTAGAAAGAAAAGACCCGATTCTATATTCTTTTGTGTAAAAGGAATGATGTTTGATGGTCACAGATTTATAAATCAAGCAATTTCTAATGGTGCTAAAGTAATTGTTCATAGTGAACAATTAGAAAGTATAGATCCTAGTGTCACATATATTAAGGTAAAGAATGTTCAACAAGCATTTAATAGTGTTGCGGATGCATTTTATGGTAGACCATCAAGTCATTTAAGGATGTTTGGTGTTACTGGAACTAATGGTAAGAGTTCAGTGTCATCACTTATTAAGGATTTGTTAGACGAATATGAGCCTACTGGATATATAGGTACTATAGCTATAGAATATGGAAGTGTTAAACTAGCTCCTATGCTTACAACTCCTGAAGTAGATGATTTACATGGTATTTTAAGGGATATGGTTAATGCGAATGTGAAAGCATGTGCATTAGAAGTTAGTAGTATTGGTATTGAACAAGAAAGAGTTAATTCTATTGATTTTGATGTGGCTATATTTACAAACTTAACTCATGACCACTTAGATTATCATGGTAATATGGAAAATTATTTTGAAACGAAAAAGAGTTTCTTTGATCGAATGAAAAGTAGTGGTATGGCTATTACTAATGTAGATGACCCTTATGGGTTAGCTATAGTGGAAGATGTAAAGTGTAGAGTGTTAACTTATGGTATAAATAATAAGGCAGATTATCAAGCTACTAGTTTTCAAATAATGAAGGATAAGACTCTATTTACTTTAAAATGTTTTGATAGAGAATATAAAATTGAAACAAATTTAGTGGCTATGTTTAATATTTATAATTTATTAGCTTGTTTAGCAGCATTAGATTCACAAGGGTTTGATGTAGAAACGCTAATACCTAAACTAACTAATATAAAACAAATAGAAGGTAGAATGGAAAGAATTGACCTTGGACAATCTTTCAACGTAATAGTAGATTTTGCGCATACTCCAGATGGTATTACAAAGGTATGCGAGTATGCGGCTAAGATAACTCCAAAAGGGAAAAGAATAATTTCTGTGTTTGGTTCAGCTGGTAAAAGAGACACAAAGAAAAGAAAGATTTTTGGTCAAATTGCGGATAAATATTGCGATATGATTATTCTTACAGAGGATGATCCTAGAAATGAGAGTATTTATGATATAGCAATGGAAATAGCTTCTGGGATAACTAATACTAACTATGTAATTATTGAAGATAGATATTATGCAATACAACAAGCTATTGAGCTTGCACAAGAAAATGATACTATTTTAATCCTTGGTAAAGGTGATGAAAATTTTATTTATAGAGAATTTGGTACTGAATATTATCAAGGAGATGATAAAATAGTGAAAGAGATAATAAAAAAAATGATGGAGGAAGAAAATGAAATTAAGTAAATATATTGATCATACATTGTTAAAACAAGATGCTACTAAGGATATGTTTGATAAGTTATGTGAAGAAGCAAAGCAATATGATTTTAAAACAGTGTGTGTTAATACGAGTTGGATTGAGTATTGCAAAGAAAAACTTGAAGGTAGTGATGTAGGGGTTTGTACAGTTATTGGATTTCCACTAGGTGCTATGACTACAGAAGCTAAGGCTTTTGAAGCAAGACAAGCTTTAGAACTTGGTGCAGATGAAGTTGATATGGTTTTAAATATTGGAAGATTAAAAAATAATGAAATTGAATATGTTGTTAATGATATTAAGAAAGTAAAACAAGCTGTTGGTGATAAGGTTTTAAAAGTAATAATTGAAACGTGTTTATTAACCGATGAAGAAAAGATTAAAGCTTGCGATGCAATTATTAAAGCAAACGCTGATTTTGTAAAAACATCAACTGGTTTTAGTAAGGCTGGAGCTACTTTAGAAGATGTTAAAATCTTAAAAGAAGGTGCTAAGGGAATATTAAAGGTTAAGGCTGCAGGTGGTGTTAAATCATATGATGATATGATTACATTTATTGAAAATGGTGCAGATAGAATTGGTACTAGTAGTGGTGTTATGTTGATGAGTAATCAAAAACCTACAGAAAGCTATTAATTCTTGCAATTATTATGTGTTTTTGTTATCATATTTATGCTTGTATCAGAAGGGGGGTTAGTTAATGCCAAGAGTTGTACTTAAAGAGAATGAAGGATTAGATGACGCTTTACGTCGTTTTAAACGTCAAGTATCTCGCAACGGAACCCTTGCTGAGGCTCGTAAAAGAGAGTTTTATGTAAAACCGGGCGTGCGTCGTAAATTGAAATCAGAAGCTGCTCGTAAAGCTAGACGTTCTAAATAAGAAGCATATGCTTCTTTTTTTATTTCTAAATAAAAAAAATAGGAAATATCCTATTTTTCTAAATAATTTGATCTTAAGAAGATAATTTCTTCATCACTAATACCTATGGCATCTCTAATATAATTATCTACAGAACCATAGTTTTCTTCAATATAGTTTATAGTTTCTTGTAAATAATCTTTATGTACTCCTTGAGCATATGGAATTTGATTGATTATATTTTCATCTATTCCATATTTTTTTGCAGTATCTTTCATTTCTTCTATTAGTTCATCATAATATGTATTTGTAAGTAAATAATCTTCTAATATGTCATCATGTGAAACTCCTAGTGTTGATAATAGTAAGTATGTTAGTACGCCAACTCTGTCCTTACCGGCACTACAATGATATAAAATAGAGCCTTCTTGGTTATTTATTAATATTTTAAATATGCTATTAAAGCTGTTTTGTGCATACTTTTCTGATACTATTGCAGGATACATTAATTTCATGTTTTCCTTAGCATTCCCCATTTGTTTAATGACATTGATTAAATGACTTGTTTCATCGATATTTTCATTTTCTTTTGAAATACCTTTTAAACTACCTTCAAATATAGGTATATGATTATAAATCACATCATCAATTACTGGATCAGGTTTATCGTAAACTTCCCTTAAACTTCTTAAATCGATTATAGTATTTAAATTATATTTATTTTTTAATACTTTTATATCATTCTTTGATGATTCAAAAAGTCGTCCACTTCTAATGATTCTTTTATTTTTGATTTTATAGCCATGTTTAGTTTTAATTCCACCTAAGTCTCGAGTGTTTAATAAATTATCTAAAACTATTTTTCTCATTAGAACCTCCCGTATAAACCAATTGTACATAAAATTTTATTATTTTCCAAATTAATTAGAGTTTAATTTTATTACTTTAGGCTTTATAATATGATTAGGAGGATTCATCTTGATAAATAACAAAATTATTAGTTTTCCTGAATTAGATGGAAAACAAGCATTAAATCTTGTAGGTATACAAGATAAAAACCTTAATATATTATCTGAATGTTTTGGAAAGAAGGTTTCTTTTAGAAACAATGAATTTATAATTAATGATGTTGAAGAAGATATTGCAAATCAAATTGAAGAGGTTTTGATGGCTTTGTATGAAGTTGTAAAAAAGAATCAAAATGTTAGTGAAAGAGATGTTTTATATGCATATAGGTTAGTTAGTAAGAGTGAAAAAGTTGATTTTGATAATTTAAATAACAAAGTTATTGGAAGAACTTTAACTGGTAAAATAGTAGCTCCTAAAACTAAAGGTCAATTAAACTTTGTGACTTCTATGGAGAAGTATGATATTGTTTTGGCTATTGGTCCTGCAGGTACTGGTAAAACATATTTAGCTGTTATACAAGCTGTATCAATGCTTAAAAAGGGTATAATAAAAAGAATAGTGTTGACTAGACCAGCAGTTGAAGCAGGGGAGAATTTAGGATTTTTGCCTGGTGATTTAAAGGAAAAGGTTGATCCATACCTTACTCCTTTATATGATGCATTACATGATATGTTAGGTGTTGAACAAACTGATAAACTGATAGAAAAGAAAGTTATTGAAATTGCACCTTTAGCGTATATGAGAGGAAGAACACTTGAGGATGCATTTGTAATACTTGATGAAGCTCAAAATACTACCACAAGTCAAATGAAGATGTTTTTAACTAGATTAGGTTTTAATTCTAAAATGGTTATTACTGGTGATATTACTCAAATAGATTTAAATCATGGAAATAAATCAGGTTTAATCGAAGCCGCAAAAGTATTAAAAGATGTTGAAGAAATTAAAATATTATATTTAACTGGTGATGATGTGGTTAGACATCCATTAGTTCAAAAGATTATTGAATCTTATGAAAAAGATAAGATAGAAGATAATAAACAAATAAGACAAATTAAGGAAAGATTAATAGTATGAAAAAAGTGAGCTTATAACTCACTTTTCTTCTGGTTTATCAGTATCATCAGTGTCTGTATCAGTAGTTGCTTCTATATTTAAATAAGAAACAGCATTTTTAGCTATATTTAAACAATGGTCACCCATTCTTTCTAGGTTACTTAGAATATCACAATATACTGAACCTGCGACTGTAGAATCACATTCTTTATTTGCGACTCTTTTAAAGTGAGCTTGTCTAGCATTAAATTCTAATCCATCTAGATAGTTTTCATCTTCTTGTAGTGAAGTGAATAGGTTGTATTTTTTAGTTGTAAATATTTGTACTGATCTATTTAGCATATGTTTTAATAAATCAAACATACTTGATAATTCTTCTATTGCTTCTTTTGTGAATGTTCCTTTATCTTCATATACCATTTCAATGAATTCAGTAACATTCATTGATAAATCTCCAATTCTTTCTAGGTTTTTAACAGCTTTTAAATGTAGATTTAATTCAGCTGTATCTGATTCTGTTAGATCTTGATTAGAAATAATTATTAAATAATCAGTAATTTTTCTATCGAAATTATTAATTAAACTTTCTGATTGATCAATAATTTCTTTATCTTCACTTGTACCAGTGTTTATTAAGAATGATTTAGTATCATCAAGCATATGGTCAACAGCATTTGCCATTTTTACTAATGCTTTTTCTGAAAGTTCTAATGCTGCAGCAGGGAGTGTATGTGCTAATCTTTCATCAAGATCATCAATTTTAATATCAATTCTTTCTGGTTCATCTCCAGGAATAATTTTTCTAATTAATGCACACATTTGTTTTAGCAGTGGGAAGAAAACAATTGTTGTTGCAACGTTAAATATAATATGTGCTATAGCTATTTGCATCATTGGTGAAATATTATATTTTGATGTTAAATATAATACAAAGTTAGTATATGGAACTAACAATAACATTCCTATAGCAGTACCAACAATATTAAACATAGTATGCACACCTGCTGTTCTTCTTGCTGCAAGTGAGCCTCCAATTGCTGCTAATACTCCAGTAATAGTAGTACCAATATTTGAACCAAATATAAATGGTAATACAGCTATAAATTCTATTCCACCAGCTTCATACATTTTTTGTAGTACACCAATTGCAGCACTTGAGCTTTGAATAATCGCTGTCATTATAGTACTTGTAAATAGTCCTAATAATGGATTTACACTCATTGAATAAGCAATTTCTGTAAATTGTGGTAAATCTTTTAATTCTTTTAAAGAATCCCCCATAATACTTAGTCCAAAGAATAATAGTCCAAATCCAAAAACTATTTCTCCTATGTATTTAAGTTTTTTTCTTTTACCAAATACAATTATCATTGCACCGATAAATACAAAGTATAGTGAATATGCATCTAGTTTTAAACCAATTAGGAATGCTGTTATTGTGGTTCCAATATTCGCACCCATTACTATGCCCGCAGCTTGTTCAAGAGTCATTAAACCAGCTCTAACAAGTCCTATAGTAATTGCGGTTGTTGCAGAAGATGATTGAATGACAACTGTAATTATCAATCCTATAAGTAACGCTAGTACTGGGTTTGATGTGTATTTATCTATATACTCTCTAAGCTTATCACCAGCTACAGACTTTAACCCATCTCCCATAAATTTAATTCCAAACATAAACATGCCAAAACCACCAGCAATCATGTTCCAACTTATCGCATCTAAGGTCATTTTTCTATTCCTTTCCCTTTTATAGATTTAACATAAATCTAACACATCAATTATATAAAATTATTCACATGCTTTTCAATAGATTAATTGACTTATGGTATAATAACATCGAGGAGTTTGTCTATGGGAGTAGTTATTTATAACAAAACAAGGGGAAGTAATTTAAAAGAGTATTATAAAGATTTAGATTTATTGTTTGAAAGAACATTAAATAAATTAAATATAAAAAAGGAATATGATATTGCGATTATTCTTGTTAGATCAAAAAAAATACAAAATATAAATAAAGAATTTAGAAACATTGATAAGCCAACTGATGTAATTAGTTTTGCTATACAAGATGATGGAATATTGATTGAAGAAGAAAGTACTGATTTAGGTGATGTTTATATAAACGTAGATAAAGTATATTCTCAAGCAGAAGAATATGGTCATTCAATTAGAAGAGAATTCTGTTTTTTATTCTTGCATGGCTTATTACACTGTCTAGGATATGATCATATGAATGATAAAGATGAAAAAGAAATGTTTTCATTACAAAACGAAATATTAGATCCAGTGGTAAAAAGATGAAAGAAAAGTTTAAAGTAGCTTTTATTGGGTTAAAATTAGGATTGTTAGATAAAAGTGTTTTTATGCAGTTAGTAATTGGAATAGTAGTTACTATTATTTCATTAATACTAAGACTTAATAAAATAGACTTTATCGTAGTTTTACTATGTATTGGTTTAGTAATAGCCACAGAAATACTTAATACATGCATAGAGGAATTATGTAATTTATATACAACCCAACAAAATGAGAGTATAAGATACATTAAAGATATATCCGCAGGAGCTGTATTATTTGTGTCTATATTAGCATTAGTAATTGGAATAGTAGTATTTTTACCATATATAGGGAGATTATTAGGTTATGGAATATAAAGAATTATTAAATCAAGCATTTAAAGCAATGGAGAATGCTTATGCACCTTATTCAAATTATAAGGTAGGGGCGGCTGTTTTATGTAAGGATGGAAATATATTTAAAGGGGCTAATATAGAAAATGCTTCTTATGGTGCAACTAATTGTGGTGAAAGAAGTGCAATATTTGCGACTTATTCAAATGGTTATAGAAAAGAAGATATAGAAGCTATAGCTATAGTTACTAGTGGAAATAGAGTAGGATATCCTTGTGGAATATGTAGACAGGTTTTAAATGAACTTTTATTACCTGAGACACTCATTTTATTATCTAATGGAAAAGATGTTGTACAAACAAATATGAAAGAGATCTTACCGAATAGTTTTAATAGTGAGGATTTATTGTGAAATCAGGGTTTGTAGCATTACTTGGTAGACCAAATGCAGGTAAAAGTACTTTAATAAATGCGTTGTTGTCTCAAAAAATTGCGATAATTTCTGATAAACCTCAAACAACAAGAAATCAAATTAGAGGAATTAGAACTGATGATGATTCTCAAATTGTTTTTATTGATACTCCAGGTATTCATAAACCACATCATGAATTAGGCTCACTCATGAATAAAGAGGCTATGAGTGTTGCTGGTGGTGTGGATTTATTGTATTTGATTGTTGATGTAAGTGAACCTTTTGGAAAAGGTGATGAATTTGTTTTAGATATTGTAAAAAGATATAAACTACCTACATTTTTATTATTAAATAAAATTGATTTGATAAAAAAAGAAGATTTATTAAAGTTAATAAGTGATTATTCATCTAGGTATGAGTTTAGTGAAATTATTCCTATTAGTGCTTTTAACTATACTAATGTAGATAGATTAATAGATGTTACTAAGGATTATTTAGAAGAAGGTATTAAGTATTATCCAGATGATCAAGTTACTGATTATCCAGAACAATTTATTATTGCTGAATTAATAAGAGAAAAAATACTAATACTTACAAAAGAAGAAATACCTCATTCAGTTGCAGTTGTTATTGAAAGAATGGGTAGAAAAAAAGGTAAGTTAATAGTAAATGCAATGATACTTGTTGAAAGAGATAGCCAAAAAGGAATAATTATTGGTAAACAAGGTAGCATGATAAAGCAAATAGGTATTGATGCTAGAAAAGATATAGAAGGTATACTTGGAGAAAGTATATTCTTAGAACTTTTTGTTAGAGTTGAAAAAGATTGGAGAAACAAGAAAAGTAAGCTCCAACAATTAGGGTATGTTCAAATTGATATAGAGGATTAAATGTGAATGATAAGTATTTAGGTATCATATTAAAACAAAATGATTATAAGGAAAATGATGCTTTAATTAGTGTTTTATTAAAAGGTTTAGGTAAGTTTTCTTTTTCTTGTAGGGGGGTTAGAAAGCTTACAAGTAAGAATTCTATGAATATTAGACCTTTTTTAAGTAGTGAAATATTATTTGATTATAATGAAAATAAAACAATATTTTCATTAAAAAATGCTAATACTGTTAAGAATAGAAGACATATAAATGAAGATATTGTAAAAATGTCTTTAGCAAGCTTAGTTTGTCAAATTGTTGATGTGACTATATTAAATGATGATGAATATATTATCGATGATGTTTTTGAAATGTTGGACTTTATTTTAGATAGAGTAAATGATGATAAACATGAAATATTAGCTACTTGTTTATTTATATCTTTATACTTAAAATTATTGGGAATTAAACCTAATGTGGATGAGTGTGCTTTGTGCGGTAATACAAAAATTATTGGTATATCTTTAGAAGAAGGTGGTTTTGTTTGTGGTGATTGTGCAAATAAAGCAGTTTTATATAAGAATATTGATATTGAAAACATAAGAAAGTTTAGAATTATTAATAAGGCTGAACTTATAAATTATAAAAAATTAAAAGAGATAGATAACTATAATAAAACTGATTTAAATATACTTGTACGCTTTTTTGAATTTCATTCTGGAATAAAGTTAAAATCTTATGAATTTGTTAGTTCTATATTATAGGTAGTATGTTGTTGAATGAGTGTATTTATGGTATATTATTTAATTAGTTAAAGGGAGATTTTTATGGAAAAAACATTTGAGAAAGTTGTTAGTCATGCGAAAGAATCAGGTTTTGTTTATCAAGGTTCTGAAATATATGGTGGCTTAAGTAATACATGGGATTTTGGTCCTTTGGGTATAGAATTAAAGAATAATATAAAAAATGCTTGGTGGAAGAAATTCATTCAAGAAGATCCTAATAATGTTGGTATACAATCTGCAATATTAATGAATCCAGAAGTTTGGAAGGCTAGTGGGCACTTATCAGGTTTTTCTGATCCATTAATGGATTGTAAAAAATGTAATACTAGACATAGGGCAGATCATTTAATTGAAGAATTTAGCAAGGGCAGTGTCAAAACCGAAGGAATGAACAATGAAGAATTATCCAAGTTTGTTTCTGAAAATAAAGTACCTTGTCCAAATTGTGGTGCTACTGATTTTACTGATATTAGAAGATTTAATCTAATGTTTAAAACTTTCCAAGGTGTTTTAGAAGATAATAAAAGTGCAGTTTATTTAAGACCTGAAACTGCACAAGGTATGTTTGTTAACTATAAAAACATACAAAGAACTTATAGAAAAAAATTGCCATTTGGTATTGGTCAAATTGGTAAGTCTTTTAGAAATGAAATTACACCTGGTAACTTTATTTTTAGAACTAGAGAATTTGAACAAATGGAGTTAGAATTCTTTTGTAAACCTGGTACAGATTTAGAATGGTATGCATATTGGAAAAAATTCTGTATGGATTGGATTCTTTCATTAAATAATAATAAAACAGAAAACTTAAGATTTAGAGACCATGATAAAGAGGAGTTAAGTTTTTATTCAGTTGGTACTTGTGATATTGAGTATAAGTTTCCATTTGGTTGGGGAGAGATCTGGGGTATTGCAGATAGAACTAACTATGATTTAAAACAACATATGGACCACGCTAAAGTAAATATGGAATATATTGATCCAGTTACCAATGAAAGATACATACCTTATTGTGTAGAACCTTCTGTTGGTGTGGAAAGATTGTTGTTAATGTTTTTTACAGAAGCATATGATGAAGAAATATTAGAGAACAATGATACAAGAATAGTAATGAGATTTTCTAATCAACTAGCTCCAATTAAAGCCGCAATATTCCCTTTAAGAAAAGATTTAGGGGATAAGGCTAAAGAAATATTTAAGACATTATCTAGTGAGTTTAACGTTGATTATGATGAGTCAGGTAGTATTGGTAAAAGATATAGAAGACAAGATGCAATAGGAACTCCATATTGTATTACTGTAGACCCTGAAACATTGAATGACGGTTGTGTAACTATTAGAGAAAGAGATTCAATGAAACAGGAAAGAGTTAAGACTGAGGATTTAGTTGGAATTATAAAAGAATCACTTAAGTTTTAGTAAGGAGGCAATATGCGCTTTAGCGATGAAAAAATAAATGAAATTCGTAATAGTGCAGATATTGTTGATGTGGTTGGTCATTATTTAACTCTTACTAGGAGTGGACGTAACTATAAAGCTATTTGTCCATTTCATGATGACACAACTCCATCTTTAAACATTTCTACAAGCAAACAAATTTATAAATGCTTTTCTTGTGGTGCTGGAGGAAATGTGTTTACCTTTGTATCAAATTATGAAAAGGTAGATTTTGTGGAGTCAGTATTAAAAGTTGCTGAAATTACAGGACAGGTTATTGATGTTGATATGTCATCTTATAAACAACCAAAAGATCCACTAAAACAACCTTTGTACAAAGTACTTGATGAAACAATTAAATTTACAATGTATCAATTAAATGCTTCTAATGCTGTTTTAATAAAAAATTATTTAAATGATCGAGGTATTCCTGATGATTTAATTGAAATGTTTCAAATTGGTTATAATGGCGATAACAATGAACTTTATAAGTTTTTAAGTGCAAAGGGTTATCAAGATAAAGATATGGTTTCAGCTAATGTTGTTAGGATTAATGAACTAGGTGCATTTGATGTATTTGGAAAAAGAATTACATTTCCTATTCATGATACAGTTGGTAATCCTATTGGTTTTACTGCAAGAAGTATGGATGAAAATGTTAGTAAGTATATTAATACTTCTGAGACTAGATTATTTACAAAAGGACATATCGTATATAATTACCATAGAGCCAAGACTCCAGCTAGAAAAGAAGGCAGTTTAATTATTGTTGAGGGTGTCACTGATGTTATAGCTTTTGCTAAAGCAAAAATGTTTAATGTAGTTGCTACACTTGGTACTGCTTGTACAATTCAACAGATTTTAGCAATGAAGAATGCTTCAAATAAGTTGATATTTTGTTATGATGGTGATAATGCTGGTCAAAATGCTACATTTAAAGCTGCAAAACTTGCTATGGATTTAAAAGTGGATGTTAAAATAGTTAAGAATACAAGTAATCTAGATCCTGATGAAATTATTAAACAACAAGGTACTGAAGGTTTAATAACCATGGTTAAAAAAGAAATGACTTGGTTAGAATTTTGTTTTGAATATTATTTAAAGAAATATAACTTAGACTTATATTCTGAAAAAAAAGAATTTGCAAAAAAGATTTTAGAAGAAATAAATAAATCAGATGATAGATTTGATAAAGAAAATTTCTTATTTAAATTAAGACAAGTTACAGGTTTTAAGTTAAATGATGTAAATATAGCTACACAAAAGAAAAAAGAAACAACCAAACAAGTTGCGACATACAAAAAAGCTTATGAAGGAAGATTAATGGCTGAAAGGCTAATTGTTGCTAGTATGTTGAGTAGTGTTGAGGCAATAAACACATTTAAAGAAAAATTGGGCTTTTTAATTGATACAGAATGTGATATGTTAGCAAGGTTGATTACCAGTGAGCATAGTAAAGGTAATTCACTTGAAATTGCTGATATACTTGATAAAGTTAGTGATGAATCTCAAAAGAAGATATTATTAGATATATCTTCAGAAGAGATTTATAAAGGAGAATATACAGAGGAGAATTTCATTAGTTTTATTAATAGAGTAAAGAAGTGGATCATTGAAGACAATAATGAATCTTTAAGGAAACAGATTCAAATTGAAAGTAATCCAAAAATAAAAGAAGAACTTATGATAAAATACAGGGAAAATCTCATTGAACTTAGGAGGTACAATATTGAAAAAGACTGAGGAAGTAAAAGAAACAAAAGTTAAGAAAACTAAAACTGCAGAAAAACCTGCAAAAAAAGCTCCAAAAAAGCCAAAGCATATTTTAACTTTGGATGAGGTTAAAGAGAATTTATTAAAGGATTCAAAAAGCAAAAAAGATATATATGAAAAAGATATTATAGAAGCATCAAAGCATTTAGATATGAATGATGAAGAACAAGAAGAGTTTTTATTGTGGTGTAATGACAATATTGACTACATTAAAGATGAAGATCTTGAAGATGAAATTGAAGATATAGATGATGTTGAAGATATTGAAGGTGAAGATGAAGAAGAGGAAGAAGCTGTTGATTCAGATTTTGATACTTCAAATAAGAAACCTTATAAAGACACACACACTTCATCAAATACTAGAATAAATGATGCAGTTAAGATGTACTTGAAAGAAATTGGTCATGTTCCATTACTAAAGGCTGATGAAGAAGTTGAGATAGCTAAACGTATTGAACAAGGTGATGAGGAAGCTAAAAATATATTAATTTCTAGTAACTTAAGATTAGTTGTTTCAATTGCTAAGAAATATGTTGGTAGAGGTATGTTATTTTTAGATTTAATTCAAGAAGGAAACATGGGTTTAATTAAAGCTGTAGAAAAGTTTGATTATACTAAAGGATTTAAGTTTAGTACTTATGCGACTTGGTGGATTAGACAAGCTATTACTAGAGCCATAGCTGACCAAGCTAGAACAATTAGAATTCCTGTTCATATGGTTGAAACTATTAATAAACTTACTAGAATTCAAAGGCAATTAGTACAAGATTTAGGTAGAGATCCTACAGCTGAAGAAATTGCGGCGAAAATGGAAGGAATCACACCTGAAAAAGTTAGAGAAATTCAAAAGATTGCTTTAGAACCGGTTTCATTAGAAACCCCAATTGGAGAAGAAGATGATTCACATTTGGGTGATTTCATTGAAGATAAGGATGCATTAAGTCCTGATCAATATGCAAATAACCAATTATTAAAAGATGAGATTAACATGGTTTTAGAAGGGTTGACTGAAAGAGAAGAAAAAGTATTAAGACTTCGTTTTGGTTTATATGATGGTAGAACTAGAACTCTAGAAGAGGTTGGAAAAGAGTTTAATGTTACTAGAGAAAGAATTAGACAAATTGAAGCTAAAGCATTACGTAAATTAAGACACCCATCCAGATCGAAAAGATTGAGAGATTTTACTGGTTCTAATTAATGTTGGATATTAGATTAAAAACAGTATTTGATATGTTAGATAAAGGCATGATAGTTGCGGATATTGGAAGCGACCATGCCTTTCTTCCTATTGATTTGGTTAAAAGTGGTAAATGCCCTAAGGCTTATGCATGTGAAGTTGCGAATGGACCATTGTTAAGTGCAATAAACAATATTGAAAAACATGGTTTGATTGATAAAGTAATACCTATAAAAAGCGATGGATTAGAAAATGTACCTAGCGATACACAAGCTATAGTAATTGCAGGTATGGGTTATTATACTGTTAAAAAAATACTTGAAGATAATTTATCTAGGTTAAGTAGTTTTAAACAAATAATAATACAGGTAAACTTGGATGTTGATTTATTAAGAAGATGGATTAGTGAAAAACACTTTACTATATTAAATGAAGTTATGGTTTATAAAAAACATTACTACACTATAATTGAAATTAGTACTGATTATCATGAAAGGTATAGTAAAGAAGAAATATTATTTGGTCCTATTTTAATGAAAACTAAAAGTGATGTTTTTTTAAATTATTTAAATCATTTACTTGATAAATATAATAATATTATTAAAAATACTAGTAATGAAAAAAAAGAATTATTAAATAAAAAAATTGAAACAATAAATAAAATTTTAAACAAATAAAAAATCAGAATGACTTCTGATTTTTATTATTCCATTGAATTAACAGCTTTCGCTAAACGTGATTTTTGACGTGCTGCATAATTGCCATGTTTTAAATTGTTTGCAACAGCTGAATCTAACATTTTATTTGCTTTATTTAACGCTTCAGCTGCAACAGCTTTGTCGTTAGAAGCAACAGCTACCTTAACTTCTTTTATAGCTGTTTTTAAAGCAGTTCTTTGTCCAGCTTGAGCTCTACCTATTTTTAAATTTGTAATTGCACGCTTTTTTTGTGACTTGATATTTGCCATTTTGCACCTCCTGTATATTGACTTAGTGATTATAGCAAAAGCAATTTCAAATTGCAACAAACCCGTGCTATAATCACATGGTGAGGTGTTTATGAAAATAATATTTATGGGTACTCCTGATTTTGCTTGTGGTATCTTACAAAGTTTAATAGATAAAGAATATGATGTTGTCGCAGTTGTTTCTCAACCAGATAAAAAAGTTGGTAGAAAACAAGAAGTTAGAAATACTCCTGTTAAAGCATTAGCTTTAAAGTATGATATTCCTGTTATACAACCAGTTAATATAAAAGAAGAATATCATGAAATATTAAATTATCATCCTGACATTATTATTACTTGTGCTTATGGACAAATTGTTCCTGAAGTTGTTCTTAATTATCCTAAATATGGGTGTGTTAATGTTCATGCTTCATTATTGCCAAAGTATAGAGGTGGAGCTCCTATTCATAAAGTAATAATTAATGGTGAAAATGAAACTGGTATAACTATTATGAAGATGGTTAAGAAAATGGATGCAGGATGTATGTATCTTCAAGAAAAAATTAAAATAAAAGATGATGATACTACAGAAACCCTACATGATAAGTTAAAAGACCTTGGTAGTAAGCTAATTGTTAAGTTTATTCCTAAGTATGTTAATGGTGAATTACAATGTGTTGAACAAGATGAAACAAAGGTAACTTTTGGATTTAATATTTCTAAGGAAGAAGAGTTTATTAGTTTTAAAGATAAAAATGTAAAAGATATTTATAATCATATAAGAGGGCTTATTAGTTGGCCAGTGGGCTATGGTATAATAGAAAACAAGCGAATTAAATTTCATGAAGTTAAAATGGAATATAAAAAACACGGTTATCTAAATGGTGAGATTGTTAATTTTGATAATGGAATGAAAATTGCATGTAATGATGGATTTATATATATAATTATGTTACAAATGGAAGGTAAATCAAAAGTAACATTTAAAGAATTTGAAAATGGTTATGGTAAAACATTATTAAATAAATGTTTTAAGTAGGGAAGGTTAATTGATGGAACAATCGAAAATTAGAAATTTTTCAATAATAGCCCATATTGATCATGGTAAATCAACTTTAGCAGATCGTATTTTAGAGTTGACTAAAACTGTTGAGTCTAGGGAAATGAAAGCACAATTACTTGATCAATTAGATTTAGAAAGAGAAAGAGGAATTACCATTAAGTTAAATGCAGTACAGTTAAAGTATAAAGCTAATGATGGTAATGAATATGTATTTCATTTAATAGATACTCCAGGTCATGTGGACTTTACTTATGAGGTATCTAGATCTTTAGCTGCATGTGAGGGTGCTGTTTTAGTGGTTGATGCTGCACAAGGAATAGAAGCTCAAACACTTGCAAATGTATATCTAGCTTTAGATAATAATCTAGAAATAATACCAGTTATTAATAAAGTGGATTTACCTAATGCTGATGTAGATAGAGTATCTAAAGAAATTGAAGATGTTATTGGCTTAGATACAAGTGATGCACCTTTAATATCCGCAAAAAATGGTTTAAATATTGATCAAGTATTAGAGGCAGTTGTAAAGTATGTTCCTTCACCAAAAGGAGATCCAAAAGCACCTTTAAAAGCTTTAGTTTTTGATTCAATATATGATACATATAGAGGTGTTATAGCTTTTGTTAGGGTTAAAGATGGTGAAATTAAGCCAGGAGATTCTATTAAGTTTATGGCTAGTAATGCTGTTTATGAAGTTACAGAAGTTGGTATTAGAACTCCAAAAGAAGTTAAGAGTGATAAGCTTACTTGTGGTGAAGTAGGTTGGGTTGCCGCAAGTATAAAGAATATAAAAGATGTACACGTAGGAGATACTATAACTCATAGTAAATATGGTGCAACAGAACCTTTACCAGGATATAGAAAGATGAATTCTATGGTTTATTGTGGTTTATATCCTACAGATAGTAATAAATATAATGATTTAAGAGATGCATTAGAAAAGCTTAGTTTAAATGATTCAGCTCTAAATTTTGAAGCCGAAACATCACAAGCACTTGGTTTTGGTTTTAGATGTGGTTTCTTAGGATTATTACACATGGATGTTATACAAGAAAGATTAGAAAGAGAATACAATCTTAATCTAATCGCGACTGCACCATCTGTTATATATCATGCATATTTAACTGATGGAAGTATGATTAAAGTAGATAATCCTGCAATGTTACCTCCATCTCAAAAGATTGATAAGATTGAAGAACCTTATGTAAAAGCATCTATTATGGTTCCTACAGAATATGTTGGACCTATTATGGAATTATGCCAAGCAAAAAGAGGTATCTTTCAAGAGATGATTTATCTAGATGATACAAGGAATCAACTAATTTATGAGATACCTTTAGGTGAGGTTGTGTATGACTTCTTTGATAAATTAAAATCTAGTTCAAAGGGTTATGCTTCACTTGATTATGAATTAATTGGTTATAGACCTGGAAATCTAGTAAAGATGGATATCTTGTTAAATGGAGAAACTGTTGATGCTTTAAGTATTATTGTTTTTAGAGATTTTGCGTATAGAAGTGGTAATGCTATGACAAGTAAACTTAAAGAGTTAATCCCTAGACAACAATTTGAAATACCTGTTCAAGCCGCAATCAATGGAAAAATTATTGCAAGAACTAATATTAAGTCTTTAAGAAAGAATGTATTGTCAAAATGTTATGGTGGAGATATTACAAGAAAGAAAAAATTATTAGAAAAACAAAAGGAGGGGAAGAAGCGTATGAAGGCTGTAGGATCTGTAGAAATCCCTCAAGAAGCGTTTTTAGCGGTTCTTTCAATGGATGATGAAAATTGAGAAATTGTCAAAAGATGAAATAGAATTAATTTATAATGAACATATCGTTAAAGATTTTCATGAAAATGAATTAAGACCTTTAGAATCAATTCTTTATTTATATAATAAAAATGTATATAAATGCTTTAAAGCTATTGAGGATGATGAAACTATTGGTTATGCTTTCTTCTATATAAATGGAAATGATGTTTTATTGGATTATTTTGCTACAATAAAAAAATATAGAAGTAATGGTTATGGAAGTATATTTTTAAAAAAGATATTAAAGAAATTAAATAAAAATAATATTTTTATCGAAGTTGAAGATCCAGATTTTAGTAAAGATAAACAAGATAAGTTTATTAGAGATAGAAGGATAGAATTCTATAAGAGAAATGGTGTTTATTTAAGCAATATAAAAGTATTATTATTTGATGTTAATTTTAGAATTATGAATAATAAAGAATTAGATAATGAAACAGTAAAAGATAGATTTGGGGCTATATATAAATCTATGATGCCAATTAGGAATTTTAAAAAGAATGTAATTATATATTAGAAGAGTTCGCTCTTCTTTTTATTTTAAGTTATAATCTAAACATGATAAATTCTTTATACCTTCATGTACCATTTTGTAAAACAATATGTGGATATTGTGATTTTTGTCATTTTTTATTTAATGAAGATAAAGTTAACAAATGGCTTATGGGATTAGAAAAAGAAATTAATGATAAAGGTATAAATAAGAAGTTAAAAACTATTTATATTGGTGGAGGTACACCAACTTCTTTAAACTATAATCAATTAAAAAAAGTATTAGTTTTATTGAAACCTTATACAAATTACATTGAAGAATATACTATTGAAGTAAATCCAGAAACAATAAATGAAGATAAAATAAAACTACTAAAGGAATATGGTATCAATAGAGTTAGCGTTGGTGTTCAATCTAGTGATGATAGATTATTAAAGATAATGAACAGACATCATGACTTTAATTCTGTAATACATTGTATAAATTTATTTAGAAAACATAATATTACAAATATTTCTGTGGATATTATGTATGGATTGCCATTTCAAACAATAAATGACCTAGATGTTACTTTAAATGATGTTTTACAATTAGAAGTTCCTCATGTTTCTATATATTGTTTAACAATTGAAGAGGGTACATTATTTGATAAGTTAAACTATCAAAAAGTAGATGAAGATTTAGATGCGGATATGTATGAATTAATTAATATAAAGCTAATTGAAAATGGGTATAAACAATATGAAATTAGCAATTATTGTAAAGAAGGATATGAATCAAAACATAATTTAACTTATTGGAACTATGAAGATTTTTATGGGATATCACTATCCGCAAGTGGTAAAGAAGATAATGTTAGATACGATAATACAACAGACTTAGATAAATATTTAGCAGGGATATATGTTGAAAATGTTATTAGTTTGACTAAAGAAGATTCTATGTTTGAGTATATTATGATGGGTTTAAGAAAAAGGGAAGGTATCTTTATAGAAGACTTTAATAAGAGATACAATATATCATTTCTAGAAAATTATAAAAATGAATTAAATTCATTAAAAAATGATGGTTTGATAGTATTAAATAAAAATAATATAAGATGTAGTAATAGAGGTTATGAGATTTGTAATGAAGTAATTGAAAGATTTATGAAGTAATACTTGCTTCATTTATAACTTAATGTTATTATTTAATAGCTTTTTAACTGGGTTTACACGATTCCTCATCGATCTACTCGGTTTAAAAGGACTAAGATATATAGGAGGAAAAATTATGTTATCTAAACAAGAAAAGACACAAATTATTAAGGATTTTGCACGTTTTGAAGGAGATACAGGATCTGTAGAAGTACAAGTAGCTGTATTGACTGAAAAAATAAACAGACTTACTGTTCACTTAAAAGAACACAAAAAAGATTTTCATTCAAATAGAGGATTAATGAAAATGGTTGGACGTCGTAAAAACTTCTTAAGTTATTTACGTGAAAATGATGTAAATAGATATCGTGAATTAGTTTCACGTCTAGGCTTGAGAAAATAACGGGTTAAACCGTTTTTTTATTTGTTTTAAATAATGAACAAGTGTATATTATTTATGAGAGGTAATACAATGCAAGTACTAAAAGAAGAAATAAGAAACGGAATTTTAGATTCAACACGACATGAAATAATAACTCATGGATTAGGAAATGTATCACTAAGAAGAATTGCCAGAAAGATTGGAATGAGTCCAAGTAACATCTATAATTATTTTAAAGATAAAGATGAATTAATTGATGCTTTAGTTCAACCTAGTATTAAAAAGATTGATGAATTACTTAGTGAACTTTCTCATGATATGGTTAATTTTGATTTTAAAAACTATGATGGATCAAAAAGAAAATTCGTAAAGTTTAGTTTAGAACAATTATCTTCTAGACTATTTAAACTATATCAAGAATTTGATCAATCAGTTTTTATTATTTTAAGTAGTGAGAAATATCTTTCAAGTATTACTGAATGGTTAAGTAATGTAATATATAATAATTATGATGATTTATTTGAAGATGAAGAAGTAAATGATGAAGAAAAGAAAATGTTAGTTAGTTTAATTGCACCTGCAATGATTGGTGGATTTAGAAAAACTATGGATAACTTACCGTATTGTATAGAAAATAATGTTGATGTATCAAAACTTCTAAATAGTTATTTAAATATTTTCTTGAGTTGAAAGGAAGATATTAATGAGTTATATCAGTTTTAAAAATGTAAAAAAGATATATACCATGGGAGAAGTAAATATTGAAGCTTTAAGTGGTGTTGATTTTGAAATTGAAAAAGGTGAATTTATTATTGTAGCAGGAGCATCAGGTGCTGGTAAGAGCACTATTTTAAACATTCTTGGTGGAATGGACAGTTTAACTTCTGGAGAAATAATAGTTGATAATGTAAGAGTTGATAAAATGAATGAAAAGGAATTAACTAATTATCGTAGGTATGATATTGGTTTTGTTTTTCAATTTTATAATTTAGTTCAAAATCTAACTGCTTTAGAAAATGTTGAACTAGCTACAGAAATATGTAAAGATCCTTTATCTCCAATAGAAGTAATGGAACAAGTAGGTTTAAAGGATAGATTGTATAATTTTCCTGCACAGCTTTCAGGTGGTGAGCAACAAAGGACTGCAATTGCTAGAGCACTTGCAAAAAATCCTAAGCTTTTATTATGCGATGAACCTACAGGAGCCTTAGATTATGTGACTGGTAAACAAATATTAAAACTACTACAAGATACATCAAAAAAACTAAATATGACTGTTGTAATAATAACTCATAACTTAGCTTTATGTCCTATGGGAGATAAAGTGTTTAGAGTTAAAAGTGGAAAAATTACAGAAACGATAATAAATGATAATCCTAAATCTATAGATGAAATTGAATGGTAATTATGAATAGAACACTATTTAAAGATACAATTAGACTAATAAAAAAGACATTTGGAAGATTCTTCTTACTTACATGTATAGTAGCTCTAGGTGTATCATTTTTTGTTGGAATAAAGGCATCATCGCCTATAATGGCTTATAACGTTGATAAATATGATGATGAATATAAATTAATGGACTTTACAATATATTCATCATATGGCTTTGATAACAAGGATATAGAAGAAATAAAGAAGTTAGATTATATATCTTATGTGGAAGATAGTAATTTTGTGGATGTATTAACAACTATAGATGCTCAAACTTTAGTTTTTAGAGTTCATGGAATTACTGATGATATTAATAAATTCAATTTAATTGAAGGAAGATTACCTAAGAATAATAAAGAGTGTGTAATAGAGAAAAGTCTTTATTATTTTAAGGATTTAAAACTTGGAGATATTATAAAATTAGATAGACCTAAAAATGATCTAGATGATTATTTAAGTAATGATACATTTGAAGTTGTAGGTTTTGTATTAAGTCCGTATTATATAAACCAAGATATTGGATATAGCACTTTAAACAATAGAAATTTAAATTCATATTTATATGTTAATAAGAGTGTTTTTGATATGGACTATTACACAGAGTTATCACTAACTTTTAAAAGAAACTTAAGTGATAACTCATTTAATAAAACATACAAAGATGAATCTAAAATTATTAAAGATAAATTAGAAAAATTTTCTGAAACACAGGTATTAAACAGAAAAGATAAAGTATTAGATGAAGCAAACGAAAAATATAATGATGGCTTAAAAGAGTATGAAGATGGTTTAAATACATTTAATACTGAAATAGCAGATGCTGAAAAGAAAATTGAAGATGCTAAGATTGAAATAAAAGATGGTGAAAAAGAAATAAAGGATGGATATAAGGAATTAGCTGATAAAGAGATAGAGGTAGAAGCTGAACTAATTAAAGGCGCTAGAGATATAGAGGATGCTAGAAATGATTTGGGAGTAAAGCATGCTCAACTTGTTCAATCTAAAGCTGAGTTTGAAACATTAAAAGCTGAATATAGCGGATTAATTAGTCAAATAGATGGTGGTATTTCTCAAGTGGATGCTGGACTTGCACAAGCTAACGCTAATGTTGATCCATTAAAACAAGGTATAACAGAATTAGAACAAGGTATAAATCAACTTAAAGTACAATTAGGTATTCTTGATCCTAATGATTCTAACTATCAAACGATGGTTGATCAAATTAATCAACAGATAACAGATTTAACTAATCAAAAAAATTCTTTACAAGCTCAATTAGATCAATTGTTAACAACTATAAATTCATTAACTGCTAAAAAGAATACTTTATTATCTCAAAAAGCAGAAATTCAAAATGGTATAGCGGATGGTCAAAAGAAACTTGATGATGCTGGTGGAATGATTGAAAAAGGATTTATGGAGCTTACAAATGCTAGTGTAAAACTAGATGAATCTAGAATAGAAGCCGAAGATGAATTTAAAAAAGCAAGGCAAGAGTTAAAAGATGCTGAAAAAGAAATCGCAGATGCAAAGGTAGAGCTTGCTGATGGTATTAAAGAGTTAGAAGAAGAAAGAGTTGATGGTCAACAAGAACTAGATGATGCAAAAGCTGATTTAGATAAAGCAAAACAAGATATAGAAGACTTACAAGATGGTGAGTGGACTATATTAAGTAGAGAAGAACATTACTCTTCTAAAACATATTCTGATACTATTAGCCAGATGGAGGCTATAGGTAATGTATTCCCTGTTTTTTTCTTTCTTGTAGCATCTTTAGTTTGTTTAACTACAATGACTAGAATGATAGATGAACAAAGAGGTCAAATAGGTATTTATAGAGCATTAGGGTATAGTGAGTCAAAAATTTATTTTAAATATATATTTTTTGCTTTATTAGCTACTATTATTGGTGGATTTATAGGTAGTATTGTTGGCTTGTTATTATTTCCAAAGGTTATATATGTTGCATGGAATATGATGTATAACTTACCTGAATATAAGTTGTTAATCACATGGGATTTAATTACAATCGCAAATATTAGTTTCATTATTGTAATGGTTTTAACTACTTTTCTAGCATGTAGAAAAGATATTAAAGAAGTTCCTGCACAATTACTTAGACCAAAAATTCCTTCTTCAGGTAAAAATATTGTTATTGATAGAATTAAGTTTATTTGGAATAACATCGGATTTTCTTCAAAATTAACTATAAGAAATATTATTAGATATAAGAAAAGATTCTTTATGACTGTTCTAGGGGTTGCTGGATGTAGTGCGTTAATAATAACTGGTTTAGGTATAAGAGATTCAATTAGCACCATAATTAATAAACAGTTTGATGAAATATATAAATATGATGGATCTATTAAATTTGAAGAAGATACTTCAGTATCTAAAGGAAATGAAATATTTACTATTGTTATTAATAATCAAGAAACAAAGGATGCTTTACTAGTAACAACTTATGATGGTAAGACTTTTTCAAATAACATAGAAGAAGTTATTAAAGTTACTATTGTAAATGATATAGAAAGAATAAATGAATTCTATGATTTAAGAAAAAGAAGTAATCATAGTCCTATTAAACTAAATAATGAAGGAGTAATAATAAATGAAAAACTTTCAGAATTATTAAAGGTTAAAGTAAATGATAATATTAAATTAGAAAGTGAAAATGGGTTAATTAAAGAAGTTAAGGTTTTAGGATTATCTGAGAATTATGTAGCAAATGAGATTTTTATAAGTAATGATTATTATAAAAAGATATTTAATGCTTCAATTGCAAATAACACAATTTTAATAAAAGCTAATAATTCTAATGATACTAAATTATTTCAAGAAGAATTATTGAAAATAAATGGAGTTGATTCTATAAGTTTCTTTAATTTTATAAAGGAAAGTTTTGATGGAATGATTTCTGGATTGAATTCTATTATGGTAGTTATAGTTTTAGCGGCTGCTGCTTTAGCTTTTGTAGTATTAAGTAATTTAACTAATGTAAATATCTCAGAGCGTGAAAGAGAACTAGCTACATTTAAAGTGTTAGGTTTCACTCAAAAAGAAATTAACATGTTTATTTATAAAGAAAATCTAATACTTACATTTTTTGGAGCAATATTTGGTGTACCCTTAGGTGAGTTACTTCATAGATATATTGTTTCTTTAGTTGAAATGGATAATGTTATGTTTGGAAGAAATGTTAATATGACAAGTATAATATTTGCGATTGTTTTAACTTTAATATTCTCATTACTAGTAAATATAGTGATGGCTAGAAAACTAAAAAATATAAAGATGGTTGAATCTTTAAAGAGTGTTGAATAATGAATTATGTTTATATATTGAAATGTAGTGATAATACTTTATATACTGGATGGACTAATGACTTGGTAAAAAGACTAAAAGCTCATAATAGTGGTAAAGGTTCGAAATATACTAGAAATAGGCTTCCAGTTGAATTTGTATATTTAGAAGAATTTGAAGATAAAATAGAAGCAATGAAAAAAGAATACTTTATTAAAAGATTGAAAAAACAAGAAAAGCTTGAATTAATTAAAGGCGTTAATCTTGAAAAGTATTCTTGGATATATGATAATTAGTATAGGAGGATATTATGGAAGAATTAAAAATTTATCGTTGTAAACATTGTGGAAACATAGTAACTAAACTTCATGATTCATCAGTACCTGTTGTATGCTGTGGTGAGGAAATGACTCTATTAACAGCTAATACTGAAGATGCTGCACAAGAAAAACACGTACCTGTAGTAACTAGAGAAAATAATCGTATTCAAGTTAATGTAGGAAGTGTTGATCATCCTATGGTTCCTGAACATTGGATTGAATTCATTATACTTCAAACAAAGAGTGGTTATAGAGTAGCATTCTTAAACCCAGGAGATCATCCATCAGTTAACTTCTATGATGATGAGCCAGTAGTAGCTGTATATGAATATTGCAATCTACATGGATTATGGAAAACAGCAATCTAAAATGGTTAAAAAGCTAAGGAAACTTGGCTTTTTTATTTAACATGAATTTAATTTATGTTAATTAAATTGTGTTATACTAATCCTATTAAAGGAGATGTTGTTATGTTGACTAAAAGAAATGTTGTAAGTTCATTAGTATTATCGTTTGTGACTTGTGGAATATATTATCTATATTGGCTATATAAGTTTGATGAAGACTTAAAACTGGAATTAGAAAATGATAATAATCCACTTTTAGATGTAATACTTATTTTTGTAACATGTGGTTTATATAGTGTTTATTTATATTATAGAAACGCACAACAAGTAAGCAAAATATATGATAAATATGGAGCATCTATACAAGATAATTCAGTTATTTGTTTAATATTGGCTTTATTTGGATTGGGTTTTGTGGCATTAATGATTCAACAAGATTCAATAAATAATTTAATTGATTCATCACAAGGTTTAATTGATCCACTAGCATAATGAATAAAAAAATACTTTCTATTTTAATATTATTACTTACATTAGTTTTGTATCATATTGTATTTGATACTTCTTGTATCATTAAAGCTATTATTGGGATTCCTTGTCCTTCTTGTGGTATCACAAGAGCTTGGATTTATGCAATAAATGGTAATTTAAAAGAAGCACTACATTTTCATCCTTTATTTTGGATAGTAATTATTATAGGAATTTTATTATTATTTAGAAATAAGGTTAGTAATAAGATATGGATAGGGTTGTTAGTGTTAATTATTGGTACATATGTTATTAGGTTGATTATGTATTTTCCTCACACAATACCAATGGAATATAATCAAAATAGCCTATTTTCAATTGTATTTAATAAAATATTTTAAAATAACTAATAATAAGGTAGGTTAGTCCTACCTTTTCATTTTTAAAAGTGTTAGAATATAACAGGCATAAATTATATAAATAAGTAGAAAAAGAAGAGGTAAGATATGGCAAAACAAGAATTTAGTTTTGAATTCGCAGGTAATACTATTACAGTAGAACATGGTGAAATAGCAAAACAAGCAGGAGGGTCTGTAGTAATACGTTATGGTGATACTGTAGTTCTTTCAACAGCTACAGCACAAAATCAACCAAAGGATACAGATTTTTTTCCTTTAACAGTTAGTTATGAAGAAAAATTATATTCAGTGGGAAAGATTCCAGGAGGATTTTTAAGAAGAGAAGGTAGACCAAGTGAACATGCGACTTTAACAGCACGTTTAATTGATAGACCTATTAGACCATTATTTGCGGAAGGATTTAGAAATGAAGTTCAAGTAGTTAATACTGTTCTTTCTGTAGATCCTGATTTGAGTTCTGAAATGGCAGCAATGTTTGGAGCATCATTAGCAATTTGTGTTTCTGATATTCCATTTAATGGTCCAATTGCAGGAGTTATAGTTGGTAGAGTTGATGGTGAATTTGTGATTAATCCAAGTGTTGAACAAATGTCTAGATCTGATATTAACTTAACTGTTGCTGGTACAAAAGATGCGATTAACATGGTAGAAGCTGGTGCTAAAGAAGTTTCAGAAGAAGATATGTTAGATGCATTAATGTTTGGGCATGAACATATTAAACAATTATGTGCATTCCAAGAAGAAATAACTGCACAATGTGCAAAAGAAAAAATGGAAATTATGCTTTATGAAATTAATCCAGAAATAAAAGAGTACATCGATGCTAATGGAAAAAGTAGATTAGAAGAAGCTGTTTCTATTAAATTGAAACTTGAAAGATATGGAAAGATTGATGAAATAACTGAAGAAATGGTTGCTCACTATGAAGGCTTAGAATACAAGAGTGAAAAAGAACAAAATAAAGCTATTAAACAAGCAAAAGAATATTGTCATGAAATAGTAGCAATGGAAGTTAGAAGATTAATTTCAGTAGATAAGATTAGACCTGATGGTAGAAAATTAGATGAAATTAGACCTTTAAATTCTCAAATAGATTTATTACCTAGAGCTCATGGTTCATCTTTATTTACTCGTGGTGAAACACAAGTGCTTTCAGTAACAACATTAGGTGCATTAGGTGATAATCAAATTATTGATGATTTAACGGAAATTGAAGAGAAAAGATTTATGCATCATTATAATTTTCCACCATATAGTGTTGGTGAAACAGGTAGAATGGGAAATCCAGGAAGACGTGAAATTGGTCATGGTGCATTAGGAGAAAGAGCATTAGCTCAAGTATTACCTAGTGAAGAAGAATTCCCATACGCAATTAGGGTAGTTGCGGAGGTATTAGAGTCTAATGGTTCTAGTTCTCAAGCAAGTATTTGTGCTGGTTCAATGTCACTTATGAGTGCAGGAGTTCCTATTACTGGTTTAGTTTCTGGTATTGCAATGGGATTAATTACTTATGGAAATCATTACTCTATATTAAGTGATATTCAAGGTATGGAAGATCATTATGGAGATATGGACTTTAAAGTTGCTGGTACTAAAAATGGTATTACAGCACTTCAAATGGATATAAAAATTGAAGGAATTAATAGAGAAATTTTAAAAGAAGCATTATCACAAGCTCATAAAGGCAGAGTAGAAATCATGAAAAATATGGAAGCTACTATTGATACTCCAAGAGCGAGTGTAAGTAAGTATGCACCAAAGATGGTTTTACTAACAATACCAGTAGATAAGATTAGAGATGTTATTGGTACTGGTGGAAAGATGATTAATCAAATCATTGAAGAATGTGATCAAGTTAAGATTGATATTGATGATGAAGGTAAGTGTGTAATTTATCATAATAATCAAGAAATGCTAGATAAAGCTAAAAACATGATTGAAAATATTATTCGTGAAGCTAAAGTTGGTGAAGAGTTTGATGCTAAGGTAGTAAGAATTGAGAAATTTGGAGCGTTTGTTGAATTATTCCCTGGTACTGATGGCCTATTACATGTATCTAAAATTTCTTATGAAAGAGTTGAAAAACCTGAAGATGTATTGAAGTTAGGAGATACTATTAAAGTAAAAGTAACAGAAATAGATGATAAAGGAAGAGTAAATGTTTCTCATCGTGAATTTACAGAAAAACCTGAAGGTTGGGATGAAACTCAAAAAGAAAGAAAAGAAAGACAACGTCCTACAGGAGAAAAGAGAGTTTTTAAGAAAAAAGACTAAAAGGTAGGCTATGCCTATCTTTTCATATGTGAGGTATATCTATGAGAATGAGAAAAAAGAGTTGGGCTATTCCATTTTTAGAGTCTCAAACAGATTTAGTTATAGAAGATCCAAGTCTTTATAAAGGCAAATGGAAAAATAAACTAAATAGAGATAGTTTAAGATTAGAAATAGGCATTGGTAAAGGTGGTTATTTTGATGGAATGTCTAGAATGTATTATGAAGAAGGTTGGATTGGTATTGAAAAAGAATTGAATGTGGCTGCAATCGCTGCTAAGAAACTTTCAAATGAAATTCTAGAAAATAGAGTTATGATTACAAAAGATGCTAAAGACATCTTGGAATGGTTTGATAAAGGAGAAATTGATATCATTCATTTAAACTTTTCAGATCCATGGACAAAAAGAGGTAATAAAAAAAGAAGATTATCACATAGTAACTTTGTTAGACAGTATTATGAAATACTAAGTGAAGAGGGTAGCGTAATTCTTAAAAGTGATAATAGTGGATTATTTGAATTTTCTATTATAGAATTTACACATAACGGTTTTGAAATAGAAGATATATCTGTAGATTATAGAAGAGATGTTCATGATGAAGACGTTATTACTGAATATGAATCTAAGTTTATGGAACTAAACCAACCTATATATAGGGTTGTATTAAAGAAAGGAAAATATAATGAGTAATTGTGATAGTAATTGTTCAAGTTGTGCTCAAGATTGTTCTAGTAGAAATGATTTTGGGTATAAGTTAAATGATAAATCAAAGATTAAAAAAGTTTATGCGATAGTAAGTGGAAAAGGTGGAGTAGGAAAGAGTTCTATTACAGCTCTTTTAGCTTCTGCAAGTGCTAGAAGTGGTTATAAAACTGCGGTTCTAGATGGAGATATTACTGGACCAAGCATGACACAAATGTTTGGTATAAAGAGTAAAGCTTATTCTGATGGCAAACTAATTATGCCAGCTTTAACAAAAGAAAATATTAAAGTAATTAGCACTAATATGTTATTGGAAAGTGATGATACTCCTGTTATTTGGAGAGGTCCTATGATTACTGGATTAATTAAACAATTTTATGAAGAAGTACTTTGGGGAGATATAGATTATATGTTTGTGGACTTACCTCCAGGAACTGGTGATGTACCTCTTACAATAATGCAATCAATTCCATTAGATGGAATTATATTAGTTACAAGCCCTCAAGATTTAGTTTCGATGGTTGTTTCTAAGGCTGTAAATATGATTCGTTCTTTGAACATACCAATAGTTGGAATCATAGAAAATATGTCATATGTTGAGTGTAATGATTGTGGTAATAAAATATATGTATTTGGTGAAAGTAAAATTGAAGAATTTGCAAATAAGTATAAATTAGATGTTTTAGCAAAACTACCTCTTGATCCTAGTATGGCAAAGTTAAGTGATGATGGATTTATTGGAAATATTAAAATTAATGAAATAGAGGATATAATAAAAAATAAACTGGTTTAATCACCAGTTTTTAATTTTATATAGAATATAACAATTAAAAGGATTATTATATTAATAAATAGGAGATAATTATATGCTTAAATTCATGAAAAAGATACCAGGAGGTACTTTATTAGTGCCAATGTTACTGGCTGCTTTATTTAATACTTTCTTTCCAGAACTATTTATGATAGGTGGTATTAGTGAAGCATTATTTACACCTAAGGGTACTAACTATATAGTTGGTTTAGTTTGTTTTTGTTCAGCAACTTCAATTGATTTAAAAAAGTTAATACATGTTTTAGAAAAACAAGGGGTATTGTTATTAGTTAAAATTGTACTATGTTTTTTATTTGGATTTGGGTATATTAGTTTATTTGGTAATGTTGGTATTTTAGGGATTTCATCATTAGCTTTTATAGCTACTATTTGTTCTGTGAATCCTTCACTATATTTAGCTCTTGTTAGTGATTATGGTGATGAAGATGATTTACTTGCATTTGGTTTAGTTGGTTTATTATGTGTTCCTGCTTTTCCAATATTAGTTTATAGCATTACAAATGGTGGAGCTGTAGATTGGATGCCAATTATTTCTACTTTAGTGCCTATTGTTTTAGGAATTGTATTAGGTAATCTAGATAAAGAATTTGCGGTTTTGTTTAAACCTGGTATGGCTTTATTAACACCTTTTATGGGTTGGGCTTTTGGATCAAGCATTAATCTAATACAAGCGGTTCAATCAGGGTTTGCAGGTGTTATTATTACTGTTATTTTCTATATTACAATGCTTCCTGTTATGTATTTAGTAGAAACTAAGGTTTTAAAATACAATGGTATATCAACACTTGGTATGTCTTCAATAGCAGGCTTGTCTGTAGCTGTTCCATTAATTGTGGCTTCTACTAATCCAGATTTATTAAATATCGCTACTGAAGCTACTGCTCAAATTGCATTTGGAGTAGTTCTTACAAGTATTATTACTCCTATACTTGCAAAATGGATAGCTGATAAGAAGGGGATTGTTAAGAATATTTAATCATAAATAATAAGCATAAATGATAAAGAAATTGAAATGTGATAATATTTTATTGATAGAATAGGAAATGGTAATGGAAGATACACAAAATTATTATTTAAAGACAGCTGTTTTAGCTGGGGAAATACTTATTGAAAGTAATGCAGAAGCTTATAGGGTAGAAGAAACTGTAAATCATATCTTAAATGAAGCTTCTTTTACTGCAACAAATGTTGTAGCACTTACTACAGGTTTATATACTAGTGTAGAAGATAAAGAAGATCATCCAGTAACATTAATACGAAGAATAAATAACAGATCTATTAATTTATATAGAATTGCTAGTGTTATTGATATATCTAGACAAATAAGTAGTGGAAAAATAGAAATAATTGAAGCTTATAATAAATTAAATGATTTAAAGGATAGTGAGTATAATCCATATACAAAAGATATTGCAAACTTTTTATTTATATTATTTATAGTATTGTTATTTAATGGTTCTTTAGTTGATGTAACAATGAATATTCCAGCAGCCATAGTAGTTACAATAATAGTTAATTTATGTAATAAATATAAGATTAATGCATTTGTTACAGATTACATTAGTAGTTTTTTAGTAGCGATAATTGTTAGTACGGTTAATATGCTTACTCCATTTAAAGTACAAACAGATATATTAATAATTGCGTGTATAATGCCTTTAGTTCCAGGTACTGCTTTAACAAATGGTGTTAGGGATATATTTAGAGGTGATTATACTTCAGGTTTTGCTAAACTTCTTGAAGCTATTATGATTGCTTTATTTATAGCTTTAGGTATTGGGTCTGGTTTATTATTAGCTCAGGAGGTATTAGGATGGATATTATAAAACAAACATTAATTGCTACATGCAGTGTATTACTAATTGCTATAGTCTTAGATGCTCCTAAAAAATCTTTACCATATGCAGCGTTTACTGGAGGTATAGGATGGTTAGTATATTTATTATTTAAATTTAATAATCATATTGTGTTTTCTACATTTGTTGCTGCTGGTGTAATTGCTTTATTATCACATGTTTTTTCTAGAAGTTTTAAAACTCCAACAACTGTATTTTTAATATCAGCATTATATCCATTTGTTCCTGGAACTTCAGTTTATAGAGCAGTCTATGCTTTAATAGCCAATGACACTGTAGCATTTAGGGTTAATGCTGTAGAATCTATTTTAATATCAGGTGCCATAGCTACTGCAGTATTTACAATTGATAGTTTATTTATAATACATGGAAAAATAAAAAAATATCACACAACAACTAATTAGTATTTCATTTAGAAATACTTTTTTGTTATATAATAATTCATGAGGTGTTTGTATGAATAAGAATAAATTAATAGTTTATATAATTTCTATAATAATAATTTTAATGTTAACTTTTATTACAAGTTTTATTAATAACAATAATCCTATTCCAATAGAAAATGGAATTGTTGTTAGTTTAGATTCTTGTTGGGATGGAGATACTAGTCATTTTTATATAGATGGTAAAAGTGTCAAAGTGAGATTTATTGGTATTGATACTCCTGAAGTGGGTAATGATCCAACTGGAATGGGTAAAAAAGCAAGTGATTTTGTATGTAGTTTACTTAAAGATGCGAATCAAATTGTTTTAGAACAAGATCCAAATTCTGATGATGCTGATAAATTTGGTAGAAGTCTATATTGGGTATGGATTGATGGTAAATTACTTGAAGAAGAAACAATAAAAAATGGGTATGGAAGAGTTAGATATATTTATGATGATTATAAATATGTTGATAGATTGTATGATGCACAAGATTATGCAAAATCTAATAATTTAGGTATTTGGAATGAATAATTCACAATATATTCACATGTCTAGTTTAATATAATCGTTGGAGGTATTATGGTTAAAATATTAGTTGTTGATGATGAAGAGAATATAAGAAAAATAATTTCTAAATATGCTAAATATGAAAACTTTGAAGTAGTTGAGGCTAAGGATGGACTTGAAGCAGTTAGTTTATGCTATGATAATGATTTTGATCTAATTATTATGGATATTATGATGCCGAATCTAGATGGTTTTTCTGCAACAAAAGAAATAAAAAAAATAAAAGATATTCCTGTAATTTTGTTATCAGCTTTAGGTGAAGAATATGATAAAATTCATGGTTTTGAAATTGGTGTTGATGATTACGTAGTCAAACCTTTTTCAAACAAAGAGTTAATGATGAGAGTACATGCTGTTTTAAACAGAACTTATAAGAAAAAAGAAGGAAATTTTGTACTAGATGGATTAGTAATAGATTATAGTGCAAGACTTGTAACTATTGATCAAGAAAGAATTCAACTTTCTCCAAAAGAATATGAATTATTGCTGTATCTGGTTGAAAATAGAGGAATAGCTTTAACTAGACAACAATTATTATCTAATGTTTGGGGTTATGATTTTTTTGGTGATGATAGAACATTAGATACTCATATTAAACTACTTAGAAAGAGTTTAAAAGAATATAACAAATATATTGTAACGTTAAGAGGGGTAGGTTATCGTTTTGAAAAAGACAATTAGCTTAAAGTGGAGAACCCTTAAATACTTAGTAAGTTTTGTAAGTTTAATTCTTATATTTTTATTTGTTTTTCAAACATTATTACTTAGACCTTTTTATAAGGAAATAAAAACAAATGATATTATTAGTGTAGCAGGTGATATATCAAATAATATTTCTAATGAAAATATAGAAAAATATATACAAAGCAAAACACAAGAAAAAGAAATGTGCATATTAGTAGTAAATGAGAAAGAAGGATTTAGCACTAGTAATGATTATGCTTGTCCTCTTATGAGAATGACTACTCTAGAATTTATTGAATACACTAAAAAAGCAATAGATAATGGTGGAACATACCTATTGGAATCTTCTTTTAAAAGTTTTGATATAAATAATAAACCACAAAATAATTACGAATCTCTTACCTATATTAAAGTTGATAGACATGGTGGAAATAATTATGTAATTATGGTTAATACTAATATTTCTCCCTTAAATGCAACTATTAAAACAATTACTACACAGTTGATATTTGTAAGTATTGTTGTTTTACTTGCGACACTTATTCTTACATTACTATTAACAAGCAGAGTAATTAAACCATTAGAGGATATGAATAAATCAGCAAAGTTATTACCTAAAGGTAAATATAAGATGGTTAATGACGGTAGATTAAAAGAACTAAGTGAATTAAATGAAACATTAAATAAAGCCTCTGATGAAATATTAAAAGCTGATAATACAAAAAGAGAACTTATATCAAATGTGTCTCATGATTTAAGAACTCCTTTAACTTTAATTAGTAGTTATGGGGAAATGATGCTTGATATGCCAAATGAAAGAAATGAAGAAAATATTCAATTAATTATTAATGAATCAAAAAGAATGAATGCACTAGTCAATGATTTATTAGATTTATCAAAAATTCAAGAAAATAAAATGAGTTTAAATAAACTGGAATTCAATCTTACAGAATTACTTAAAGAGGTTGTAAATTCATATGTAAAATATTTGGATAATAAAATACACTTTGATTTTGTTGATGAGGTTATTGTTAATGGTGATAAGGATAGAATTTCACAGGTAGTAAATAATTTTATTAATAATTCAATAAATTATTCTTTTGGTGATATTATTGTTAAACAACAAGTAAGTAATAATGTGGTTGTAGTTGAAGTAATAGATGAAGGTGAAGGAATTAATGAAGAAGATTTGCCTTTAATATGGGATAGATATTTTAAGGTTGATAAGTCACATGAAAGAGCTAGTAAAGGCAGTGGAATAGGGTTAGCTATCGCAAAAGAGATTTTAGAATTACATAATTTTGATTATGGTGTAAAAAGTACAATAGGAAAGGGTAGTATTTTCTACTTTAGTATTCCAGTTATTAAAATTATTGAAAAATAACTTATTGAGATAAAAGGTGCAAATCCTATTACTGTACCTTTTTTATTTTGTTTTGTAAAAATTAAATATATTAAGGCTAAAACACATGAAATTAATAATGCATAAATAAAAGAGTGAAATGTATAAAAGAAAGACAATACACTAAGTAGTTTTATATCTCCAAAACCAATTAAGTTTAATAAAGATAATATTATTCCAATTAACAAAATGGTTATTGATAAAAGATAATTATTATACATATTAAAAACCATGATTAAAAAGATAATTATAATAATACTAAGATCTGGAATCTCTTGTGTATTAATATCTACAAAGGATGCTAGGTATAATGACATAAATAACAATTGATAAAACAAGTAATTATCATAGTTTATATAAATTAATATAAATACTATTAAGAATATTGTCTCAGTAAATACTTTTGATTTAGAAATAGAATTATTACAATTTCTACATTTGCCTTTTAATATCAAAAAACTAATTATTGGAATTAAATCATATAATTTTATTTTTGTATGACAATAATCACAATAACTGTAATTCTTTATTAAGTAATTTGGATATCTATCAATTAAACATTGAACAAAAGAACCCATTACTAAAGACATTAATAAAACATAAATTAACATGAAATACCTCATATGATACAATATATATATTTGATAATATATTGATTATCCTAAGGAGAGATTTATGTTAAAAATTATTAATTATCATAAATTCTATGATAAAAAAGAAGTTGTAAAGGGAATTAACATTGAAATAAAACCAGGAGAAATATTTGGGTTTATAGGACATAATGGGGCAGGCAAAACTACAACAATTAAAAGTATTGTAGGGATACTACCTTTTGATGAAGGTCAAATTTTAATAGATGGTAAGGATATTGTCAGTAGTCCTGTTGAATGTAAAAAGATAATGTCATATATCCCAGATAATCCAGATTTATATGAACATTTAACCGGTCTTAAATATCTAGAATTTATTGCAAGTATTTTTGAAATGGATAAATCATATTTTAATACTAGAGTAGAAGAATTAGCTAAAGAATTTGAAATCTATTCTAATTTAGGAGATCAAATAAAGTCTTATTCTCATGGTATGAAACAAAAGATTACGATTATTAGTGCTTTAATGCATGACCCTAAATTGTTAGTTTTAGATGAACCATTTGTTGGTTTAGACCCTAAAGCAAGTTTTACTTTAAAAAGATTAATGAAAGAGTTATGTGATAATGGCTCGAGTATCTTCTTTTCTTCTCATGTATTAGAGGTGGTAGAAAAGCTTTGTGATTATGTCGCAATAATTAAACAGGGAGAGATTATCATTCAAGGTGAAACTGATGAAATTTTACAAGGTAATAAATCATTAGAAGATATATTCTTGGAGTTAGAATAATGAAACAGTTAAGATTGTTATTGTTTAACGAAATATATAATATGTTTTTTGGTAGAGTTAAAAGGAAATTTCCAATACTCATGTCTGTTATATTACCAATAGGAATAATGCTTTATATTTCTGCTGTATATGTTTATATGTTTATGGAATCTTTACCTATAGAGAAGTATTACTATATACCATATTTATTTTCTTTTGGTACTTGTGTATTAATTTTAATTTTTTCTACAAGTTCAAAGGGGTATTTATTTGGGTTTAAAGATTTTGATTTATTAATGTCTTTGCCAATAAGAAAAGAATTATTAATGGTAGTTAAGTTTGCAGGTTTTTTATTACTTCAATATTTTTATATGTTTTTTCTTATGATTCCTATGATTATTATTTATGGAATAAATGTAAATATGGATTTTATTTATTATTTATATTCATTCATTGGATTACCATTTATGCCGTTATTTATGGTCTTAATATCTATTGTTGTAGGAATAATCATAAAGATGATTTCTGGTAAAAGTAAATATGAAAACCTTATTAGTGGAATGTTGAGTTTAGGATTGTTTATAGGTATTTATATAGGGTCTTTCTATATGAGTTCTACGGGTGTAGAACAGTCTGTACAAAACTATGATAAAATTATAACTATTATTAAAGCATTTATGCCTACCATTTACTTTTATGTAAATGGTGCAATAAATGGAAATACATTACACTTTGTATTAAATATTGTAATTAACATAATTCTTTTATTAATCGCAATAAAGATTTTTAGTAGTTTATTTATTAAATTAAATAATACAAGTCAAGAAGGGTATAAGGTTAAAAACTTTAAAGTTAGTAAAATAGAACTATCTAATAAAAAAATATCTTTATATAAAAAGGAATTATTTAAGTTTTTATCTAATTTTCAGTATGTAATTAATATGTCTTTTGGAATAATATTAATATTATTATTTTCTGTATATTTGGTTATAGAAAGAAATAATTTATATATTTATATTAATGAGATTTTAAAAACTACTTATATTGCGGATTATTTACCTCTATATGTCATTGTAATAATTGGTGCAGTTGCACATACAACTTGTACTACTTGTGTATCTATTTCTTTGGAAGGTAAGCATTTATGGATAATGAAGAGTTTACCTCTTGATGTAAAAGAAGTATTTGAGTCAAAAGCTTTAGTTAATATATCATTAATACTAATACCAACTGTATTAAGTTTTATACTATTATCATTTGTATTTAATTTTGATAAGTTATGGATATTGTTATCAATTGTTTATTTTATATTATTATCTACTTTTGTCAGTTTAACAGGCTTAGTTATTAATTTATTATTTCCTAAACTTGAATTTGACAGAGAGATAATTGTTATTAAACAAAGTATGTCATCATTTTTAGGAATATTTGTAAATATATTAATAGGAATGGGTATAGCTTATATGGCATTTAATTTAACTAAACTTGGATCAGCTTATGTATTAATAATTATTATTTCATTATTTTATTTAGTAGCGTGTATTGGGTTATATTTTTGGTTAATTACTGCAGGAGTTAAGAAATTTAATAATCTATAGGTTAGCGTAAACTTACCGACAAATATTTTGTATAATTATAGGTGAAGGAGAAAATATAATGACAGACTTAAAAGGAACAAAAACAGAGAAAAATTTAAATGAAGCTTTTGCTGGAGAAAGTATGGCTCGTAATAAATATACTTTCTATGCTAGTAAAGCTAAAAAAGAAGGGTATGAACAAATATCAGAATTCTTTACAATGACTGCAGCAAATGAAAAAGAACATGCTGAGTTATGGTTTAAAGAATTACACGGTGGAAAAGTTGGAACTACTACAGAAAACTTAAAAGATGCTGCAGCTGGTGAAAACTATGAGTGGACAGAAATGTACGCTAGAATGGCTAAAGAAGCAGATGAAGAAGGATTTCATAAAATTGCTGAAAGAATGCGTGGAGTAGCAGCAGTTGAAAAAACACATGAAGAAAGATACTTAAAGCTTCTTGCAAATATTGAAAATGGTGAAGTGTTTGTTAGAGAAAACGAAGTAACTTGGGAATGCAGAAATTGTGGTCATAAGGTAGTTTCAAAAGAAGCTCCTGCAGTATGTCCTGTTTGTGATCATGCAAAAGCTTACTTTGAAATTGAAGCTATCAACTACTAATTTATAATGTATATTAAGGAAGTATATTGTACTTCCTTTTTATGTGGAAAAAGGTTTATTAAAACTTGCACAAGTATAATGTTATTGTTTAAACATAAGGTAAATATGAAATTAAATAAAAGAAGAAAAAAACTTATTAATATTTTACTGGAAAATGACGGTATTCTTTCTGGTGCTTTTTTAGCATCTAAATTAGACGTTACTAGTAGAACAATAAGAAATGATATTAAATACATAAATGAATTATCTAAATTAATTGGTTGTCAAATTGATTCTATAGTAGGAAGAGGATACAGTCTTGTAATATTTGATAAAAATTTATTTGAAAAAACATTAAGTTCTAATGATAAATCTTATACTTTTATAGATAAAAGATTAAATGATGAAACTACATTAATAATAAAAAATACATTATCTATAAATAACTATACTTTCCAACAAATAACTGATTTATTACACATTAGTGATTCAACCTTAAACAAGGATTTAATTCTATTGAAATCAAATATTAATAACCCTGAAGTTACAATTATAAAAAATAAACAAAATATAGTAGTTTATGAAGGAAAAGAAAATGATATCAGAGGCGAAATAGTTTATTCATTATATAAAAACTCAGATGCTTTTGTAATAGAAGAAAGTAAAAATATTACAGATATATTTGGTATTGAACAAATACTAACAATTAAAAACTGTTTAAAGAAGTTTATTGAAGAGATTAATTATCAATTAAGTGATGAATTGTTTGGGTTTCTACTTTTGCATATAGCAGTAGGTTTGTATAGACCAAGTATTGAAATAGAACCTTACAAAGATACACGTAGTAAAGAAGTTCATAAGATGATTCAAAAAAGTTTGAAATCAATTGATGATATATATAACTCTAATTTACAAGCTGATTCTTACTTTTATACTAGTCTAGTATTAACGATGAACAATTTGTTAAATCAAAACATAGATAATGATTTATATACAAAGCTTGAAAGTAAAACAATTGAAATACTTGATACTATTCAAAAGGAAACCAATATTCAATTCTTATATGACTCAATTTTAATAAATGGATTAGTATTACATTTAAATGGATTGATTGAAAGACAAAAATTTAATATTGTATTCCATAATCAAAATTTAGAGTCAATTAAAAGAACTTATCCACTAGCATATGAAATAGCGATTATATACTCTAAAGAAGTTTCAACATTGTTTAATTTAAAGATTGATGAAAATGAAATTGATTTAATAACTATTCATTTTGGAGGATCATTAGAAAGAATTAAAACACATAAGATATCAACAAAGAATGTAGTTATAGTCTGCGGATATGGTTTTGCGATGGGAACATTAGTAAAAGAAAGATTAAAGAATGAATTTAACAATCAATTTGTATTTAAAGCAATACTTAATTCGTATGAAATAAATAGTTATGATTTATCAGACATTGATTACATATTCTCTACAATTCCAATAGATATTAAAGATAATAATCATAAAGTAATTAATGTTGATGTTGCATTAACAAATACGAATATTAAAGTAATTGAGGAACATATAAATTATGGTGATACATATGATGTATTACTTGAGTTATTAACTAAAGAAAATTTTTATAGAAATGTTTCAGTAGAAACTAGTGAAGAAGCTATTAAATATCTAGCGGAGAAGATGGTTAAAAATGGTTCTATTGATAAAGAAAATGTTGAAGAGATATTAAAAAGAGAAGATTTGTCTTCTACTGAAATTGGTAATCTAGTAGCCATACCACACTGCTTTAATACATTTAGTAATAAATCTGCAATAGGGGTTATGTCATTAGAAAAACCTATTATATGGAAAAAAGAAAAAGTTCAAATTATATTTCTAATTGTACTTTCATCTGATAAAAAACCTGTTTGGAATAATATATTTAGATTATTTTATCCAATGCTTACTGATGAGAAAACAATAAAGAATATTATTGAAACATTTGATTATAATGAGTTAATAAATACGCTATTAAAAGCTAGAAAGGAGGACTAATATGTTAAGCACTTTAATTACAGAGGAATTTATTCAAATTACTGATGAAAACTTACATTGGAAAGATGCAGTAAAACTTGCGGCTAAACCATTATTAGAAAAAGGTTGTATTGAAGAAAGATACTTAGACGCCATATTTGAAATGGCAGATAAACATGGACCATTTTTTGATATAGGTAAACAAATTGCTATTCCTCACGCTAGAAGTGAGATGGGTGTAAATAAGACAAGTATGAGTTTACTTAGGTGTTTAAAACCTGTTTATTTACTTGATGATGAAAAGCATCCTATTGATATATTTATTATTATTGCTTCAGCTGATAACAATAGTCATTTACAGGCATTAGCTGGTTTGAGTGAGATCCTTATTAATGATGAATTAGTGAATGAATTAAAAGGATTAACTACTACTAGTGAGATAGCAGAATTAATTAGAAAGGAGGAAAATAAATGAAAATATTAGCAGTGTGTGGTTCAGGTCTAGGTTCTAGTTTTATGGTTCAAATGAATATTGAAAAAGTTTTAAAAGAACTAGGAGTTACTGGTGTTGAAGTTGAACATGCGGATGTTGGATCTGCGGTAAAGGGTGCAGCAGATGTATTTATATTTGCGAAAGATATTGCGGATGGTTTAAAAATTGACGCTCCTACTATAGTTCTTGAAAGTATTATCGATATGGATGAACTTAGAGAAAAAGTTACAAATATGTGCAAAGAAATGAATTTAATTTAATTCGCTTATATAAGGAGGATATTATATTATGAGTGGAATCGTAAAACTACTAGTTGATATAGCAAGTACGCCTGCTATATTAGTATCACTAATTGCATTATTAGGATTAGTACTTCAAAGTAAACCTTTACCAGATGTTATTAAAGGTGTTATTAAAACATTTATTGGTTTCTTAGTATTATCAGCTGGTGCTGATGTTGTTAGTGGATCTTTAGCTCCATTTGGTGGAATGTTCGAACATGCATTTAATGTTCAAGGGGTAGTTCCAAACAATGAAGCTATTATCGCTATTGCTTTACAAGATTATGGAACAGATACAGCAATTATCATGTTCTTAGGTATGGTTTTCAATATTATTATTGCAAGACTTACTAAATTTAAACACATATTCTTAACTGGACATCATACATTATATATGGCTTGTATGATTGCAGTTATTCTTAAAGTTATTGGTTTTGCAGGAGGAATCTTGTTTATTGTTGGTGGTTTAATATTGGCATTAGTTATGTCACTATCACCTTATTTCTTACAACCTTATATGGAAAAAATGACTGGTGGAAACACAGTTGGTTTAGGTCACTTCTCAGGTGCAGGATACTGGTTATCTGCAAATGTTGGAAAACTATTCAATCCTAAAGGTGAGAAAGTTACAAGTACAGAAGATATTAATTTCCCTAAGAGTTTAGCATTCTTACGTGACTCTACAGTTTCAATCGCAATTACTATGATGACTATTTATGTAATTGTTGCTTTAGCTGCTGGTATGGGATGGGTTGAAGAAACATATAGTGGTGGAATTAACGCAATAATATTTGCAATTACTCAAGGTGGAAAATTCGCTGCTGGTGTATATGTAATCCTAGCTGGTGTTCGTTTAATCTTAGCTGAAATCGTTCCTGCATTTAAGGGTATTTCAGAAAAATTAGTTCCTAATTCAATTGCTGCATTAGACTGCCCAATCGTATTCCCATTTGCTCCTAATGCTGTATTAATTGGATTCTTCTCAAGTTTTGTTGGTGGTATTGTTTCTATGATTGCTATGGCTTTATTAGGTACTGCTGTTATTCTTCCAGGTGTTGTTCCTCATTTCTTCTGTGGTGCTACTGCAGGTGTATTTGGTAACTCAACTGGTGGTTTAAAAGGTGCTATTGCTGGTGCATTTGCACAAGGTATTGCAATTAGTTTCCTTCCAATGTTTATGATGCCATTATTAGGAAGTTTAGGACAAGCAGGTTCTACATTCTCTGATGCTGACTTTACAATCGTAGGTATTCTATTTGGTAATTTAGGTTTAAGTTTTGGACAAATAGGTGTTATTGCTGGTGTTGCTGTTATATTAATTGCAATGTTTGCAGCTACATTTATGAGCAAGAAAACTGCTTAGTATGAATTTAAATAATTTTGCTAAAAAAATTAGATATTATACTTTAAAAGAATTAAATAATATTGGTTATGGTCACTATGGTGGAGCTTTATCCATCATAGAGACTCTAGCTGTGTTATATGGTAAGTATCTAAATGTAGATCCTAAAAACCCAAATAGTATGGATAGAGATTTCTTTATACTTTCAAAAGGACATGCTGGTCCATCATATTATGCTACTTTAGCTATAAAGGGATTCTTTCCTTTAGAAAAGTTAATGACTTTAAATGCTAATGGTACTAGATTACCTTCACATCCAGATAGAAATTATGTTGAAGGTGTTGATATGACTACAGGTTCTTTAGGTCAAGGAATTTCTGTAGCTGCAGGTGCAGCTTATAAGTTTAAATATAGTGATAAACCAAATAGAGTTTATACTATAGTTGGAGATGGAGAATTAAATGAAGGTCAATGTTGGGAAGCTATTCAATTTATTGCACACAACAAATTAAATAATTTAACTATATTTGTTGACGACAATAAAAAACAATTGGATGGTTATACTGATGATATATGTAAAACATTTGATTTTGTTGAAAAGTTTAAAGCTTTCGGTTTAAATTCATTTAAAGTAGATGGTAATGATGTAAATGCTATAGATAAAGCAATTAATGAAGCTATTAATTATAAAGATACTGCTACTGTAATTGTTTTAGATACCATTAAGGGACAAGGAGTAAAACTTGTTGAAGATACTATGGATAATCACCATATTAGATTGAGTGATACTCAAAAAGTTGATTTAAGTGAATTTGTAAATAAACTAGAAAACGAATTAAAAGAGGAGGGTATGTTGCCATGAGTATTGAAATGAGAAAGCAATATGCTAGTACACTTTTAGAGTTGTATGAAAAAGATAAGAATGTTTATGCATTAGAAGCCGATTTAAGTAGTTCTATGGCTACAGCTAGTTTAAAGAATACTATGCATAAAAATTACATTAATTTAGGTATTATGGAAGCTAACATGGTTAGTGTTGCTGCTGGTATTAATATAGCAGGTGGAATTCCATTTGTTCATTCATTTGGACAATTTATTACAAGAAGAGCATTTGATCAAGTTTTTGTTTCTTTGGCTTATGCTAAATTACATGCAATACTTGTTGGAAGTGATGCAGGTATAACTGCTGAACATAACGGAGGTACTCATATGACATTTGAAGATGTTGGTTTAATGAGAACTATACCAAATGCATATATTTATGATGTGTGTGATCCTGTTCAGTTAAAGTACATTTTAGAAAAAGCATATTCAAATAAGGGAGTTCATTATATTAGAACTGCTAGAAAGTCACTTCCTTCTGTGTATGAAGATGGTGAAACATTTGAAAATGCAAAAGTATTAACTGAAGGTACTGATGTTACTATTGCAACTAACGGTATTTGTGTTAAAAGAGCTCTTGATGCATGTGAAATGCTAAAACAAGAAGGAATTAATGCAGAAGTTATTGATATGTTTAGTATTCAACCGCTAGATAAAGAGACACTTTTAAAAAGTGCTAAGAAAACAAATCTTGTTGTAACTGTTGAAAATCATAATATTAATAATGCATTAGGTAGTGCAGTAGCTGAAGTGTTAAGTGAAAACTATCCTACAAAACTAGTAAGGCTAGGAGTTAAAAATCAATTTGGACAAGTTGGTTCAATTGATTATTTAGCTAAGTTTTATGAAATTGATGCTGAAAGTATTGTTAAAGCGGTTAAAAAAGCTTTAAATAAATAAAAATAAAAGTTTCCTAAGATTGGAACCAATCTTGGAAACTTTTTTTATTTTAAATAAGAATCTTCTGGTACTCGTAATGTCAATACTTTTTCCATAATATCAAATACTATGTATTTGCTTTTGAAATTTTCTCCATCTGATTGAGCATCCACAAGTTCATTAGATGAAATATTTACTTTTTTTGATCTATAAATCTTCATTTCTTTTATATCCTTTGTATCTCCTTTAAGATACTTTGGAAGTAAACCAAAAAGTTTTGGTACATTAACTTTATTAATTACAATAATATCGAAATAACCATCTTGAATACTTACATCTTGAATTGGATTAACTCCATTACCATAGTATTTACCATTCATAACTGCAACAAGTAAAGTTTCTTGTTCAATTACTTGATTATCAAGTTCCATTTTTATTTTGAAGACTTTTGGTTTTAAAACTCCAATCACTGCTGCAATATTATATATTAATTTTTTTGGCATTACTTTATTTTTTAGTACTGTACAAGCTATATCATTTACTCGTGCATCAAGTCCTAAGGTAGTACTATTTAGAAATCTTCTGTTATTAGCTATACCATAATCTACATTTACATTTCTTCCATTAATACTATCTTTTATTATTTTTATAATGTCTTCATTGTTAGGACTAATCATTTTATAAAAGTCATTTCCAGTACCTGCAGGTATAATACTTAATGGAACTTTATCATTTATACCATTTAATATTTCATAGGCAGTACCATCACCACCGATAGAGTATAAACAAACATCATGTTGGATACCATATTGTTTAGCAATTTCACTTGCATGATTTTCGTGTGTTGTTACATGTAATTTGTAGTTAATATTATTTGAGTCACAGTAATTTCTAATTTGTTTTTCTAAAGTTTTAGCTTTACCACTTCCTGCAGTGGGATTAAGTATAAATATATGTTGCATTATAAGCTACCAAGATTCTTAATAATATTTTGTGTATATTCATTAGTAGTCGCATTTCCACCTAAATCTTTAGTACATTTAGATAAGTTATTAAATGTGGTATCTATTGCTTCTTTAATTAAGTTAGCTTCTCTTTCAAAACCTAAGTGTTCTAACATCATACAAGCACTTAATATTAATGCAGTAGGGTTAGCAATGTTTTTACCAGCTATATCTGGTGCAGATCCATGTACTGCTTCAAATATTGCATATTCATCATTCATGTTTACGCTTGGAAGAAGACCAAGCCCACCAATTAAACCACTAGTTAAATCTGATACTATATCCCCATATAAGTTTGGCATAACTAATATATCAAAATTTTCTGGTTTCATCACTAACTGCATACATGTGTTGTCTACAATTAAATCATTTGATTGAATTGTAGGGTATTCTAATTTAATTTTATTAAATTCTTCTAAGAATAATCCATCAGTTTGTTTTAGAATGTTTGCTTTATGAACACATGTTACTTTTTTTCTATTGTTTTTTAATGCGTATTCAAAAGCTAGTTTAATTATTCTTTTAGATGCTTTCCTTGTGATTTTTTTGATTGCGATAAATTCGTCATCACTAATCTTCTTTTCTTCACCAATGTATAAATCTTCAGTGTTTTCTCTAAATACAACTAAATCAATATCTGAATACCTTGATTTTATTTGATTATAAGATTTAACAGGTCTAATATTTCCATATAAATCAAACATTAATCTTAATTGAACATTTAAACTCTTAAATCCTTTTCCAATAGGGGTAGTAATAGGAGCTTTTAAAGCCACTTTATTTCTTTTAATAGATTCAATTGATTCTTGAGAAATTAGTATACCTTGTTTATCAAACAAGGTTTGTCCTATATCATACTTTTCAAAAGTTATAGGTATTTGTAAGAAATTAAATATTTCTATAACACTACTAGTAATCTCTGGACCTATTCCATCACCTTCAAACAATGTAATTGTTTTATTCATTTTTACCTCCTACATATAGACCTGCAGGTCTAATTATTCTTCCACTGTTTATCTTATCTTCAATGTTATGTGCTAACCAACCAACAGCTCTACTAGCAACAAAAATAGGACTATATAAGTCTTCGGGAATTTGTAACATATCAAATATGAAACCGCTGTAGAAATCAACATTAGCACATATATTGATACCTTTTAATTTATGTATATAATTTGATGCAATATATTCAAATCTACTATAAAAATTTAAGTATTCTTCTTTATTACACATTCTAGCAACATCAACAGCTTGTTTTTTAAGTAATACACACCTAGGATCAGAAATTGTATATACTGCATGTCCTAATCCATATATCAATCCTTTTTTATCAAAGAAATCTTTATTTAAAATTCTTTTTATTACATTTAGTATATCTTCATCACTGGCATTTAAACCAACTTCATTTATTACTTGATCCATCATATGTTTACAAGTAATGTTTGCTCCACCATGTTTTGGTCCTTTTAAGGAACCTACGGCAGTGGTGAATGCCGAGTAAATATCAGTGTCTGTTGAAGAAACAACTAAACTTGCAAATGTAGAGTTATTACCAGCACCATGATCTGCTTGTATAATCATCATTAAATCCAAAATTTTTACTTCTTCTTTTGTGTAACTATTTTCTCCTCTTAATAGATACAGAATGCTTTCTGCTAAATCTAAATCATGTCTAATAGGGTGAATAATTAAGCTTTTATTATTAATAATATGATTTTTTGCTCTATATGAATAGACCATAATTGCTGGAAGTTTTGCGATTATCGAAATACCTTGCTTTAGTAGGTTTTCTACACTACAATCATCTGGGTTATCATCATAAGAATATAGTAATAATAAAGCTCCTTGTATTTTGTTCATAATATTAATTGAAGGAGCTTTAAGTATGTTTGTGACTAAATATCCTTCAGGTAAGTCATATTGATCTCTTAATTCTTGTTTAAATGTTTTAAGCTCTATTTCATTTGGTAAATATCCAAAAAGAATTAAAAAACAAATTTCTTCATATCCTGTGTTACCACTAGAAGAAATTTTATTATATAAAGTTTCTAAAGGTATACCTCTATAATACAATTCTCCAGGAATATCATTTTTTACTCCATCATCATTTTTTACATAGCCAACAACATCCGCAATTCTAGTTAGTCCAATTAGGACACCTGTTCCATCTTCATTTCGCAAACCTTTTTTCACGTCATATTTTTTATATAATTCATTAGGAATTTTATTTTCATTAACATATTTTTTAAATATCTCTAAAATAGTATCATTCATGGTATACACCTCTATAAAAGTTTAACCTAAGTTATTTTTTTAAGCAATATTGAAAGTTTGATATACCTTTTTATTATGCTATAATCTTCAAATAAGAGGTGATTACTTATGAAGAGTTTAGCTTATAAAATTATAGAAAAACATTTAAGTGAACCAGCTGAATTAAAACCTGGAAATACAGTTAAAATAAAGATAGATAATACATTAACTCAAGATGCCACTGGAACAATGGCATATCTGCAATTAGAAGCAATGGGTATAGATAAGGTAGTAACAAAGTCAGTGAGTTATATAGATCATAATACATTACAAAATGGGTTTATGAATGCGGATGATCATAAATATTTACAAACTATCGCAAATAGATATGGTGTTTACTTTTCTAAAGCAGGAAATGGGATTTGTCACCAAGTACAGTTAGAACGTTTTGATGTACCAGGGGAAACATTAATTGGTTCTGATTCACATACACCTACAGCAGGGGGTATGGGTATGATTGCATTTGGTGCAGGAGGCTTAGATGTAGCATGTGCAATGGCTGGTATACCTTATACTATAAAACTACCTGAAGTAATTAATGTTAAATTAACAGGTAAATTAAATAATGGTGTTAGTGCAAAAGACATTATATTAAAGGTGTTAGAATTAAAAAGTGTTAAAGGTGGAGTAGGAAAGATATTTGAATATAGTGGAGATGGCATTAAATCTTTAAGTGTTCCTGAAAGAAGTACTATAACTAATATGGGTGCTGAATTAGGCGCAACTACATCAATATTTCCTTCAGATGAAAATACAAAAGAATATTTAGAAAAACAGGGAAGAGGAAAAGACTATATTGCATTAAGTGCTGATGATAATGCATTATATGATGAAGTTATTGAAATAGATTTAAACAAACTTGAACCATTGTGTGCTGCACCTCACTCACCAGATAATATAAAAACAATAAAAGAATTAAATGATGTTAAAGTAGATCAAGTTTGTATTGGTTCATGTACAAATAGTAGTTATACAGATTTATGTAATGTGGCAAGCATACTTAAGGGTAAAAAAATCCATCAAGATGTTTCATTGACAATTTCATTTGGGTCTAAACAAGTTTTAAATATGTTGGCTCAAAATGGAGCATTAGCTGATTTAATATCTAGTGGAGCAAGATTATTAGAATCCACATGTGGTCCTTGTATTGGAATGGGTCAATCTCCTAGAAGTAATGGTGTTTCTTTGAGAACATTTAATAGAAATTTCTATGGAAGAAGTGGGACTATGGATGCACAAGTTTATTTAGTTTCACCTGAAACTGCAGCAGTTTCAGCTATTAATGGATATATTAGTGATGCTAGTGGTATTGAATATGAAAGATCTGTTTTACCAGAGCATTACATAATTGATGATTCAATGATACTTGTGCCTGATTGCGATAAAGATAAACCAATCATAAAGGGTCCAAACATTAAAGTAGTTCCAACTGGTAAACCTATTAGTGATATAGATAAAAAAGTAATGATAAAAGTAGGAGATAATATAACTACAGACCATATAATCCCTGGTGGAGGTAAAGTACTGCCTTATAGAAGTAATATTGAAAAGATCTCTGAATTTACATTCTCTCAAATAGATGAAGGGTTTTATAATAGATGTAAAGAGAATAATGGTGGAATTATTGTGGCAGGTGAAAACTATGGTCAAGGATCTTCAAGAGAACATGCGGCATTAGCACCTTTATATTTAAATATAAAAGCTGTTATAGCTATATCATTTGCTAGAATTCATGAACAAAACTTAGTTAATTCAGCAATACTGCCGTTAAGATTTGTCAATCCTAAAGATTATGATAAATTAGATTTGTTAGATGAACTAGAAATAAATAATTTAGAAAAATTAGAAGATAATATTGAGGTCATTAATAAAACAAAGGGATATACATTTATAGTTACTCATAACCTAACTGATGAACAAAAAGAACTAATGAAATATGGTGGTTTATTAAACATGATAAAAAGCAAGCGTTAATCTCGCTTGCTTTTTCTTCGTCTACCATCACTTTTTTTATCTTTGTATCTACTAGGTTTCTTATCTTTTCTTTTTGAATCGAAATTTCTTTCTCTTCCTTTTTGTCTAGATACTTCAGCTTTTACTTTTTTATTTTTTATTTTTGTTTGGTTTACTAACTTAACTATTTCTTCTTTTATGTCGTCTGGAATTGCGACTGTAGTAATACGATCTTCAATGATAATCTTTCCAATATCTTTAGAACTTAATCCAGTAGCTTCTGATATTCCACTTACAATATGTGCAGGAGTTATACCATCTTTGCTTCCTAGATTAATAATTATATTAGATTTTCTTTTACTATTTGATTTTAATGAATTTGATTGAATAGGGGCATCGATGGCTTCTAACATAGAAGAACCATATAAATTGTTTATTATTGATAATAATAATGCTCTTTCATCAATTCCTTGATTTTCAATTAAATCAATTACCATATTGTTTAACTCTTTATTAGTTTTCTTATCTAAAGAATTTAATAGTTCATCTTGGATTTGATATATTCTAATATCATCAATCATTTCTTTAGTAGGTAGTTTTCTGATATCTATAATTGATTTTGTAAGTTTTTCTAATGCTTTTAGTTCTGCTTTTTGTCTAGGAGTAAACAATGTTATTGCGACACCTTCATTACCAGCTCTACCAGTTCTACCTATTCTATGGACATAGTATTCATTTTCTTGTGGTATATCATAGTTAAACACAACATCCATATTAGATACATCTATTCCTCTAGCTGCAACATCTGTACATACTAAATAGTTTACTTGTCCTTTTTTAAATCTTTCCATTACATGTGACCTAGCGTCTTGTTTCATGTCACCATGTATTGCTGATGCAGGATAACCTTTACTTACTAGTTCAGCAGTTAAGTCATCAACCATCTTTTTAGTGTTACAGAAAATCATTGCTAGTTTTGGTCTTCTTAACTCAATCATTTGTATCAATGCTTTCTGTTTGTCTTTTTGAGCGCATTCATAAGCTATTTGATTTATTTTACTATTTGTTAATTTTGTTTCTGGATTTTTAATAAATACAGGGTTTTTTTGATAATTCTTAGCAATATCTTTTATTGCTTGAGGCATTGTTGCTGAGAATAGTAATGTTTGTCTTTCTTCAGGAATGTAACTAATTATCTTTTCTATATCTTCTCTAAAGCCCATATTTAACATTTCATCAGCTTCATCAAGAACTAAAGTTTTACATCCATCTAATTTAAGTATTTTCTTATCTAAATGGTCTAATATTCTTCCTGGACAACCAACTATAATTTCACAACCTTTTTTAATATTAGATATTTGATCTTGGAATGAGGTTCCTCCATATATAGTAATAATTTTTATGTTTTCTTTATATTTAGAAAACTTTCTTAATTCATCACTTACTTGTAGTGCTAATTCTCTAGTAGGAGAAAGTATTAAAGTTTGTACTTTTCTTTTTCCTTCATTTTTTTGGATTCTATCAATAATAGGTAATCCAAAAGCCGCAGTTTTACCTGTGCCTGTTTGTGATTGTCCTAAGACATCACCATCATTTAATATTATAGGTATGCATGAAGCTTGAATATATGTTGCTTCATTATATTCTAAATCATTAATTGCTTTTAATACTGGTTCACTTAATTCTAATTCTTTAAATTTCATTTTATTTTTCCTTTAACCTAGCAAATATAACACATTAATGAAAATAATGGAAATTAAATAAAAATTTAATTGTTAAAAAAATTGATTTTTTAATTTAAAGGAATATAATCAAAATAGTATATATTTTGTGAGGGTATATGACAAATAAAATTTCTTTTAGAGAAAAGTTTTATAAAAAACTAAAAACCACAAGAATTCTTGCAATAAGTTTTGCGTTTGTAATTCTTACTGGTGGAATACTATTAAATTTACCTATATCTAATACTAATCCAAGTATCCCATTTATTGACCATTTGTTTATGTCAGTTAGTGCTGTTTGTGTTACTGGTTTAGTTACAGTTGTAGTAGTTGATAACTATACAGTGTTTGGTCAGTGGGTTTTAATATTTTTAATGCAGATTGGCGGCTTAGGGCTAATGACATTCTTAGTTACCTTTATTGCTTTTGCAAAGAAGCAGTTATATGTTGCTGAAAAGAAATTGATACAAGATTCATTAAATAAAGCTGATTTAGAAGATATTCCTAGATATATAAAGAGTATATTTAAATATACATTTATATTTGAAGGACTTGGATTTATTTTATTTAGTATAAGACTAGTGCCTATGTATGGAGTTTCTTCTGGTTTATTTAAAGCTTTATTTTTGTCTGTTTCAGCATTTTGTAACGCTGGAATTGATAATTTTTCTAATAATTCATTAGTATCTTTTAACACAGATCCTATACTGAACCTAGGAGTTGCGGCATTAATAATTACAGGTGGATTGGGTTTTGCAGTTTGGTTTGATTTGACAAAAGGTTTTAGAAGTAAATTCAAATTAAAAGCATCTTTAAAATCAGTATTACATCATTTTTCTTTACATACAAAAGTTGTACTTACAATGACTTCAATACTATTAGGTTTAGGTACATTATTATTCTTAGTGATTGAATATAATAATGTTAATACAATTGGAAATAATAGTTTTATTCAAAAAATATTAATATCATTTTTTCAATCAACAACATTAAGAACTGCAGGGTTTAGTTCAGTTAATATAGGTGATTGTAGAAGTGCTACACTTTTAATAATGTGTGCTTGGATGCTAATTGGTGGTTCTCCTGGAGGTACTGCTGGAGGTATTAAAACAACAACGTTTGCTACAATTTTACTTGTGATAATTGCAGTATTTAAAAATACAGGAGATCATTACAGAGTATATAAAAGAGAAATTCCTAGAGATACATTTTCAAAAGCTTTTATTATATTCTTTATGTATTCTATTGCATTATTTATAGCAGTTTTAATTATCTCATTTAGTGATGAAAGTTTATCTTTATTAGATGTTTTAGTTGAAACATTCTCCGCGATAAATACTGTAGGATTATCTACTGGAATTACAACATCATTGTCAAATGTAGGGAAAATAGTGATAATGTTATTGATGTATGTTGGAAGAGTAGGTCCAATTACAATCATTCTGTCATTATTTAAAAATAGATCAAATAAGAAGGAAGTTATATCTTATGCACATGAAGATATACTAATAGGGTAAATTAATATGAGTAATAGAAAAAGTTATGCAATTTTAGGTTTAGGTGTTTTTGGTTCAACAATCGCAAAAACTCTATCTAGTTTTGATTATGATGTTATTGCTATAGATAGAGATATGACATGTGTTGATAGGGTATCTGATGATGTTTCTAGTGCTATTCAAGCTGATATTACAGATATTGATCAACTTGTTGCTGCGGGAGTTCAAGATGTAGATTGTGCAATAGTTGCTACTGGTAGTCATTTGGAAGATAGCATTATTGCAGTCATGAGTTTAAAAGAACTTGGAATTCCATATGTCGTTGCTAAAGCAAAAAATAGGAAGTATATGCAAATTCTTGAAAGAGTAGGTGCAGATAGAGTTATTAGACCAGAAAAAGAAATGGGTGTTAGAATTGCAAAACAACTTGTGTCTCCAAATATTGTAGATTTAATTGATATAGATGATGAATACAGTGTTGTAGAAATAGTTGCTCCTAAAGCTTGGGTTGATAAATCTTTAGTTGACTTAAGTTTAAGAGGAAAGTTTGGTATAAATATAATTGGTATTAGGAAAAGTCCTACTGCAAGACTTTCTATTTCACCATCAGCTGACTATGTAATAGAACCACATGATATATTAATGGTAATTGCAGAAAAAAATAAATTTGAGTTGTTAGATATTAAATAAGCCGATTAATCGGCTTTTATTTATTTAATGATATGATATATAATGTTACAAGGAGTTTATGATGAAAATTAAAGAGATATTGATAGTTGTAATAGTTTTAATTATTGATTTATTAACTAAAACAATAATCCAAACTAATATAAATTTACATAGAGAAATATATATAATAAAGGATTTCTTTTATATTACCTACACTAAAAATATAGGTGCTGGATGGAGTATATTAGAAGGACAACAATTACTACTTTCATTAGTAGCTGTTATTGCTATTATTGGAATGTTGGTTTGGATGGTTAAAAATAAAAATGAATCAATGTATTTAAGATTACCAGTTAGTTTAATGATAGCTGGGGCTTTAGGGAATTTAATTGATAGACTTTATTTTGGATATGTAAGAGATTTTATTGGTTTTATAATATTTGGATATCATTTCCCTATATTTAATGTAGCTGATATGGCTTTAACAATAGGAGTTGGTATTTTATTTGTAGTAACTCTATTTGAAAAGGAGGTTAATGATGGAAAGTCTTAATATAATTGTTGAAATAGATAATGAAGGTATTAGATTAGATAAATACTTGGCTTTAGTACAAGATGACTTAACAAGAAGTAAAATTCAAACCTTAATAAAAAATAAGGATGTTTTAGTTAATGGTAATGAAGTATCTTCAAGTTATAAGGTTAAGGTTGATGATGAAATAGTAGTAAATCTACCTAAAATTACTCCTATGAATGTTATTGCAGAAGAAATTCCACTGGACATTAGATATGAAGATGATGATTTAGTTGTTGTTAATAAACCAAAGGGGATGGTTGTTCATCCTGCAGTGGGTAATCATGATGGTACACTTGTTAATGCTTTGTTATATCACTTTAAGGAATTATCTAATTCAAATGATAATATTAGGCCTGGTATAGTACATAGAATTGATAAGAATACATCGGGATGCTTGATAGTATGTAAAAACGATAAAGCTCATTTAGAAATCGCTAAACAATTAAAAGATAAAACATGTTCTAGAACATATATTGCTTTAGTTCATGGTGTTATTGAACATGAAAGTGGAACGATAAATGCACCAATTGGAAGAAGTAAGAATGATAGACAAAAAATGGCAGTAACTGATTTAAATTCAAAAGAAGCTGTAACTCATTTTAAAGTGTTAAAGCGTTTCCCAAAATATACTTTGATAGAGTGTAGCCTTGAAACGGGAAGAACTCATCAAATTAGAGTTCATATGCAATATATAAATCATCCCGTGGTTGGTGATGATAAGTATGGACCTTCTAATACTAGAAAAGATACGCAAGGTCAAATGCTACATGCTATTAGTATTACTTTTAGACATCCAACTACAAATGAAACAATCACAGTAGAATCACCATTACCAGATTACTTTAATGAAGTAATAAAGGAGTTAGAGACTGTATGAATAATTCAGTAGTCTGGCAATTAGAACTTGTTAATTATTTTGTGAAACAATACAATTACCAAGTTATTAAACTAGTTGATGAAAATAATACTCAAGATAATGATTTTTGGTTAGTTAATAAGAATCATGAAAGGTATTCAATTATTAAAATTAGTAATAAAAATTTACCTTTAAATCAATTTCAAGAAAACATGTTGAAGGATTATAGTGTTGAACTTAGTAAGCTTGTTGGTGAATACAAAGAAGTACTTAATATTCATGTAGTTGATTACAATGATGTGCTAGAGAGTAACTTTATAGCTATTACTGATGATAGTTATAATGGTGAAGATGTTTCAATGTATTTTACAAACTTAAAAAATATATTAAAACCTGTAAATAATCCTGTAGAAGAGATTAATAAGATAACCTTAGATCTAAATGAATATTTTAAAAATAAAAAAACTAGTGTTATGCAAAAGAATATGCCAGTTGTTACATTAACTATAATGTTTCTTTGTGTTGTCATGTATATGTTAATAAATATTTTTGAAAAAAACTTTAATAGTTTGACTGAATCACAAATATTTTTTGGAGCTTATTATAAGATATTTATAATGTCTGGGGACTATTTTAGATTCCTTAGTGTTGGTTTAACTCATGGGAATTTATTACATCTAGCAATGAATATGATGGCTTTATATAATTTAGGTAGAGTAATAGAACCTATTTATGGGAAATGGAAATATTTAGTTATATTGATCGTATCTATTATTGGAGGCAGTGCATTATCTTTTGTATTAGATACTGCTGTAGTTATGACTGGTATAAGTGGAGGTTTATTTGGTTTATTAGGAGCTATATTAGTTTATTATTTTCATTCAGGCATTATTAATAATCCTGCGTTAAGAAGTAACTTAGTATCAATTCTAATAATTAATTTATTTATTAGTTTTCTTCCAGGTATTGCGTTGTATGGTCATTTAGGTGGTTTCATAGGTGGAGTTCTTGTCGGTATATTATTTACAGAAAACAAAAACTGGAAGTCATTAAGAACAAATACTTTAATTTCTATAGTAATATTAACTTTAATTTTAGGTTATAAAACTATTACTGTTGATAAAACATCGTTAGAAGGCATATATGTTCAAACAGACATTGAATTGTTAAAAAATTATAAGGCTATTGGATTAGATTCATATGTAAATCATTTAGAAAAAAATTTGATAGAAATATACAAATATTATTAGGAGAATAAAATGGCAAAAAGAAAAGATATATTATCATGGGATGAATATTTTATTGGTTTAGCACATTTATCAGCTTATAGATCTAAAGATCCTTCAACACAAGTTGGTGCTGTTATAGTTGATGATGATAATAGAGTTGTTTCAATAGGATATAATGGACTTCCTAGAGGATGTTCTGACGATGAATTTCCTTGGGAAAGAGAAGGGGATATATTGGAAACTAAATATCCTTTTGTGGTACATGCTGAATTAAACGCAATACTTAATAGTAGAAATAGTGTTAAAGATTGTACTATTTATGTTTCACTATTTCCATGCAATGAATGTGCAAAAGCTATTATTCAATCTGGAATTAAAAGGATAGTTTATGAATCAGATAAATACTATGATACTGAAATGGTAAAAGCTAGCAAAAGAATGCTAGCTAGTGCAAATGTTGAATGTAAACAACTTAAAGAAACTATTAAAATAGATGTTACTAAAACTAAGGTTAGTGATTAATCTAAATATGATTTAAGTTTTTCTGTATTTTTAAAGTGTAGCTTTGCTACATTTTTTAGTTGGTTCTCCCCATATATCTTTACAAAGGATGCACCATCTTTATCTACTTTATCACTAGCTCCCTTAGTGAATTTAAAATTATATTTTGTTTGCATTTCTTCCCATTTATTCAAAAATGCATATCTTGCGATTATAGAAGCACAAGCAACGGATATATATTTACTTTCAGCTTTTGTTTCAAAATGTATTGTCTTTATAACATCTTTTTCATTTTTTAAATAATTATAGTAATTATTTTTTGGGGTAAATTGATCAACAACAATTAGATTTGGAAGTTTATATTTTTTACTTAAATTTATATATGCTTGATTATGTAATAAAGCTTTAATTGAATTCATATTGTATTTAGAATGTATTTCATTATATTTATTATTATCAACTATTAATAAACTATAGGGTAGAATTTTCATTAGTTTAGGAGCAATCTCTAGAATAAAATCATCGGTTAATGCTTTTGAGTCTTGTATCTTAAAATCTTTAATCTTTTCATAACTAGGTTTATCTACTATACAAGCACATACTGTAACTGGACCAAAATAATCTCCAGTGCCAACTTCATCACTACCAGCTTGATTTATAAATTCATTTTGAAAACTAGAAGCATAAATATTTGCGTCACTACCTTGAAAAACTACTTTATTAGAATTGTATATAGTTATAGTACAGTTTTCTAATTTAAATTGAAACTTAACATACGGTATTTCTTTATCCACAATGTTTTCTTTAAAAGTATTTTTTAGTTTTTCTATCTGTTTTAGTGTTAATGTTAATGTAATAGTATTCATTCTAATATATTAACACATGATTTGTATTTAGGTGTATATTTGAGTATTATATATAAGGAAATAAGGTGATTAAATGGATTATTCATTTGATATATATTTAATAGTAAGCATAGTTGTTATATTGTTTTATTTAATTATGATTTATAGGGGTATTAAAACAGGGTTTTTAGTACAATTAGCTAATACATTTGGCATTATTGTATCTTTACTAATTGCGACATATGTTGGACCAGTATTTGCTGAATATATTGATTTATGGCCTCATAGTTGGACTTTTACTAATACTGATTTGTTAAATCAATTATTCTACCCAAAGATTAATGAATTTGCTTGGTTTTTTGTGTTGATAATAGTGTTAAATGTATTTTTTGCTTTAGTAAGACCTGCATTTAAAGCAATACAAAAAATGCCTTTAATAAAACAATTAAGTGGATTGCTAGGTGGAGTGTTAAGTGTTGTTGTAGCAACATTATGGATTTTACTGGCATGTATGTTACTTAGTACACCTTTAATTAAAGATGGAAGTAAAATAATTGATAACACAATATTAAAGAATGTTAAATCATATTCTGATATAGGAATTGGTCTAATTTTACAACCTTTAAATGATAATGACACAATGAATAAAATACTAAATGGCATAGAAGAACTTAATGATGATGATAAAATGTGGTTAAGGAATTTTCTAGATGAGAATAATTTTAAAGATTTACCAATAGAGGAATTTACACAACAAGATGGAACAAATTAAAGAAAGAATTGAATTGGATGTATTAATATCACAGATGTCATCATACTGTGCTTTTTCTCTAGGTAAACAACATCTTGAATCAATTGAACCTTCTTTTGATAGATTAGTTATTAAAAGAGATAATCAAAGAATTAAAGAAGTACTTGAACTAACGTATAGATATGGAAGTATGCCGTTTAATGGTTTTAAAGATATTAATCAAGCTTTAGAATATGCATTAAGAAATAAAACATTAACCAGTTTTGAGTGTTTAAATGTATTAGATCATCTAAGAGGTATTAAGGATATTGAGAATTACTTTAATGATTATAAAGTTGAATACAAGGCTATAAATGAACTTGTGGAGTCTTTATACTATGATGATAAATTATATAAGTTTTTAAGTAATACATTCAATGAATATGGTGAAGTTAAAGACAATGCTTCTAGTGAGTTAATACAAATAAGAAACAAACTAAAAAAAATAGAAAGTGAAATATCCTCACTTATTGAAAGATATAAAAGAGATAATTCTTCTAAACTAGTTGATGGAATTGTTTCCACAAGAAATGATAGGGTGGTTGTTTTAGCTAAGAATGCAGATAAAAATATTCTTGGTGGATTTGTGTATGGTGAAAGTGCCTCTGGACAAGCTGTTTATCTAGAACCACCAGTTTTTATTGAAATAAATAATAGAAAATTGAGTTTAAAGTCTCAAGAGGAAGAAGAAGTAGAAAAGATTCTTATGGAATGTACTTCTAGAATAAAAGAGGTAGCTAATTATCTATCTTATAACCTTAGTACAGTGGCACTATTGGATAGCTTATTTGCTCGTGGACAATGGGGTAAGAATAATGATTGTACTATAGGTGAATTAGTTGAAGAAAAAGAACTTTCTTTAATTAAAGCTAGACATCCTTTAATAGATCCAAAGAAGGTTGTATCTAATACATATAAAATAGAAGACCCTTATAGAGTTTTGTTGATTACAGGTCCTAATACAGGTGGTAAAACAGTAAGTTTAAAAATTATTGGTTTAATGGTTTTAATGACATATTGTGGTATGCCTATTAGTTGTGATGAAGCAAAAATACCTTTCTTTGATAATGTTTTTATAGATATAGGTGATGAACAATCTGTAGTTTCTAGTTTAAGTACATTTAGTGCTCATTTATCTAAGTTGGCACAAATATGTAACGAAGCAACCAGTGATAGTTTAATTTTGCTTGATGAGTTAGGTTCTGGGACAGATCCTAAAGAAGGAGAAAGTTTAGCAATTGCGGTACTAAATGAATTAAGAGAAAGAAAATCTATTATTGTGGCTACTACGCACTATGGAAGATTAAAATCCTATGGTAAAAGACATAGTGATATTTTAGTTGCGATGGTTCAATTTGATGTAGAAAAATTAATGCCTACATATAAATTTATTGAAGGTTTAACAGGACAAAGTAATGCATTTGATATTGCCCTAAGATATGGATTAGATCCAAAGATAATTAAAAATGCAAAGTTTTTAAAGGATCAAGGTAAGACAACAGAAGATGAACTGATTGAGAAACTCGAAAAACAATTAGTAGTTAACCAAAATATTGAAATGAATTTAAAAGAAAAATTAGAAATAATTAATAAAGAAAAAGAGAAGTTGGAAAAAGAAAAAGATTTTATAGAAAAACAAAAAGAAACACTTTTAAATAATGCAAAGTTGGAAGCAGAGTTATACATAGAAGAAAAAAGAGAAGAAGCTGATGAAATAATATCTAAGTTAAGGTCTAAAGGTAATGATATTAAATACCATGAAGCATTAATAATAAAAAAAGAGTTAGAAATAGAAGATGAAATTATTGAAGAAAATAATGATAAAGAGTTTAAGGTAGGAGATGTAGTTTCTATTAAATCAAATAATCAAGTCGGTATTATTACTTCTATTAATAAGAAAAGAGTAAATGTTGATGTAAGAGGGATAAATATTAAATCAAATATTTCAAATATTAGACATAGTGATAAAAAGATTGTTGCTAAAAAGGAAGCTCCTTCATTTGTAAATACCCACAAGATTACAGAAACTTCCTTTGAGTGTAATTTAATAGGTTTAAGAGTAGAAGAAGCATTGCAAGATTTAGATAAGTTTCTAGATAATGCCAAATTTTCTAGACTTCCCATGGTTAGGATAGTTCATGGTGATGGTACTGGTGCTTTAAGAAAAGCAGTACACGAAAGATTAAGAAATGACAAAAGTGTAAAAGAATTTAGACTTGGAATGCCTAATGAAGGTGGAACAGGCGCTACTGTAGTTACATTTGGGTGAAATATGAAAGAATATTTAAAAGCTAAGTTATCAACATTAACACAAGAACCTGGCTGTTATATCATGAAGGATAAAAACAACAAGATTATTTACGTTGGTAAAGCAAAAAATTTAAAAAATAGAGTAAATCAATATTTTGTTGGTGCGCATGATTATAAGACAACTAAAATGGTAAGTCTTGTAAATGATTTTGACTTTATCATTACAGATAGTGAAAAAGCTGCACTTCTTTTAGAGATTAATTTAATTAAGAAACATAGACCTAGGTACAATATTATGTTTATAGATGATAAATCTTATCCATATATTAAACTAACAAATGAAAAGTATCCTATCTTAAGTGTAGTTAGAGATATAAAAAAAGATAAGAAAAGTAAATACTTTGGTCCTTATCCTGATGTTGGAGCTGCATATCAAACATTAAAAATTCTAAGAGAGTTATATCCATTAAGAAGATGTAAGACAATTCCAAAAAAAGTTTGTTTATATTATCATTTAGGTCAATGCTTAGGACCTTGTGAGTATGAGATAGATTCAAGTGTTTATGAAGATATGTCTAATAAAATTACAAGATTTTTAAAAGGTGATACTAAAGAAACAGTAGATGAATTATATAAAAAGATGTATGAAGCAAGTGATAAGATGGAATATGAAAAAGCTAAAGGATATTCTGATTCCATAAAGTCAATAAATTATATTGTTTCCCAACAAGAAATGGAAAAAGAAGATAATTACGATAGGGATGTATTTGCATACTACAGTGATAAAGGCTATATAGCTATACAAGGCTTTATGGTAAGAAGTGGTAAACTTTTAGAACGAGAGTTTAAATTATTAGGTCTATATGGAGATCCTGATGATGAATTTATTTCTTTCTTAACTCAATACTATGATAATCATATAAAGCCTAATGAAGTAGTCTTACCATTAGGATTAGATATTGAAGGTTTAACAGATATCCTCGATATAAAAATTGTTCAACCATATAAGGGATATAGAAAAAAACTAATTGATATGTGTCTAAATAATGCAAAGAATCAATTAGAATTAAAATTTGAAGTAGCCCAAAAACAATATGATGATATTGAAAGAGCTACTGAACAACTAAATGAGTTAATAGGTAAAGAAATTCATAGGATTGAGTTATTTGATAACTCTCATATTTCAGGTGCTTTTACAGTAGGGGCACTAGTAGTTTATGAAGATGGTTTACCAATAAAAAAAGATTACAGATTATTTAAGTTAAGCACAGGTAATAGTGATATTGATTCAATGAAAGAAGTATTGTATAGAAGGTATTTTAGGTTGCTAAGTGAAGATGGAAGGATGCCTGATTGTATTATTGTTGATGGTGGGGTTCCACAAATAAACGCGACAAAAAGTATAATCAATGATTTAGATTTAGATATTACAATACTTGGTTTGGTTAAAGATGAACATCACTCTACATCAGCTTTGTTAGATGATATCGGCAATGCATATGAAATAGATAAGGGTAGTGAATTATTCTTTTTACTTTCTCGTATGCAAGATGAAGTACATCGAGTTGCGATTAGTTATCATAAGAAACTTAGAAAAAAAGCTCAAACAAAATCTATATTAGATGAAATAGATGGAGTAGGTACAGTTAGAAAGAGCAAGTTATTGAAACATTTTAAAAATTTTAAAGGAATTAAAGAAGCAAGTATTGAAGAGTTAAGTGAAGTTGTTCCAAATGATGTCGCAAAGAATATTTATAGCGTATTACATGAAAGTGATATGCTATAATCTTATAGAGGTAATTTAAATGAAAAAAGGAAGTTTAGGATTAGTGTTATTTGTGACAGCAATTTTTTTAAGTTCTTTTTCATTTATGAATTATAACTATGATCCTCTATCAAGATATCCATATCAAAATAAAGAAGATAGAGAATTAATAAAACAGTATTTAAATGATGATGAAATAGAATATATTATAGAATATAGTATAGCTCCAAGTTTATTTGTGGATTTTATAAAAGAAAATGATTTTAATATATATCATGCGAAAGAATACTTTGATCTAAGTAAACTTCAATGGAATGAGTCAAAATCTAACATTGTAAAAATGGTAGAAGAAACCCGTGATAACATGAGTGTTGAGGTATTAAATGCATATTTAATACATTATTCTTATAGTGAATTATATTATTGGTTAAAACATGGTGATGAGTTTAATCCTTCTTCTACATTTGTGATAAATGCAGGGGATATGAGTGCATATGTTGATGATAATAATACTATTGGTATTAGAACACCATTTAATCTACAAATATTAAATGAAGATATACCAACATTAAATAACAATGAAGTAATAGTTGATATAGCTATACAACAACCCTTAAATGATTTATGTAATGCTATTAAACAAGAATTTTCTAGTGGTAAATGTGGTGGTTTGTTAGTAGAAAATGGGTATATATCTTATCAACAACAAAAATCGCTATTTGAAGGTGCAGTAGCTGTTTATGGTAGTAAAGCAATTAATTATGAATTTTATCCTGGACATAGTGAACATCAGTTAGGTTTAGCTATTGATTTTGCGATTAAAGATGTTGATGGAGAAAATTTTGGTAGAACCAACCAAAGTTTTTGGTTAGTAAACAATGCATATAAATATGGTTTTATTGAAACTTATAGTTTAAACAAAGCTAGTTTATATAATAAAGAAGCTCAACCTTACCACTATAGATATGTTGGGGTTGAACTTGCAAAATATATGTATGATGCCAATCTTTCTTTAAAAGAAACACTTGGTAAATAATTATAAGTTTCTCATTGCTTTAATAAATTTGTTTTCGTTTCTTAAAGGTTTTCTAGTTATTGTATTTCTTACACTAGTATTGATTCTTTTGATTCCCTTATCATTTGAATCATTATAGTTTTTAAAAAAGAAGTAAGACATTATTATATAAGGTGTAATCTTTTTGATCATAGTAATATATTTATTAATACCTTCTGTAATAGAGGTTACAGATGAATTTAGATTTTGTACATCTGCATTTAACTTAGTTATCTCTGGTTCATGTGATTTTACTACTTTGAAGAAACTAAAAAACTTAGACAGTAATAAAAAAAGTGAAATAATTGTAATCGCAATTGCTAAGTATAGTATCCAGTAATTAAATGGATATAAATTAAAGTTATTTATCATAGTCATCACCTAAATAGATTATAACATTATTAAATATATAGAGGAAATATGAAAATTATAGTTGTCTCAGATAATCATGGAAAAAGAAAATGGATAGATAAGATAAAACAAGCACATAAAGATGCATATTGTTTTATTCATTGTGGAGATACTGAACTTCATCCAAATGAAATGTTAGGGTTTGTTTGTGTTAGAGGTAATAATGATTTCTATGATTATCCTGATTTTAAAATAGTTGATATTGGTAAACATAAAATATTTGTAACACATGGACATAGAATGATGTTGTTTATGGATAGATCTGTTTTGGTATCTAAAGCTAAAGAGTATGGATGTGATATTGTTTGTTTTGGACATACTCATATTTTTGAATATCAAATTGTGGATGGTGTTCACGTAATAAATCCAGGTAGTATCACACATAATAGAGATTTCAGTAAACCTTGTTATGCGATAATAGATATTGATGAAGAAATTAGTGTAAGTAGAATTGAGTATTAACGAAGATTAAATTAAATGTTAATCTTTTTTATTGATGTATACATTAAAAACGTACAAAAATAGAATGTGTTAGTTTATGTATCTGAGATAATGTAAGAGTATATGGAATGTGATAAAATCTATATGAACAAAATGTAATTTTGTTTGTTTATAACTAAAGTTGAACTAAAACGGGGGACTACGAGTGAAAAAATACAAAAAGATATTAGCAGTTTTATTTTTAATTATATGTATAACATTAGGAATGTTAACTAATGTATCATTTGCACAAGAACTTGATACTGAAATAAATACAACTACAGAAGAATTACAAACAAACATAAATCCAGTTGATGAAAGTCTAAATAATGATATATCTACAGTTGATAATACATCAGATAATACAAGTAATGTTAGTCCTACTGCTACTTCTAGTAGCGTTCCTTTAATAAAAGATAAAATTGAAGATGAGGATGTAATAGTAACTTCAGCACAAGAATCTAATGTTGAACCTAAAGCAACAGAAACACCTATAGAAACTACTAAACCAGATTTGACAAATGTTCCAGATGGTAATGAGACAAGTATTACTTTTAAAATAGATGGTTTAAAAAATATAGTACTAAATAATTTTGATAGTATAACTTATCAAGGCATTATGGATCAAGTAGCTTTAGTTGATGCAGGTACTCTTACGCCAGCTGATACAGTAAAAGTAGATACAACATTCACTAGTCTAAAAGTTACTTTTGAAGAGGATATTAAACCTGGGGAGGCTTTATCAATATTTATAGGAATGGGATTGAATGATCCTTACCATGCAACTGTTATAGAACCACAAAATTCTGAAGAAAACACATATAGAAATTATGTATCATTGACTGGTGAAACAATAATTCCTGGAGGAACCAATGTGCCTTTCAATTTGGAAGGGAACAGTTTTGCAAGACCTATTATGAAAGAAGAACAATTGAGTCTTAGCAAAGGAACAACAAACAATGTTACCGGTGCGGTTGGAGAAGGAGTTCAATATAGATTTAGTGTAAATATTTCAGATTTAGCTAAATATAGAAAACTGGATAATTTTAGATTGATTGATTTACTGCCTGTAGGGGTTACATATAAAAGTATATATGAAAACAATCAACCGAAAGCTAAAAGTATTGATGTAATAGAAAACTATAATAATTCAGGTAAAACAGCTATTATTTTAAACTATGGTGATGTTCAACCAAAAGATTTTGCTGGTTCTATAATGATTGCAGTAGATGGAGTTATTAATGGAAATGCAATACCTTTTGGTTTTGAAACAGATGATATAAATAACAATAATGAAGTTTATTTATTATCGGACAGTTTACAAGATATACCTAGTAATATCAAAATAGGTACTACGGTTGATGGTATTTTTAAGAATGAAACTGGAAAGGGTAGAGTTATTGATACTTTTGATTTAGATGAGGATGGAGATACTACCGATTTAGTTATAATGTCAAATTCCAAAACAAAAGCTTTAACACCATTAGAAATTAGATCTGAAAAATTTATAAGAAAAGGTGATGATCCATGGGTTCTTACAGGCGTTCAAACTGCATATGAAGAAGGGTTTGAATACAAAATTTCAACGAGAAACTATAGTGATAAAGATATAACTACGTTTACTTTATATGATGTATTACCTTATGCAAATGATAATCTTGATAGTAAGTTTTCTAATATATTAAACGGTCCAATAAATTTCCCTGAAGGATTTACAGTGTATTATAGAACAGATGTACCACCAACTGATGCTAAAGAAGCTGTATTAGATGATAAATGGGTTACAGATGTAGTTGATTATTCAACTATTACAGCATTTAAAATTGTTATGAACACAGGTACTTTAATAAAACCTGGTGAAGTTATGGATGTCATAATTCCAATGAAGGCACCTGAGTATACTGATGGTAGCATTGATACAACAAAAGCAATTAATAGTTTTTATACATCTAGGGATAATCAAGAAAGTTTTGGGAAAGGTAATAATGTTTATAACCAATTGCCTCAAGAAATACCTGTAGAAAAAGTATGGGCAGGAAAAGCATTAGATGAAGTTGAAGTAGAGGTATATAGAGAAGTTGATAATGTTAGAATTGCTACTTTAAAATTAAATGCTACAAATAACTTTAAAGATAGATTTAGAAATCTTGCTCCAGTAGATGATACCGATAGCATTATCACTGATTATAAAGTAAGAGAAATAAGAACTGAAGAGTTAGATAATGACTATAAAATAGATGAGATTACAGGGGATGTTGACAAAGGATTTACTATTACAAATATATATGATATCAAACCAACTAATGTACACTTTTCAAAGACATGGGTAGGAGGAAGTACATTAAATCCAACTGCCACATT
>CAYQNJ010000003.1:0-162465 GCA_964418835.1 uncultured Erysipelotrichaceae bacterium
ATTTAACTAATGATTATAAAATAATTATAGATTCTGGAAGAGGATTTATTACATTAACTGTAAAGAATAAAAATGGAGGTATATTTTCTCCTTGGATGATTTATCCTGAATCTAGATATTTTCATTTTGCGGATGTTAAAGAAGATGTTTATCAATTGATTGAATTAACATTTAATGCAATAAATGAAAGTAAAATAGTGTTTCTATCTACTACAGAAATAAATAATTTAGGTGAAACAATAAAGTGGGCTGACTAATTAGATTGGTAGTATATTTATAAGAAAAATGACTATAGAAGATTATGATAGTGTTTATGCATTATGGATAAATACTTCAGGAATGGGACTAAATGGTTTAGATGATTCTAAGAATGTTATAGATAAATATTTAAATAGAAATCATAATACTTGTTTTGTGATGGAAGAAAATAACAATATAATTGGTGCTATATTATCTGGACATGATGGTAGAAGAGGAATCATTTACCATACCTCTATATTAAAAGACAAACAAGGAAAAGGTATAGGAAAAGTTTAAGTTAATAAAGTAATGCATACACTAAAAGAAAAAGGAATACACAAAATTTTCTTAGTAATGTTTGATAGAAATAAAGATGGAAACATTTTTTGGAAAAAACAATGTTTAGAAAAAGAGAAGATCTAATATATAGAAATAAATCAATAACTTATCTTAAAAGAAGAGATACTTTAACTTTTAATCATTTGAATTGAAAATAATTATTTGTTTGTGTTGACAAATTCTTGTTTAATGAGCTACACTGTCAATGTCGATGATAAAGAGTAGTAGTTCATGGAAGACTTATAGAGAGCTTACGTTGGTGAAAGTGAGTAGTAATAAATGAATGAAACGAGCTTTGGAGATTCACCCGTATGATAGTAAGGGTGATGTATATCCTGCATTAAGGGAGAGGGGTTAAACATTGTTTAACAAATTGAGTGGTACCGCGGTAATAACATCGTCTCTTTAAATTTAAAGGACGATTTTTTATTTGAAAATATGCGCCTATAGCTCAACTGGATAGAGCGTTTGACTACGGATTAAAAGGCTGCGGGTTCAAATCCTGCTAGGCGCGCCATTAAATAATTACTGAAGTAATTCAGTTTATATATTTAGATGACAGGGAGAAGTATATGAATAAAATTGAACAAAATCTTACTAATTCTATTAAAGAAGCAATCAAAAAACTATATGGTGTGGATGATGAATCTTTAGTTATGATAGAAATACCAAAAGAAAATAAAAATGGAGATTACTCTACAAATGTTGCTATGAGACTAGCAAGAGTTGCAAAAAAAGCACCAGTTATGATCGCAAATGAGGTTGTAGAAGAACTAAAACAAACAGTTAAAGACTATGAAAAAATAGAAGTTGCTGGTCCTGGTTTTATAAACTTTTTTATGAAGAAATCTATACTTGCGGATATTATCAATGTTGTTTTAGATAAAAAAGAATCTTACGGTGATAATAACAGTGGGGATAATCTAGCAATTTTAGTTGAATATGTTAGCGCTAACCCAACTGGTGATTTACACTTAGGACATGCAAGAGGAGCTGCTTGGGGAGATTGTATTTGTAGATTATTAAATAAGAGCGGGTATAACTGTTTAAGAGAATACTATATCAATGATGCTGGGGCTCAAATGGTTAACTTAGGTAAATCTGTTTATGCAAGATATGCTGAAAACTTTGGAGTTGAAGTAGAGATTCCTGAAGATGGCTATTATGGAGAAGATGTTAAAGAGATTGGTATGGAATTAGCACAAGAATATGGAGATTCTTGGTTAAATAAAGAAGATGGTAGAATTGAATTCTTTAAGAATAAAGGTAGAGAAAAAGAACTTGATAAAATTAAAAGAGACTTAAAATATTATCGTTGTGAATTTGATTCTTGGATATCTGAACAATCTTTATATGACAATGGAAGTGTGGATAAAGCCATTGAAAAGATGAAAGAAATGGGATTAACATTTGAAGAAGATGGCGCATTATGGTTTAAATCAACAAAATGGGGAGATGATAAAGATCGTGTCCTTATGAAAAGTGATGGAACATTAACTTATTTAACACCTGACATTGCTAACCATATGGATAAGTTTGCAAGAGGTTATAAAAAACTTGTAAATTTATGGGGTGCTGACCACCATGGTTATATTCCTCGTATGAAAGCTGCTATACAAGCAATGGGATATGGTGAAAATGATTTAGAAGTAGATATTATCCAAATGGTTCGTTTAGTAGAAGATGGAAAAGAAGTAAAAATGAGTAAACGTACTGGTAATGCTATTACAATACGTGAGTTATGTGATGATATTGGTGTAGATAATGCAAGGTACTTCTTTGTTAGTCGTGCAGTTGATACTCATTTAGATTTTGACTTGGGATTAGCACGTAAGAAAACAAATGAGAATCCTGTATACTATGCTCAATATGCACATGCTAGAATTTGTTCAATCTTAAGAAATGCACCTGAATTTAAGAAAGAAGATAGCTATGATCTACTAGTTAGTGAAAAAGAAATAGATATACTAAAATATATTGCTGAATTTACAAGTGTTGTTGCTGATGCAGCATATACTAGAGCTCCTAACAAGATTTGTAACTATGTTCAAAAACTTGCTGGATACTTCCATAGTTTCTATGGCGCACATAAAATTATTGATGATACTAATTTAGAACTAACAAATCAAAGACTTGGTTTACTACTTGCAACAAAACAAACTCTTGCAAATGCATTAGATTTGGTTGGAATTAGTGCTCCAGAAAAAATGTAATTAAAAATTAAAATTTACTGAAACAAAAATATCGAAAATTAAGCCTATTTATAGGCTTTTTTATTTATTTTCAATTCAAAACAATAAAAAACTTTCATAAAAATGTAATTTGTGAAAGTTTTATTTTACAATAATTTGTTACTGATTTGACCTACAGGGTATTTTTTAAAAGACTACACTTTAATTAAAGAAAGCGATTACACAAATTGAAGACGTCCGATTTGTAAATTGATTCTTGCTAATGAAAAAGGAGAATAAAATGAGTGCAATTCATGTAACTAGTGAAATTAAACCTCTAAAAAAAGTTTTGTTACACAGACCTGGTAATGAGTTATTAAATTTAACACCTGATACTTTAGGGGATTTATTATTTGATGACATACCTTATTTACCTATAGCTCAAATAGAGCATGATAGGTTTGCGGAAATACTTAGGGAAAATGGTGTAGAAGTAGTTTACCTAGAAGATTTAATGGCTGAAACATTAGAAGTTTCTAATGAGATCAGAGAAAAATTTATTAAACAATATATTGATGAAGCAAATATTCACACAGAAAAATGGAAAAATATATTATTTGAATTTTATAACGGTATTAAGGATTCTAAATCTTTAGTGCTAAAGACAATGGAAGGGTTGAACTTAAAAGAAGTTCACTCATCTCCAGAAAATTCTTTAGTTGATTTAGTTTCTGAATCAGACAAATTAATTGTTGCTCCAATGCCAAATTTATATTTTACAAGGGATCCATTTGCTTCAGTTGGGGATGGAGTTACTTTAAATAAAATGTATTCAGTAACTCGTAATAGAGAAACAATTTATTCAGAATATATATTCAATTATCATCCTGATTATAAAAATCAAGTAGAAAAATGGTATGACCGTTATGAAGAGTTCCATATTGAAGGAGGAGATGTTTTAAATCTAAATGAAACAACTCTTGCTGTTGGTATATCTCAAAGAACTTGTCCAGAAGCTATTGATGCTTTAGCTCAAAATATATTCAATAATCCAAAGAATAAAATTAAAAGAATCGTAGCAGTAAACATACCTAATAATAGGGCGATGATGCATCTTGATACAGTATTTACTCAAATTGATTTTGATAAGTTTACAGTTCATCCTGGTATCTTCTGTGAACTTCAAGTATTTGAAGTAACTCCAAAAGATGGGGAAATTATAGTAAAGGAAATTCATGGAAAACTAGATGAAATATTAGAAAAGTATCTTGGACACCCAGTTAAATTAATACCTTGTGCTGGAGGGGATCGTATAGCATCAGAAAGAGAACAATGGAATGATGGTTCAAATACGTTATCTATTAAACCTGGAGTAATTGTTGTTTATAACAGAAATAATGTCACAAATGAAATATTAAGAAAAGAAGGATTAACTGTAATTGAAATGCCAAGTGCTGAGCTATCTAGAGGACGTGGGGGTCCTAGATGTATGTCAATGCCACTTGTGCGAGAAGACTAAAGGAGAAATATATGGCAGTAAATTTAAGAGGAAGACATTTTCTAAAGTTATTAGATTTTAGTACTGAAGAAATAAGATATTTAATTGATTTATCAAAAGAATTAAAAAAGATGAAACTTGCGGGGATTCCACATAGATATTTAGAAGGAAAAAACATTGTATTATTGTTTGAAAAAACTTCTACTCGTACACGTTGTTCATTTGAGGTTGGAGGTTTGGATTTAGGAATGGGAGTTACTTATTTAGATCCAGGTTCTTCTCAAATGGGTAAGAAAGAAAGTATTGCGGATACTGCTAGAGTTCTTGGAAGAATGTATGAAGGTATTGAATACAGAGGATTTTCTCAAAAGATTGTTGAAGATATTGCGAAATATGCTGGTGTTCCAGTTTGGAATGGTTTGACTGATGAATTCCATCCGACTCAAATGTTGGCTGATATGTTAACAATTGAAGAAAAGTTTGGGTATTTAAAAGGAATTAATTTCACATTCTTTGGTGATGCTAGAAATAATATGGGTAACTCATTAATGGTTGCTTGTGCAAAATTAGGTTTGAACTTTACAGCGTGTGCACCTAAAGAATTATGGCCAAATAAAGAGTTAATTGAAACTTGTAAAGAACTAGCAAAACTTCATGAATGTTCTATCAATCTTACAGAGGATGTTAAAGAAGCGGCTACAAATGCCGATGTAATCTATACAGATATTTGGGTATCTATGGGTGAACCAGATGAAGTATGGGATTCAAGAATTAAGTTATTAAGTAAGTATCAAGTTAATAAAGAAGTAATGGCTATGGCTAATCATGAAGCTATATTCATGCACTGTCTACCTAGTTTCCATGACACTAATACAACAATAGGAGCAGATGTAGCTAAAAAGTTTGGGTTAAATGAAATGGAAGTTTCTGATGAAGTATTTGAATCTAAACAATCAGTTGTATTTGATGAAGCTGAAAATCGTATGCATACAATAAAAGCTGTAATGTATGCGACATTAAGATAAGCAAAAGATTAGTTATTGCTTTAGGGGGTAATGCTTTAGGTAATACTCCTGAAGAGCAATTAAGACTTGTAAAACATACAGCTAATACAATAGTAGATCTAGTTGAGGAAGGATTTGATGTAGTTATTGGTCATGGTAACGGTCCTCAAGTTGGAATGATAAACAATACAATGGAGTATTCAGCAAACTCTAATGGTAATACTCCTCATATGCCATTTCCTGAATGTGGTGCTATGTCACAAGGATATATTGGTTATCATTTAACACAATCTATTGAAGCTGAATTAAAGAATAGAAATATTAATAAAGATGTTGCTTGCATTGTGACTCAAGTGGTAGTGGATAAAGATGATGAAGCATTTAAAAAACCTACTAAACCAATTGGATTCTTCTATTCAAAAGAAGAAGCTGAAAAACTTGAAAAAGAAACAGGATATACATTTGTGGAAGATGCAGGTAGAGGATATAGAAGAGTTGTACCTAGTCCAATTCCTAAAAAAATTGTTGAGTTAAATGTTGTTGAACAACTAGTTAATGCAAAAGATATTGTAATAACTGTTGGTGGTGGAGGAATACCTGTTATAGAAACTGAAGAAGGTTATAAAGGTATTGCAGCTGTTATCGATAAGGATAGATCTAGTGCAAAATTAGCGATTGATATTAATGCTGATATGTTAGTTATTCTAACTGCAGTAGATAGGGTTTGTATTAATTTCAACAAACCAAATCAAGAAGAATTAAAAGAAATAAGTGTTGAAGAAGCAAAAAAATATATTGATGAAGGTCATTTTGCACCTGGTTCGATGTTACCTAAAATTGAAGCTTGTTTGCAATTTGTAGAAGCTAGTAAAGAAGGAATAGCTTTAGTTACTTCATTAGAAAAAGCAAAGGATGCTTTGAAAGGGAAAACGGGAACTATTATTAAAAAATAGTTAATAAAAGGTAAATATAATGATAGAAAAAAAGAGAAAATCGATTAGTGCTTATTCCATATTATTACTCATTATTGTTGCTTTAGCAGCAATAACATGGATAGTACCAAGTGCTGATGTCCAAAAGGCTACACTAGCTACAATTGTTATGGCACCATATAACGGATTTGTTAATGCTATAGATGTTTGTGTATTCGTATTAGTTCTTGGAGGATTTTTAGGGGTTGTTACAAAAACCGGTGCACTTGATGCTGGTATTAAAACATTAGTTAAAAAATTAAATGGAAATGAGTTAAAACTTATTCCAATACTGATGATTGTATTTGCTATAGGTGGTACAACATATGGTATGTGTGAAGGAACAGTTGCATTCTATGCATTAATTAGTGCGACTATGGTTGCTGCTGGATTTGATACACTAGTTGCTGCTGCAACTATATTATTTGGTGCAGGTATTGGATGTTTAGGTTCAACGGTAAACCCATTTGCTACAGGTATTGCATCTTCTGCAGCAAAAGAAGCTTTAGGTTATCCAGTTGATCAATCAGTAGTTATTACCTTAGGTGTTATCTTATTAGCGGTTAACCTAGCAATAGCTATATGGTATGTTATGAATTATGCTAAAAAGGTTAAAAATGAAAAAGGATCAATCCTATCAACAAGTGAAAGAGCAGCAATGCTTGAACACTATTCACAAGGTGATAATGAAAAAGTTACTTTTGATTCAAAACAAAAATTAGTGTTAGTTATATTCGCATTTGTATTTATAGTTATGATTATATCTGTAATGCCATGGACTGATTTAATTGGTGAAACAGCTGCTACTGCAATTTATGGATGGACTTCTTTCTTGAATGGTACTGCACTAGGTGGATGGTGGTTTGGAGAACTTGCAATGTGGTTCTTTATCGCTACACTAGTTATTGGTTTACTTGGTGGTTTACAAGAAAAAGTTATCGTAGAATCATTTATAAATGGTGCTGCTGATATAGTTTCAGTTGTATTAGTTATTGCTGTAGCTAGAGGTGCTTCTGTATTAATGTCTCAAACAGGCTTAGATGTTTATTTCTTAACAGCTGCTGCTAATGCATTACAAGGTTTAAGTGCTACTGTATTTGCTCCATTAGCTTATCTAGTTTATCTAGGATTATCATTCTTAATCCCTTCAACTAGTGGTTGTGCAACTCTAACAATGCCAATTATGTCTCAATTAACTGCTTCATTAGGTTATAATCCTGCAGTTATGGTTATGATATTCTCTGCCGCAAGTGGTGTTATTAACTTATTTACACCTACTTCAGGAGTTGTTATGGGTGGTTTATCAATTGCGAAAGTTGAATACTCTACATGGTTAAAATGGGCAAGCAAATTAATAGTTATACTTGCAATAGTATCTTGTATCATCCTTACAATCGCAATGATTGTTCTATAATATAAAGAAGACTCTTATGAGTCTTCATTAAGTCCACGTAGCTCAGCTGGATAGAGCATACGCCTTCTAAGCGTACGGTCGGGGGTTCGAGCCCCTCCGTGGACGCCATTTAATTAAAACTTGTTGATGCACATAAAAACATATGATTATTCATATGTTTTTATTAGCTTTTTAATTCTTTTTCGAGTATATTATTTCTCCATCTACATTTTGTAGATTTATTGTCTTTCTAAATACTCCTGGAGTCATTTTATTTATATTAGTAAATATCCTTGTAAAAGTTTTTGTTGTGTTGTATCCTACTTCAATTGCAATATCAGTTATTACCATATCAGTAGTAATTAATAACTCAGATGCTTTTGTGATTCTTAACCAGTCTACATACTCATCGAATGTTTTTTCTACTTGAAATAATAGAATGTGATTTAATTCCATCATGGTGATGCCATATTTTTTAGATACTATTGCTCCACTTATTTTATCACTTAAGTAATTTTGATGTATGTAATTCAAAACTTTATATAACACTTCATTTTCTTTTCTTTTTAATATATTTTCATCTTGTTGAAAGTTTTTCCGATATTCATTTGGAGTAAAACCAACTTTGTTTGTAAAAGCTTTAATGAAATGAGAAGCATCAGTATATCCTATTATTTGAGATATAATGTTTAAACTCAAATCTGTATACAATAATAAATCATAAGATTTATTTACTCTTATTTCATTTAACATTTCTGAAAAAGAAAATCCAATATTATCATGTAGGTATTTTGCAATTGTTGATTCACTTAAATAAAATATTTTAGATAGTTTTTCTAAAGTTATCTTTTCTTGAAGGTTTGAACTTATATATCTAAGAATTTTATTTGTAGTTTCTAGTTCTTCACTTACAGCTTCTTCTTGTTTTGTTGATTTGCTTATATATCTTGTAAATAATACAAGCATAGAAATAATTAGACTTGTAGTGTAAGTATCAGAAAGAATAGGAAGTGTGTTATGGTCTATGTTAGAACTTTTTTCTCCTAATTCTTCTTTTAATTGTTCAATGAATAATTGGAAGTTTGCGGCTTCTTTTTGATCACATTGAATTATTGGATTATTCTTAATGGATTTATGTAAATTAATTAAAGAGTTCTTTGGAGTATATAATGATCTTAAATAATTATTCACAAAATCAGAATTATAAATTATTTTTTGAAAGTGAAGTGGCTCTTGTACATCTTTAATTAGAGTTATATCCCAAGGAAGTATAGAAATAACTGTATCCTTTTGAACTTTGTATTCTTTACCATTTAATAAAAAAATGCATTTTCCTTCTAGTATATAAAGAAACCTAGCAGAACTATGTATTAATGGGGATGTTTCTTTATCTACAAATTCAATATCAAAAGAACATTCCTGTTTTCTTTCAAAAGGTGATGCAAATTTTTCTTGTATTGTAGTTATATATGGTGTGTTGGTCATTATTATACCTTTTTTTTACTAAGTAATTATAGCATAATAAGTATAAATAAGATTTATTTAATTCAAGATATTATTTTTTTAATAAGTTTTAGTGAATTTTATTGTAAATAACTTATAATTATTATTAGGGAGAATAATATGGATAATAGACCTTTTATAAAATGGGAAGTAATGAATTCCTTTTTGATTGATGTTTTCAAAGGATATGGAGTACCTGAAAAAGACGCAAGAATTTGTGCTGATGTTTTGTTAGAAAGTGATAGAAGAGGAATAGAAAGTCATGGATGTAATAGATTTAAACCTATTTACTTAGATAGAATAAAATCTGGCATTCAAAAACCCATCACTAAGTTAGAAGTGGTAAGAGAAACAATGACTACTGCCGTATTGGATGCTCATGATGGTATGGGTATGGTAGCTAGTCATAGGGCTATGGAAATGGCTATTGAAAAAGCTAAGAAATATGGAATGGCTATGGTTACTGTAAGAAATTCTACTCATTATGGTATTGCTGGGTATTGGACTTCAATGGCTGTAAAAGCAGGAATGATTGGAATAACTGGAACAAACGCTAGACCTTCTATTGCACCAACGTTTAGTGTAGAAAACAAGTTAGGAACAAATCCTTTAACTTTTGGAATGCCTACTGATGAAAAGTTTCCTTTTACATTTGATGCGGCTACTTCAATTATGCAAAGAGGAAAAATAGAATACTATGCAAGAATAAATAAACCAACACCTGCAGGTACTGTAATTGCTAGAGATGGTAGCACAATGACTGATAGTGTTGAAATTATTAAAGCATTAAATAATAGTAGTGCAGCATTAGCACCTCTTGGAGGAATAGGTGAAGAGTTAGGAGGCTATAAAGGCTATGGTTTTGCGACTGTAGTTGAAATACTTTCTGCCTCTCTTTCTCAAGCGGCGTTCCTAAGTGGGATTTCTGGTGTTGATAAGGATGGTAATAAAACAAGGATACCAATTGGTCATTTCTTTATTGTCATTGATCCAGAAGCATTTATGGGATTAGAAGAGTTTAAGAAAACTACAGGAGATATTTTAAGAGAACTTAGAAATGCAAAAAAAGCTCCTGGAGAAGAAAGGATTTATACTGCAGGAGAAAAAGAATATTTAGTTTGGTTAGATAGAAAAGATAAGGGGGTTCCTATATCAGATTCTGTTCAAAAAGAAATGATGCAAATTAGAGATGAACTTCAACTAGATTATAAATTTATTTTTGAACAATGATTATTGCTGTAGATGAAAAGTTTAATGGTAAAACCTTAGAATACTTTCTTGATTATTATAAACAATCAAAAAAGAATAAATATTTATTGTTTTATGAAAATAGAATTTCATTAAATAACAGTGCACCTAATAAAAACTCTATTTTAAAGACTAATGATATTTTAAGTGTTAAAAGTGAAGAATCTATTGATTACTTAATAGATGATTTTAGTTGTGATGTAATCTATGAAGATGATTATATTTTAATAGTAAATAAACCATCAGATATCATTGTACATGGTGAAAAAAATGAAAAAGGTTCACTATGTAATAGAGTCGCAAGATATTATAAGGATAATAATTTAGATTTAAATGTAAGACACTTACATAGGTTGGATAAAGAAACCCAAGGTTTAGTTATGTATTCTAAAAGTTCTTTCTTTCAACCTTACTTGGATTTTTTATTATTAAATAAAGAAATAAAAAGATACTATAAAGTTATAGTAATTGGAAAAATTGATAAAGACTATTTGATTATAGATAGTCCTATTGGAAAAGATAGACATGTAAGTAATAAGTATAGGATTTCTAGTTCAGGTAAAGATGCATTAACTAAGGTAAGAGTACTTAGTAGAAAAGGAAAGTATACTTTATTAGAGTGTGAACTAGAAACAGGTAGAACACACCAAATAAGAGTTCATTTAGCAAGTTTAGGATTATATATAGTAAATGATAGTATATATGGAAAAGTATCAAAAGATTTTAAGGAAATGGGTTTAATAGCTTATAAACTAGAATGGAATGATATTCTTACAAATAAAAAAAAGGTGGTTGAATTACCACCTAATAAGGATTTAAATTATTTCAAAATATTTTAAAGCTTTAACAACTCCATCATTATCAACAGTATCACTAACATAATCAGCAACTTCTTTAACATAATCAGGAGCATTGCCTAAGGAAACACCTATGGCTGCTCTTTTTATCATGTCTATATCATTACCAGCATCTCCAAATGCCATTACATTATCCCAAGTTAAACCTTGTTGGCTTAAAAATGATTCTATTGTTGTGCCTTTAGTGGTATTAGTCATATAAACATCAAAGCCTATTGCATGAGATCTTGCAAAACTTAGATTAGGGAATTGTTTTTCTATTTCATATATTGTTGGATGATCTCCTATAAGGAATCCACCAAGTGCTGGTCCAATAGTTTTGTGATAGTTTCTATTTATAGTATCATCCACTAATAGTTTTGCGAAAGGAGATGTTTTCCCGACATAACCTTCAACATATTGATCAAAGTAAGTATAAACCACAATATCATCCTTGCATTTCAATGCAATAGATATTTTGTTTTTATCACATATCTCAGTTAGATTTTCTATTTCTTTTTGGTCCATTGGATGTTGTTGTAGTACATTACCATCCTTATCTACTAAACAACCACCATTTATAGTTACTAAGTAATTAGGGTCCACATCTTTTAATAATTCTTCTGGTATAAATCTATAATGTCTACCAGTTGCGATCATAACCTTATATCCATTATCTTCTGCTTGTTTTAAAGCAACTTTTAAAGTGGGTGTTATAGTGTTTTCACCATGAATAAGTATTGTGCCATCTATATCAAAGATTAGCAATTTTATATCTTTTATTTTTTCCATCATGAAATTATTATACCATTATATGGTAATATTTAAATAATATGTGCTCGTGGCGCAAAGGATAGCGCATTTGATTCCGATTCAAAAGGTTGTAGGTTTGATTCCTACCGAGCACACCAATAGATAAACGGAGTTGCTTATGTACAAAATAATAGTCTGTGATTTAGATGAGACACTAATAAGAAGTGATAAAAGTATATCAAAAGAAGATATTGCAGCTATTGATAATGCAAGAAAGCTTGGTGTTAAGTTTGTGCCTGCCACAGGAAGAGGTTTCTTTCAAATTAATGATTTGCTTAAAACATTAAATCTTTATAATCAACAAGATGAATATGTAATTTCTTTTAATGGTGGTGTTATTACAGAGAATAAGGATAGTAATATAATTCATTTTGAAGGAATTAGTTTTAATAAGGCAAATGAATTATTAAAAAGAGGGTTAAAATATAATGTATGTATCCATATCTATACTTTAGAGAAAGTTTACATATTTAAATTTAATGATATAGAAAAAGCTTTTTTAACTAATATGGATGGAAAAGTTATTATGGAAGAAAATAATATAGATTTTCTTAAAGGACAAAAAATAGTAAAAGCCTTATATATGAATACTGATAGAGATTACTTACAAAAAATAGAAAAAGACTTAGAAGATATATTATTTGATATGGATGTGAGTTATTCTAGTAATAGATATATTGAATTTAATCATAAAGGTGTAAATAAAGGTGAAGCTTTACGCATGCTTAGTGATATATTAAATGTAGATATTAAAGACACAATTGCGATAGGTGATAATTTAAATGATTTACCAATGATTAAGGAAGCGGGTTTAGGGATAGGTGTAAGTAATACTATAGAAGATATGGTAGATGAATGCGATTATATAACTAAAGCAAGTCATAATGAAAGTGCAGTTGCGGAAGTAATTAATAGATTTATTTTAAATAAAAAAATGGAGGTTAATAATGAAAAAACAGTTCAAATTATATAATGTTTTCTTTCCTATATGGTTATTATATTTCTATCCTGTTTTATGGATAGTAATATTACCAATCAATTACTTAATTGATAGATTAGTTACTACTCTATCTTTAAAACATTTAAAAATAGAAAACAGAAAAGAAATAGTAAAGAAGACAATACTAAAAACGTGGATATTTGGTTTTATATCAGATATTATAGGTGGAATATTAATGTTTATACCAAATGTTTTAGACTTGGATTATAATACTAAACTTTATCATTGGTGGTATGACAATGTTACATCAGGAATAATGTCAAATCCCTTTAAATCACCATATTCATTTATATATGTACTTGGATGTGTGTTAGTATCTTCTTGGTTTATATATTATTTCAATAGAAAATTTGTATTTAATAAAATAGATATGGATGATGACATTAAACATAAAGTTTCATTATATCTAGCAATATTTACAGCACCAATCTTCTTCTTATTACCTTCAGGATATTTATTAGGGTACTATTAACCAAACTCTCTTATAAAAGAGAGTTTTTTATTATCAAGATAATTATTGTAATCGCTTGCAATAGAATAGTGTATATGTTATCTTATTAATTAGGTGGTATATACCACTTCGAAAGGATAGTGGATACTTTATGTATCTAGTTAATTGAAAGATTAACAAGGAGATAGAAAATGAATAAATTTATGGAATTCATGGATAAACATTTTATCCCAGTTGCGACTAAAATTGGTTCTCAAAGACACTTAGTTGCAATCAGAGACGCCTTTATCTCAATTATGCCTATTACAATGGTAGGTTCTATTGCGGTATTACTTAACGTTTTCTTAAGAGATCTTCCTAACAGCAATGGAATGGAAAATATCTCAGCATTTTTTGCGTCAGTTATCGCTATTAATGGTAACGTTTGGTTTGCATCAATTGCTATTTTAACATGTGTGTTTGTATTTGCTTTAGGATATCACTTAGCAGTTGATTATAAAGTAAATGCAATTGCCGGTGGTTTAGTTTCTTTTTCAAGCTTTGTGGCTTTTTTACCTCAAAGTGCAACATTTGACGCGACTATTGGTGAAGTTACTGAAGCAGTAAGTTCTTGAGGCTTTATTAATGTAAATTATTTAGGGGCTTCTGGATTATTTACAGGTTTAATTGTAGGTATGATTTCATCAATGATTTATATTAAATTGATGGAAAAGAATGTAATTATTAAATTACCTGATACAGTACCTCCAGCAGTAAATAAAGCGTTTGCTTCGATTATTCCAGGTGTTGTTGCTGTATATGTAGCTGCTATTGCTTCTTATTTAGTAGTAGCGATTACAGGTTTACCATTAAATGATTTAGTTGCTAAATACATCCAATTACCATTACTTGGATTATCTCAAGGGGTATTCTCAGTAGTGTTATTATCATTCTTAGTTCAATTGTTCTGGTTCTTTGGAATTCATGGACACAATGTATTAGCTCCAATTATGGATGGTATTTATTTACCAGCATTAATGAAAAATGTTAATCACTATGCTTTAAATGGTATAGAAGGATTACCTTACTTATGGACAAGAGGATCATTTGATGCATATGCACAAATGGGTGGTTCAGGAGTAACTATAGCTTTGATTATTGCAATCTTATTATTCTCAAAAAGAGAAGATTCAAGAGCAGTCGCAAAGCTTTCATTACCAATGGGAATATTTAATATAAATGAGCCAATTACATTTGGTATGCCTATTGTATTGAACCCACTATATATTATTCCTTGGTTAATTATTCCACCAATTTGTGTTGTAGTAGCGTACTTCTTTACGGCTACAGGAATAATTCCTCCAGTATTTGTATCAGTACCTTGGGTAATGCCTCCAGGAATCTATGCATTTTTAGCTACAGGTGGTAATATCTTAGCGGCTCTAGTTTCATTATTAAATGTATTTATCGCATTTATAATCTGGACACCGTTTGTATTAATCGCAAATCGTATGCAAGATAAAGAATAATTAAATTTATTAGGGAAATCTTGAGATTTCCCTTATTTGTATTAAAGGAGTTAATATGAAAAATAACTGGGCAACATTCTTATTAGCTATGGGTTTATTACTAATTTCAATATCAATAATGCTACCAAATCCTCATATTACAATATTAATGGGTGGATTCTTGATTGTTATGTATATAATATATATAAAAAAGAAAAAATAGGTGAACTATGAAGGTTAATAAAACAATAAATCAACCAATTAAAAAGATATTTGAAGTTTTATACAATTCTTTAATAGAAGATATTAAACTATCAAATAGTAGTGTTAATAAAGAAAAAGTAAAATCTGGTTTTACTTATAAAAAGAAGTTAAGTCCTCAAGTAGGTAAAGAAGTAGAAGTAAATGTTAATATTTTAGAGTTAGAAAATCCAACAAAGTATAAAGTTTCTTTTGATTCTTCTAAGGGTGTTAATTATTTAAGTTATTACTTAGAAAAAATTGATGAAAATACTACAAAAGTAGAACTAGAAGAGAAGTATGTGGCTAGTGATACTATAAATAATTGGAATTATATATTTGTTTCATTTATATTAAGTAGAAAATTGAAGAAAAGATTAAAAAATCAATTATCACAAATAGAAACTATATTAAACAAGGAGTGAAGTGTGGAAAAGCCAAAGTATCAAATTGTATTAGAAGAGTTAAAAGAAGACATTAACACTAGAAGTGCTAATGAGTCATTTTACTCTGAAAGAGAACTTGCGAAACTAAAGAATATTTCTAGAATGACCGCAAGGAAAGTTATTGATAAATTGGCTGAAGAAAACCTTATATATAGAGTAGTAAATGTTGGAACATTTGTGAGTGATAAAAATATCTCTCAAGGCAATGTTTCTACATTTCCATTAACTAATAAAAATCTTACTTTTAAAAAGATACTTCATAATCTAAAGAATGCGGATTCTGATATAGCTAAAGAATTAGGTATTGAGTTTTTAGAAAGTGTTTTATTTTGTACTTTTGTGACATACTCAGGAACTAAAATATATAGCATAGAGGAAGTTTATGTAAAGTATGATCATGGTGATATTTATAATTTGTTTGAAGGTTTTAATTATGAACCAAGAAATGAGTTAGTAAATGAACTGGTTATAAAACAAAAAGTAAGTGCATCAATTGTTCCAATTAAGTATCTACCTTGGATGAAGGTGGAAATGAATACCCCGATAATACAAATAATAAGTGAATGTTATTCTCAAGATGGTAAGAAACTAATTGTTTCAAAGTCTTTAATGCATCCAAACAATTTTAACTTTTATATAAAGTAGGAGGTAAAGATGATTAAGTTTAAAAATGATTTTCTATTTGGAAGTGCTATTAGTGGTCCACAAAGTGAAGGTACTTTTGAAGGTGATGGAAAATCTAAAGATATATGGCAACATCTTTATGATATAGAACCTTATAAGTTTTTTGATGAAGTAGGTCCTTATCAAACAAGTTCAATATATAAGCATTACAAAGAAGATGTAAAATTATTAAAACAAACAGGACATAGTTCATATAGAACTTCTATTTCTTGGTCTAGATTATTTCCTAATGGTTATGGGGAAGTGAATGAAAAGGCAGTAGAATTTTATAGAGATTATTTTACTAGAATAAAAGAAGAAGGTATTGAATTATTTATTAATCTATTCCATTTTGATATGCCTTTATGTTTACAAGAAATTGGTGGATGGAATAATAAAGATGTAGTTGAATACTATGCCTTATATGCAAAAAAATGTTTTGAATTATTTGGTGACTTAGCTAATTATTGGTTTACATTTAATGAACCAATTGTTCATGTTGAATGTGGATATTTATATCAATATCATTATCCAATGGAAGTTGATCCAAAAAAAGCAGTTCAAGTAGCGTTTAACACAGCATTAGCTAGTAGTAAAGCTATTAAGTATTTTAAAGAAGGTAAACATAAAGGTAAGATAGGAATAGTATTAAACTTAACTCCTGCATATCCTAGAAGTAATAATGAAGCTGATGTAAAAGCGGCTAAAATAGCTGAACTATTTGCGAATAAGAGCTTCTTAGATCCTTCTATAAAGGGTGAGTATCCAAAAGAATTAGTAGATATTATTAAGAAACATGATTTAATGCCTGATTATACTCAAGAAGAATTAGATATTATTAAAAATAATACAGTTGATTATCTAGGTGTTAATTATTATCAACCTGTAAGGGTAAGTGCAAGAAGTAGTATGCCTAATCCTGATGCACCTTTTATGCCTAACTATTATTATGATAACTATGTAATGCCAGGAAGAAAAATAAATCCTTATAGAGGATGGGAGATATATCCACAAGGTATTTATGATATAGCTATTAATATAAGAGATAACTATGGAAATATACCTTGGTTAATATCAGAAAATGGTATGGGTGTAGAAAATGAAGAAAGATTTATTAAAGATGGAATGATTCATGATGACTATAGAATTGAATTTATGAAAGATCATTTAAGATACTTACATAAAGGTATTGAAGAAGGTTCTAATTGTTTTGGTTATCAAGTTTGGACATTTATTGATTGTTGGTCATGGTTAAATGCATATAAGAATAGATATGGTTTAGTTTCTTTAGATTTAGAAACAGGAAAGAGAACTATAAAGAAATCTGGATATTGGTTTAAAGAACTTGATGATAATAAAGGTTTTATAGATTAACTTATTAAGAATTATTAATATATACTTAATAATTCTTTTTCCTTTTTAGGTATAAAATGAAGTAGGAGGTAACTATGAATAAAATTGTTAAAATAACACCTGCCTATAAAGATTATCTTTGGGGTGGTACAAAGTTAAAAGAGTATTACAATAAGAAAAGTGATTTAGATATAATTGCTGAAAGCTGGGAAGTCTCCACCCATAAGGATGGTTCTTCATTAGTTGAAGGTATTAAACTAAAGGATTATATAGAAAATAATAAAGGCATATTAGGTAGTAAGGGTAAAGGAGATAACTTACCTATTCTTATAAAGCTAATAGACGCAAAAAATGACTTAAGTATCCAAGTACATCCTGACAATGATTACGCGTTATCACATGAAGGTGATAATGGAAAAACAGAGATGTGGTATATCATTGAATGTGAAGAAGGATCATTTCTGTATGCGGGTGTTAATAAAGAAATGAGCAAAATAGAATTAGAAGAAAGTATTAAAGATGGAAGTATTACTGATAAACTAAATAAAATATATATAAAACAAGGAGATGTATTATTTATAAATCCTGGTACTATTCATGCGATTGGCAAAGGAATAGTTATATATGAAATACAACAACAATCTAATGTAACTTATAGACTTTATGATTTTAAAAGAAAAGATGATCAAGGTAATACAAGAGAACTACATGTGGATAAATCAATGGATGTTTCTAATTTAAAACCACAAGAATGGAATCTAAAAGAAGATGCAGTTTTACTGGAGAATGAAACACAAAAAATAAGTAAACTACGAAGTTGTAAATACTTTAGTGTTTATAAATATGATATTAAAGAAGAAATTGAAATGAGTATTACTGATGAATCTATAGTATTTATCACGTTGTTAGAAGGTGAAGGAGTTATAAAAGGAGAAAACAGTGTAGAAGTTATAAAGGGAGACACTGTAATGATACCTGCACATAATGGTAAAGTTTTATTCAAAGGAAATGGTAAATACATATATTCAACATTGTAAAATTAACTAATCTACTTTAAGTGGATTAGTTTTTTTGTAACAATGTTTCAAAATGCATGAAAATAATTCATTTTTTTACAAAACTATTGTTTTAAATGTGATACATAGGCTATAATTAGCACAAATATATACATGGGGGACTAGTGTATGAATAAGACTATAGAAATGGCTAAATTGATTAGTAAGGTATCTTATGACTTAGATATGCTACTTTCAAGAAAGCTAAAAGATGAAAACCTAGCAGTCACCGAATTTAAAACATTAATGGCTCTTTTAGAGAATGGTGATACTCCAATTCAAGAAATCGCAAAAGAAGTTCTACTTACTAGTGGAAGTATGACTTACATTGCAGATAAGTTAGTAGATAAAGGGTTTGTAGAAAAAATTCAACTACCAGAAGATAATAGAGTTTTTAAACTGTCTCTAACTAAAAATGGTAGAAAAAAGATTAAAGGTGTGTCTTTATTCTCAGATGAGATAATTGAAGAATATTTTGGTAACTACAAAGAAAAAGACAAAGATAAAATAATTAAAATATTGAATAAAACTAAATAATATAATTATTTAACCTAAATTTTACATTAATCTAATAAAGGCTTTATAGTTTTTTTGTAATGTTAGTACGTATCAAACGGAGGAAGATTATGAAAAAAATATTAAGCTTTTTAGTTTTAGCACTATTACTTGTAGGATGTGCTTCACAACCTGCAACAGAAACAACTGAAACAACAGAAACAGAAACAACTGAAACAACAGAAACAACAGAAACAACTACAGCAGGTGGAGACATATTCGTTTATACACGTGATGCTAGTAGTGGAACAAGAGAAGCATTTGAAAAGGCAATTGGATTAGAAGAACTAACTGCAAATGCAATTGAAGTATCATCAAATGGAGATATGGTAACAAAAGTAGCTTCAGATGTTAATGGTATTGGATATGCATCATTAAGTACTGACTTTGCTGCTGGTGGTGTTACTCCAGTTAACTTTGAAGGAATAGTACCTTCAAGTGAAACAGTATTAGATGGAACATATGGAATGCAACGTCCATTCTCATATGTAACAAGAGCATCTGGTGATTTTGAAAGTGAAGATAAAGAAGCAATTATTAATGCATTTGTAGACTTTGTTGTTAATTCAACAGAAGGTATGCAAGTAGTTCAAGCAGCTGGTGGAGAAGTTGACTTATCTAAATCAACACCATGGGCTGAACTTAAAAAGAATCACCCAATCGTAGATAAAGACAATTCAGGTTTAACAATAGTTACTGCTGGATCTACATCAGTAGAAAAAACATTAACTGCGGCATTAGAAGCGTTCCAACCAATGGCTGGAAATGTACAATTCACAATGAATCAAACTGGATCATCTGATGGATACAAACGTGTATTAGGTGATGAAAAAGACAGTGTTAATGCTGCTGATATTGGATTTGCTTCAAGAGAATTCAAGACTGAAGAAGATGTAGCAACTGCTTTAGCAAGTGGTGTATATTGTTTAGATGCTGTTGTAGCTATTGTAAATAAAGACAATACTACAATCACAAATTTAACTGCTGAAGATTTATCAGGAATTTATGGTGGAACAATTACTACTTGGGATCAAGTAGGGAAATAAAGAGTCATGTTAGTCAACGCTGAAAAAGTTAAAAAAAATAAAGCGCTTGATAAGGTAGCTAGATACTTCTTTCTAGCAATGGCGTTACTATCATCAAGTTTTATAGTAATATTAGTTCTCTTCATTGTTATGAAGGGAATTTCGCCATTTTTGCCTAATTATCAATATGGGACAGTTAATTTATTTGACTTCCTTTTTGGTATGACATATAGGCAAGATCAAAAATTATATGGTGTTGGTTTTATTGTAATCAACACCTTAATTTCTGCTTTTGCTGCTTTATTAATAAGCCTACCAATTTCTGTATTAACAGCGCTATTTATAGTGAAAATTGCTCCTAAGAAATTAAGTAGTTTTATGCAATCAGTTGTAGAATTGCTAGCTAGTATTCCTAGTATTGTTTATGGTGTATTTGCTGCAGGTGTTATTACAGGTTTTGTAAAAGATTTAGCCGCATTATTTAATGTTTCAACTGCTGGAGGAAGTTCTCTTCTTGCAGTTATCATATTATTAGCAATTATGATATTTCCAACAATAACTTCTATGTCAATAACTGCAATTCAAGCAGTTGATAAAGACTTAGAACATGCTTCATTAGCACTTGGAGCAACTAAAACTCAAACTAATTTTAAAGTAGTACTTATTTCTGCGAAATCAGGAATATTTGCTGGTGCTATTCTAGGTTTAGGTAGAGCATTTGGTGAAGCAACTGCTGTTAGTATGGTTGCTGGTAATAAATTATATGGTCCAACATATAATTTGTTTGATATTACAAGAACTCTTACAAGTACTATGTTAGCTGGTTTAAAAGAAACAACAGGACTTGATTATGATATAAGATTCTCAGTTGGTATTGTGTTACTAGTTGTAATATTTGGATCTAACTGGTTGTTAAATTTTGTTAAGAAGAAAGTGGGGAATATGTAATGAAAGCTAAAGATACTTTATATAATGCACTTACATATATTTCTGCTGGTATAGGTGTATTTGTATTAGGTTCTATATTAGTATTTATGTTTTCTAAAGGATTAAGCGGTATTAGTTGGGAAATGATTAAAGGGAATTATTGGTCTGAAAACTTTCTTGCAAATGTAGAAGAAAGTTATCAAACTACTACTGTTGATGTAGATTTAGATAACATACAAGGATATTATTCAAGTAAATGGGGTATTGCAATTGATGATACCTTATCAAATAAAAAAGAGAAACAACTAGAAGTTACTTATATTTCTGAAAAATCTCCATTTGCACATTTAAAGAATGCTACTGCAGGTCCAAATTTTGAAAAACCTTTAAATATGGATCTTGGTTATTCAATTGAAAAAATTGATTATGTTATGGAAGATGGAACTATAGGTTTAGCTGGAAAGATATTAGCACAAGATGCTAAGACTACAATTGAAACTTTAGATAAAGCATCTACAATATCTTCAGTTTATTTTAAGAGTTCAAGTGGTGGTATAAGAGGTAGTTTGATAGCTACATTTTATCTAATAATAATTTCATTATCACTATCATTGCCAATAGGTATTGCTAGTGCTATATATTTAAATGAATATGCAGGTCCTACAAGGATAAATTCTTTTATAAGACAAGGAATAGAAACTCTTACTGGGGTACCTAGTATTGTTTATGGATTAATGGGTATTACTGTATTATTCCCTGTAACTCAAGCAGTTGGAGCTACTACTACAAGTATATTATTAGGTGGTTTAACAATGGCAGTTATACTATTACCTACTATTATTAGATCTACTGAAGAAGCGCTACTTGTTGTTCCAAAGTCTTTAAGAGATGCTAGTTTATCTTTAGGTGCTACACAATCTCAAACAATATTTAAGGTTATTTTACCTTGTTGTGTTAATGGTATTTTAACTGGTGTATTACTTGGTATTGGTAGAGTTATAGGTGAATCTGCAGCATTAATATATACAATGGGAACATTTATTAATGATAGTCCTACTGTATTATCTCAAGGTACTTCTCTAGCTTTAATGATATGGTCATTTATGTCTGGTGAAAATCCTAACTTTGCTTTAGCTAGTGCAATATCTATTATTATCTTAGCTATCGTATTGGTGTTAAACATAATAGTAAAACTTATTGGCAAGAAATTTGCTAAACAGTTCGTATAGGAGGATAAGATGGAAACATATTTTAAAGTTAAAGATTTAGATTTATATTATGGTGATAAACAGGCATTAAAGAAGCTTAATATTGATATTTATAAAAATAAAGTTACAGCATTTATTGGACCTTCTGGTTGTGGTAAATCTACATTTCTTAGATGTTTAAATAGAATGAATGATTTGATTGAAGGATGTAGAATTGAAGGAGAAATAAAAGCTAATGAAGAAGATATTTATTCTCCTAAGATGGACGTTGTTAACTTAAGAACTAAAGTAGGTATGGTGTTTCAAAAACCAAACCCATTCCCTATGAGTATATATGACAATGTTGCATATGGTCCTAGATGTCAAGGATTAAAAGATAAAAAGAAACTTAATGAAATAGTTGAAAGATCTTTAAAACAAGCAGCGTTATGGAATGAAGTTCATGATAGACTACATGAAAGTGCAGTAGCATTGTCTGGTGGTCAACAACAAAGATTATGTATTGCAAGAGCTATTGCAATGGAACCTGAAGTTATCTTGATGGATGAGCCTACTAGTGCATTAGACCCTATTGCAACAAATAAAATTGAAGAATTGATAGATGAATTAAAAAAGGATTATACTATAGTTATAGTAACTCACTCTATGCAACAGGCTAGTAGAATTAGTGATTACACAGCTTTCTTCTTATTAGGTGAAATAATTGAATATGATTTAACAGCTACTGTATTTAAGACACCTAGTGACAAGAGAACAGAAGATTATATAACAGGAAGGTTTGGATAATATGGCTAAATTAGATGCGAAAAATGAATTATTGAAGAATAGTATTCTTGCGATGGCTAGAAGAGTCGCAAATATGTATGAAGTTGCGGTTGAAGCTGTTGAAGAGAATGATAATGAAAAAGCTTTAAAAGTAATTCGTATGGATGAGTATGTAAATCTTGCTGAAGAAGAAATAAATGATTTAGCTATAGAATCATTAGCTTTACTGTCTCCTGTGGCTAGTGACTTAAGAATTGTTGTATCAAGCATTAAAATTGCAATAGAACTTGAAAGAATTGGAGACTATTCTAAGGCAATTGCAAAATTTGTAATAAAGAATGATCCTTTAGATAACGACATTATCAAAAAAACTAGAGAACTATGTGATGTTTTCTTAGTTATGTTTGATCATGCTATGGATGCTTATGATAAAGGTGATGCTAATTGGGCAATTAGTATTCCAGAAGAAGATGTAAAGATTAATGAAATATTTAATGAAATCTTAGAGATTTTAAGAGAAAAATCAATAGAAGGTGATAAAGATACTATTATAAATCTAATACCTACTATTAGAATGATGAGAAATCTTGAAAGAGCAGGAGATCATACAAAGAATATTTGTGAACATATAATATATCAAGTTAAAGGAAAACATTTCGAGTTTAATTAAAATAAAAAATCTTCTAAGTGATTTATATCTCACAAAGAAGATTTTTCTTTAGGTAAAATTATTTCAAATACAGTTCCTTCATTTGGTTTTGAATATACATCAATTGTTCCATTGTGTAATGCTATGCTATGTTTGGTAATTGCTAGACCAAGACCTGTGCCTTCAATTTTTGAATTATGACTTCTATCTGCTCTAAAGAATCTTTCAAATATTCTTGGTATATCATCTTGATTAATTCCTATTCCTGTATCTTTAACTCTTATATATATCTTGTCATTGAATTGATTTAATATGATATATAATTTACCGTTTTTCTTATTGTACTTTATACCATTTTGAATGATGTTGTATAAAGCATCATGAATTATATATCTTATTGCCTCTCCTGAAACATCTTGTAATTCTGTTTCTAAGGTTATATTTTTATTTGAAAGATTAGGTTTTAATTCTTGTATTATTTCTTCTAACAAGTATTTATAATTAATTATAGAATAGTCTTGTTCAACCTTATTTTCATCAAGTTTAGAAACTTTGATAATATCATTAATTTTATTTATTAATTTTTGAGATTCATCATATATTTTTTGTGAGAATATTTTTTGATCTTCTACTTTAGAAATTCCATTTGCCATTATTTCAGCATATCCAGAAATTGAAGTAAGTGGAGTTTTTAATTCATGAGATACATTTGCACTAAACTCTCTTTTAACTTTATTGTTTTCTTCAAGTGATAATAGTAAGTCTGTTAGTTCAGGATATACCTTATTTGATAAAGGATTTTGTAAGTCTAATTTATTAATTGGTTCTACTATTTTTTTAGTGGCCCAATTAGCGATAAACAAACTTAGTAATAGTATAAGTATTGTAGCAATAACTATTAGATTTATTTGAGGAATAATAATGCCCCATACAGTATTAGTATTTTGTGATAACCTTATTACATTTCCATTGTTTAGTTTTATTGCATAGTAATAAAGTTGTGTTTGAATTGAATCTGATTTTCTTATACTACTAGAATATCCATCATTTATTGCATTAATAACTTCTGGTCTATCTTTATGTATGTCAAGGTTACTAATATCTAAGGTATTATCATAAATAACTTCACCAGTACTTGATATTAATGTAATCCTTGAATCAGTTAATACTGTATTGTTTTCTAAATAATTAGGGTTTTCATTTAAAACAGATGCAATTTGTTTTGTTTCATTTTGTACAGTATTCATAGTGTTTTGACTAGCTTTATAAAATAAAATATATGCACTAGCAAAAAAAACGATCAAACTGACCGTTATAGTAAGTATTGCAATTGTTTTAAAAATTCTTTTTTGCACTATTCACCCATTTTATAACCAACACCACGTATAGTTTCAATATAGTCTTGTTCTAATTCTAACTTGGATCTTAAGGTTCTTATATGAACATCTACTGTCCTAGTCTCTCCATAGTAATCATATCCCCATATTTCTTCAAGTAGTTTTTCTCTTGTTAATACTATACCAGGATTTTCCATAAGTTTTTTAAGTAATTCATACTCTTTAAGAGTTAGGGTAACTTTATTATTATTAACTGTAACTAAGTGTTTCTTTGTATCAATTGTTAGTTCATTGTATTTTAGTATATCTGAATCCATTGTAACTTCACTTCTTCTTAATACTGCTCTAATTCTTGCGATTAATTCCATCATACTAAAAGGTTTAGTTATATAATCATCCGCACCTAAATCTAATCCAATTACTTTATCATATTCACTACTTTTAGCTGTAAGCATTATTACAGGTATACTAGAAGTATTTATATTAGATTTTAATTGTTTAAGTATTTCTATACCACTTTCCCCTGGTAACATAATATCTAATAGTATAAGTTGAGGTTTTTCATGTGCTAAAGCAGGATAAAATTCTTTTGAACTAGTAAAACCACTAGCTTCATAACCTGTTTGTTTTAAGGTATATGTTAATAGTTCTAATATGTTTAAGTCATCTTCTACGCAATATATCATAAGTTAAGTTTAGATTAAATAATTTGGTTTTTCAATGAAATGGTTAAGACTTTACCTTCTTTTAACAAAGTTTATATATAAAGTACAAAAATCATATGATATGTATTAAAAGTTATAAATGTTGTAAAATGAATATAACATTACGGAGGGATATTATGAGTAACAGACCACATTCTAGAGAAAAGAAAAATTCTGGAAAAGAAACTTATGTATATAAAAGAGAAAAGGTAAATAGTACTACTGGAACAAGACCTACTATTTCTAGAGCAACTCGTGCAGGAGGAGGTTTAGGACTAGGAGGAATCATCATATTTTTATTGATGATGTTTTTTGGTGGAGGTAATAGTGGAAATAATACCACGGTTGTACAACCAGTACAAAATAATACACCAGTAATTAATAACTACCAACAAAATAATAATAATCAACAATATGTAAATATTAATTCAAATTCTGTAAATAAGGAAGTTGATCCTAATGCAAGAAATAAGTACACAGAAATTATTGGTGATGGTAGTGATGAAGTAACAATAATGGTGTACATGGTTGGTTCAGACTTGGAATCAAACTATGGTATGGCTACAAAAGATTTAAATGAAATGTTATATGCGACAATTAGTGAAAATGTAAATATAGTTGTAGAAACAGGTGGAGCTAAGAAATGGAATAATAACGTTATTAGTAACCAAACAAATCAAAGATATTTAATTGGACCTAATGGTATGGTTACCCTTGATAAAAATGTTGGATTAAAGAGTATGAGTGATCCTAGAACTTTATCTGATTTTATCAAGTATGCAAGTAAGAATTATCCAGCAAATAGAAACATATTAATACTTTGGGACCATGGGGCAGGATCTGTTAGTGGGTTTGCGATGGATCAATATGCACCAAGAGATACAATGACAATAGATGAAATTTCATCCGCATTAAAAAGTGCTAATGTAAAGTTTGATATCATTGGTTATGATGCATGTCTTATGGCTAACTTAGAGACTGCAGTAGCAATGGAACCTTATGCGGATTACTTATTAGCTTCAGAAGATTTAGAGCCAGGTAATGGATGGTTTTATACTAATTGGATAACAGAATTATCTAAGAATACTTCAATGGAAAGTGTTGATATAGGAAAGTTAATTATTGATGACTTCATAAGTGAATCTACTAAAGCTTCAAGAAGAGATAAATTAACACTTTCTATAGTAGATTTAGCTGAATTAAAAGGAACTATGCCTAAGAGTTTAACAGTTTTCTCTAAAAACTTATCTTCTTTAGTACAAGAACAAAACTATCAAGTTATATCTAATGCAAGATCATCTTCAAGAGAGTTTGCACAATCACAAAGATTGGATCAAGTTGATTTAGTAGATTTTGCAAATAAGATTGGTACACCTGAATCTATCCAACTTGCAAATGCAATTAAGAGTGCAGTTAAATACAATAGGACAAGTAATATTACTAACGCAAATGGATTAAGTATTTACTTCCCATATGCAAGTTTAAATAAAATGAATAGTATGGTTAAAATCTATGACAATATAGAAATGGATTCTAGCTATAGCGATGCAGTTATATCTTTTGCAAAAGTTGCTGCTTCAGGAAATATAGTTGCTCAAAACAATGGTTCTAGTGCTACATCATTAATTGATACTTTACTAGGAAATACCTCTTCTGGTACTACAAGTAATAGTAATGATATTTTAAGTTTATTAACTAACTCAATGTCTAATCAAAACAATAACCAAAATTCTTTGATGAGTTTACTTGGTGGTGGAGATTGGAATGGTGGTGTTGATTTAAATACAATCGCACAATTTATTGGTAGAAACCAAGTAGATACTACTGAATATGAACTAACAGAAGTTGATGGACAAAAAGTACTTCATTTATCAGAAGAACAATGGGCTTTAATTCAAAAAATTGAATTAAATGTATTTATAGATGATGGTGAAGGTTATATTGATTTAGGTTTAGACAATGTGTTTGAATTTAACGATGCTGGAGATTTAATATATGACTATGATAATTCATGGTTAGCAATTAATGATAATGTAGTTTCTTATAGATTATTATCTGATGAAGTAAGTGGTGATTCTTATAAAATTACAGGCTATGTACCAGCATACTTAAATAATGAATTTGTACATATTATGGTTGAGTTTACTGATGAAAATCCTGATGGTAGTGTACTTGGAGCTAGAAAGATTTATGATGAAGTAGTTCAAGAAGCTAAGGGTATGATCGAAATAGTTGGTGGAGACGTGATTGACTTTGTTAGTGATTATCATAGTTATGATGGAAGTATTACTGAAAGATACATTATAGGTGAACAGTACCAAGTTCAAGGTGAACTAAATATTTCAAATATAAATATAACTAATGCAAATTTAGTTTATAGCTATAGATTAACTGATATATACAATACTTCTTACTGGTTACCAGCTATAAAAACATATTAAAAAAATACCTCGTAGTTAATTCTATGAGGTATTTTTGTATCTTATAGGTCGTCTACAATTGCACTACTTTTAGCGTAAGCTGTAGATCTTGCTTCAAAAAAGTCTGTTTTGATTAAGTTTGCATTTGAATATTGTGATACCCAGCTCATATTGTCAGGTTCTTCATCATGACCATCATATAGTTTTTCAAATCCTAAGCTTACACATCTTAGGTTACCTAAGTATTGTATGTAATCTGTAATCATTTGTTTTGTAAGACCTTGAACATCATCTCCAATTACATAGTGTCCCCAAGCTATTTCTTGTTCACAACCTTCTTTAATCATTGCTCTGTACTCTTCAATTCTTTCTGGTGTAAATAAATCAGGTTCTTCCTTCTTTAATTCAAGAAGGATATTTTTAAACAACCATAAGTGAGTATTTTCATCTCTATTTATATATCTAATTTCTTGAACTGATCCTGGCATTAAACCATTTCTTCCAAGATTATAAAAGAACATAAATCCTGAATAGAAGTAAATACCTTCTAATATGTAGTTAGCAATTAAAGTTTTTGTAAAAGTAAATGCATCTTGGCTTTTTTGGAAATCATTATATAGTTCTCCTATAAATGTATTTCTTTTTAATAGATGTTCATCATTTTTCCATTGGTATAATACATCAATTCTTTCTTGAGGTTCACATATTGTATCAAGCATATAACTATATGATTGAGAGTGTAGTGCCTCTTGGAATGTTTGTATTGATAAACATAAGTTTATTTCATTTGCGGTCACATAACCTGAGATATTAGGTAGGTTAGCTGTTTGAATACTATCTAAAAATATTAGGAAAGAAAGTATTTTATCATATGCTCTTCTTTCTGCGGCTGGTAAGTTTGGATAATCCTTAACATCAGTCGACATGTTTATTTCTTCTGGTACCCAGAAGTTATTCATTGCTTGTCTATACCAATCTGACATCCATGTGTATTTAACGTTATTGAAGTCATTAAGGTTTGTAGTATTACCATTAATGATTCTTCTAGATATTACATCAATATCTCCATCTGGGTTAAATAAAGGTTTTTTAACTAATTGTTCCATCATTCCTCCTATGCTGAACAGCTTTCACATTCGTCTATTTCTAAACTCTTACTTCTTATATAATATATTGTTTTTACACCTTTTTCATAGGCTAATATGTATAAATCTAAAATTTGTCTAAAAGTATAGTCATTTGTAATGTATAAGTTCATACTCATTGCTTGATCTACATGTCTTTGTTTAACTCCACCAGCTTTAATTGACCATGATTGATCTATTGTATGAGCATTCTTATATAACCAATGTGTTTTTAAGTTTAAATCAGGTGCTACTCTTGGTATTAAACCTGTTTTCTTTTCTTCTAAGAAGAATCTATCCATTATAGGGTCTAATCCTGCAGTTGTGCCTGAGATTATACTTGTGCTTGAAGTTGGAGCTATAGCTAATAGATAACCATTTCTCATACCATTGTTATGAATTTTTTCTTTTAATTTATTCCATCTTTCTGAAGTGTAGTTTCTTTTTGTGAAGTAATCACCGTTATCAAAGTCACTTCCTTCAAAATGTTTGTATTTTCCTTTTTCTATTGCTAGTTCATTGCTTGCTTCTAAAGCTGCATAATTAATGTTTTCAAATACTTTATCCACAAACTCTAAATGTTCTTCACTTTCCCATCTAATATTATTTTTAGCTAACATATGATGGTAACCAGATACTCCTAAACCAATTGGTCGATAATCTAAGTTATTGATTTGTGCATATGGTAGTGGGAAGTAATTTAGATCAATAACATTATCTAATGCTCTTACTACAAGTTTTGTAAGTTTATGTAGTTCATCACTACTTACATCTATTTTGCCTAGTGTTAAACTTGCTAGATTACATACTACAAAGTCTCCTGGCTTTGTAGTCGTAACTACAACTTTTTCACCATTTACTTCTATAACTTCTTGTTTAACAGAAGATATTTCACTCATATTTTGTGCTATTTCAGTACATAAGTTACTACTGTAAATCATTCCCTTATGAGGGTTAGGATTCATATTATTTACATGGTCTCTATTAAATGTAAATGGTGTTCCTGTTTCAACTGCACTCTTAATAATTAATCTAATTATTTCTTTTATAGGAATAATTCTTTTTGATATCTTTCCATCATTAACACAATCTAAATATTTTTCTTTCCATGCATCACCATAGTAATCTTCCAAGTGATATCCTTTTATAGTTAATACTTCATGTGGATCAAATATATGCCAATCACCATTTATATTTGTTTTAACTTGTTCCCAGAAGTAATCAGGATAACATATTGCAGGGAATACATCATGTGCCTTTAATCTATCATCACCATTGTTTGTTCTTAGTTGTAAAAACTCTGGTAAATCTTTATGCCATACATCTAAATAAACAGCTACAGCTCCTGCTCTAACACCTAGTTGGTCAACAGCTACTGCAGTATCATTTACTAGTCTTATCCATCTAATAACTCCACCAGCGGCTCCTTCAAAGCCTCTGATACTTCCTCCTTTAGCTCTTACCTTACCAAAGTAAAGTCCCATACCACCACCTAGTTTTGAAACTTTAGCAAAGTTATCAAGACTTCTATAAATTCCATCTAAACTATCAGGTACTGTATCTATAAAACAAGAACTTAATTGATGTATTGGTTTTCTTGAGTTGGCTAGAGTTGGAGTTGCCATTGTGACTTTTAGTGTAGATAACATATCGTAGAATTCTTTTACATATTGCATTCTATTGTGTTTTTCAATCATCGCAAGATGTAGTGCTATTCCTAAATACATTTCTTGTGGAGTTTCTACAGGTTGATTTTTATAATCAACTATTACATATCTTTTAATAACTAAATCTAATCCTGAATAATTGAATAAATTATTTCTAGAGTTATCTATAAATGATTGAGCTTCTAATATCTCTTCTTTTGTATAGTTTTCTAGAATATATTTGCCATATAAACCTTTTTCAGTTAAGTAAACAATTTTATCATAGAAGTTATTAAATTGTTGTTTTCTTAGTTTTTGTTTTCTATTAAATTGAATCATTAATAATCTTGCTGCAATAAATTCCCAGTTAGGAGACTCTTTTGTTACAAGTTCTACTGCAGCCTTAATTAAAGAAACTAATAAATCTGAGTCTGCTTGACCTTCTTTAATAAAAGAATGAAACTTTTGACTTAATATTTCTAAACTATAGTTATCTTCAGGGAATTCTTTTTCTATTTTAGCTAGAGTTATTTCTAAATCTGCTTGTTCAATAAAGTTAGATACTATTGATTGTCTGAATTCTCTTTTCTTAGATCTTGTTTCTCTATATAAGATATATGATTTAGCTACTTGGAAATAACCTTTTCTCATCAGGCTTTCTTCCACTAAGTCTTGTATTTGTTCTACTGTTGTATTTTCTTGATGCTTAATTATATCTTCAACATCTTTTGCAATATCAAAAAGTGTTTCATCATTGTATTTAACATCCTTACAACTATCAAACGCTTTTTTAACCGCATTAACTATCTTTTCTATTTGGTAATCTTCTTGTTTGCCATTTCTTTTAATTATTAACATAACCATCCCTCTGAATTCTATTTATTTATCATACCTACTATATTATAAAACTTCTATTGATTTGACTGTGAAAGTTTCATGAAGATAATAATATGTTAATATTTAGTTAATAGGATGGTGTTAATAATGAGATACTTAGTTTTTGGTTCAGCTAACATTGATAAAGTCTATAATGTGGACAATATTGTAAGAAAAGGAGAAACAATTAGTAGCTTTAAACAAGATACTTTTACTGGTGGTAAAGGATTTAATCAAGCTATAGCTCTTGCAAGATCAGGTTGTGAAACATATTTTGCAGGTTGTATAGGAAAAGATGGTCAGGTTTTAATAAATGAATTAATTAAAGATAATATTAATATTGATTATTTAAAAAGAAGTAATAATGATAGTGGTCATGCGATTATTCAAGTTGATGCTAATGGTAGTAATTCTATTATTATTGCGCCAGGTTCTAATCATGAAATAGGTATAGAAGATATAGAAAATGTTTTATCTAATTTTGGTAAAGGAGATTTAATAGTATTACAAAATGAGATTTCAAATTTAAGTTATATAATTGATAAAGCTTATGAATCAGGGTTGGTAGTTGCATTGAATCCATCTCCTTATAATAAAATAATTAATGATGTTGATTTAAATAAGGTAGATATATTACTGGTTAATGAAGAAGAAGGTAAACAAATAAGTGGGTATGATAGTCCTACAGAAATTCTTAAAGGACTACATGAAAAGTACCCTTATATGTTAGTTGTTTTAACGATGGGAGAAAAGGGAGTGTCTTGTATTTATAAGGATGGAAATATATATAGTGAGGTTGGTGAAGTGGTGGATGCTATTGACACTACTGGGGCTGGTGATACTTTTACTGGATACTTTATCTCACATTTAAATACTGGAATAACTAAAGCTTTAAAAGTAGCAAATAGAGCTGCGGCTATTTCAGTTACTAGAAAAGGTGCGAGTCCTTCTATTCCTTATATAAATGAGGTGATAGAGTAATATGAATGATTTAATTAATAAAACTGTAGAAAAATATAGAAGTGAAATTATTGAATTTTCAGACTTGTTATTTAAAAATCCAGAACTAGGTTATAAAGAGTTTAAAACTAAAGAACTAATAATAAATAAATTAAAAGAAAATAATATTAAAATAGAAAAAGAATACTTAGAAACAGGATTTCAAGTTAGTTTAGGCCAAGATTATCCCCACATAGGATTAATTGCGGAGTTAGATGCTATACCGACTTTAGGACATCCCTATTCTAATAATATTGATAATGCTGCTCATTCATGTGGACATTTTACTCAAGTAGCAATCATGACATATGTATTAATAGTATTAAATGAACTAGATTATAAGGGCAAGGTTACTTTATTTTATACTCCTGCAGAGGAATATACTGACTTAGAGTATAGAAACAAATTAATCGATGAAAACAAAATTAAATATATTGGTGGAAAAACCAATATGATTGAACTTGGTATTTTTAAAGGAGTAGACTGTGTAATCCATCTTCATGCTATGGGTGGTAATTATGAGTATGGGTATAACTCTTCTCTTGCAGGTTTTGTTTATAAAAAGTTTACATTTATAGGAAAAGCTTCTCATGCTGGTGTTTCACCAGAATTAGGTAATAATGCTTTAAATATGTTTACTTTATTTAACAGTGCTTTAGGAATGTTAAGAGAAACATTTAGTGATGGGAATATGACTAGAGTTCATGGAATTCTTACAAAAGGTGGAGATTCTATAAATAGTGTTCCAAGTGAAGTTGTTTATGAATGTTATATAAGAAGTTTAAATTATGATGAAATAAGTAACATAAGCAATAAGCTTGATACAATTGGAACTCATTGTGCTAAAGCTTTAGATGGGAATTGTATAATTGATACTAAAGATGGTTATAAACCTTTAATTCCTAATAAGATTTTAAGTGAAGTAATACATAAAAATATATTAAGGTTTGCGGATGAAGAAAACATTATTAAAGATGAAAGAAGTATAGCTTCAGGTGATATTGGGGATGTTTCTTATTTATATCCAACTACACAATTTGGTTATAGTGGATTTAAAGGTTTGTTCCATGGGAAAGATTTTATGATAGAAAATAATGAGAAGGCACTTATTGAACCAATAAAGGTAATATTATTTAGTATTTATGACTTGTATAATGATAAAAAATTAATGGAGAGCATTGTAAATGAAAAGAAATGATATTGTAATGAATGAATATTTAACTAACTTTTTAAAGTTTGATTTAGGTCATATGGATGTTAGTAAGTATAATAAAAAAATATTGGATATAAATTATTATAATGACCTAAATCTTGATTTATATTTCCCGGACAGTGAAGGACCTTACCCTGTTGTAATAAGTGTTTATGGTGGAGGCTTTGTGTCTGGATTTAAACAATCAAAGTTTATAGATCCAATGATTAAACCAATTAATCATGGCTATGCTGTAGTTATACCAGATTATACAAAAGCATTGGATGCTCCATACCCTCAACCAATATTAGATTTAAAACAATGCGTTAAGTGGGTTTATGATAATAAAGACAAATATAATTTTGATTTAAGTAATATTAGTATTTGGGGAGAATCTGCAGGAGGTTATTTAGTACTTGCGACAGGTTTAATGGACAATTCATTATTTAATATTGATGAAAAATATAAAGTACATAATATTATTTCTTTATATCCGGTAGTAGATATTGAAACCATAAATGAAGATTCTAAAAAAGTTGGAATTAAAGTAAGTGATGATCCTAATGAAGATATTTTCTCTATATTTATTGGTAAAGCTATAAATGATGAGGATAAAAGAAAAGAATCAAATCCAATTAATCATTTAAGAAATAATAGTCCAAGAATATTACTTCAACAAGGAGATAAGGATGTCCTAGTTCCATACTTACAAGCAGATAGATTGTATAAGGCAGCACTAGATAAAGAAACATATATTGAATATGAATTAGTAAAGGATAAAGTACATACTGATCCTTACTTCTTTACAGATGATAATGTAGAAAGAATAATTAAATTTATTGAGGGATAATATGGAGTTTAATGAATATTATTTAAAAACTTATGCATCATGGTTAGGTAAAATAATTGGAATTAGGTTAGGTGCACCAATAGAGGGATGGGAGTATAGAGAAATACTTAAAACATATGGTGAAATTACATACTATCCAGTTGATTTTGATGTGTTTGCGGCAGATGATGATAGCAATGGTCCTTTATTTTTTGTTAAGGCATTAAATGATAGTAGTGATGATAGTTTAATAAATAAGATGTCTAATGCAGTTTTAAATTATGTAATAGATGGTCATGGCTTCTTTTGGTGGGGAGGAGAAGGAATTTCCACAGAACATACAGCATATAATAATCTAAAAAAAGGAATGTTTGGGCCAGAGTCAGGGTCTTATAAAACAAATGGAAAGGAACTTGCAACACAAATTGGAGGACAGATATTTAGTGATTGTTGGGGTTATGTTTCTGTAGGTGACCCTAATCTGGCTAGTTCACTTTCAAAAAAAATGGCAAGTGTTACTCATGATTTAGATGGAATTGAAGGTGCTAGTTTTGCGGCTAGTGCTATTTCTATTGCCTATAATGAAACAGATATAAAAGTAGTAATCGATAAAGCTTTAGAATATGTAAAGAAAGATAGTGCTTATTATAGAATTGTTATAGAAATAAAAGAATTTTATGAAAAAAATCAAGATGACTATAAAAAATGTTTAAATTACATAATAAAAAACCACAACTATAGTGTGTATGGTGGAGTATGTCCTATAATTTCAAATACTGCATTAATGGTTATGGCAATGTACTATGGTGAATCTGATTTTAATAAAACAATGTGTATCCTAGCGACTTCTGGTTGGGATACTGATTGTAATTTAGGTAATGTTGGTTCAATAATGGGTGCTTTAGTTGGTATAGATAATATTGATGAGAAATGGATTAAACCTATAAATGATTTATTATTGTCTAGTAGTTCGATTGGAAGCTTAAATATTGATACAGTAAGTAATACAACATTAGAGTTTTGTAAGATTGGATACAAGTTAAAAGGATTAAATATACCTGAAAGATATATAAATGATAAAAAGTTTTTATTTGATTTGCCTTATTCAACTCAATCATTTAAAACAAATTCCTATAGATACTCAGAAACTAATTTGATTAATTATAATAATAAGTTAAAAGTAGTTATAAATAATGGGTATAAGGATTATTATTGTGATGTTTATCAAAAGACTTACTATAGACCAAATGAAGTATATGATTCTAGATATGAACCAGTGTTTTCTCCAACAGTTTATCCAAATGAAACTATAAAATTTATAGTTTCTAATGATGAAAATATTGATGTATCATTTTATATTTATGTAAAAGATTATGAGAAAGAATATGTTAGTGAAGAATATACTGTAAGTAATAAACAAACCTTATTATATAAGATACCAAAAGAAATTAATTTAGTAAGTGAATATGGTTTAAGAATTAAATATAATGATAGGATTATTAGATCTTACATAAACATACATGAAGTAGAAATAATTACAGGATATGAATATGAACTGGATTTTACAAAGATTAATTATGAAGATTGGGGATTGGATTTTGTAGGAAATAATAGAAAAACAATAAGTCAATTAGTAAATATTTGTGGAAATACTTATTTAGATAATGGATTAATCCTTGAAGATTCTATGGTTATATTTTCTGATTATAAATCTAAGTTAAGTAATTTAGAAATTATATTTCAATATAATGATGGAATAAATGTTGAATTCTGTTTTGGTTTAAAGGGAAATAACATTTATAAAAGTATATGGATAAATGATGGAAAGCTTTATTATATCTATAGAATTAATAACATGATTGATAAAAAACTCATAGGAGTTATAGACAAAAATATATTAGATTCTGGTTTTAAGTTAACATTGAATATTGATGTGAAATATGGGAATATAGTATTATCAAATATCAATGATATTTGTCTAAAACAAACTATAGAAAACTTTAAAACTGATTATGGTTGTGTTGCGATAAAAAACAATAGTAAGAATATTTTAAAAGTTTACGGGTGTTTGTTGAAAGCTGAAGATGGAGGAAAGAAATGAAAAAAATTTTTGGAATCATTATTAGTATTCTATTAGTTGTAACATTAGTTGGATGTAACAACACTACTAGTACTGAAGAAGGAACAACTACCGAAACACCTACAGAAGAAACTACTGGGGAAGACAAGGTTAAAGTAGCTTTACTACTACCTTATATTGGAGACCAATCTTATTTCGATGTTACTTATAATTCATTTAAGTTAATTAATGAAAAATATGGTGACCAAGTTGAAACAACTTTAATTGAAATGGGAGCAGATGAAGCTGGTTGGGCTAGTGCAAACTTACAAGCTGCAGAAAGTGGATATGATGTAATCATTTCTGGAAACTTCCAATATGAGTCATACATGCTTGATGTTGCAAAACAATATCCAGATATTACTTATATTAACTTTGACTATTCAGATCCAGAAATCAACAATCTACCAAATGTTTATGGTGTAACTTATAAATCAGAAGAAATTGGATATCTTGCTGGTATAGTTGCAGCTGTTAAATCTGAATCAAATGTTGTTGGAGCTATTGGTGGTATGGAAATCAATGGTATCAAACAATTCTTAGGTGGATTTATACAAGGTGCTCTTGCTGTTAAACCTGATATTGATATTAAAGTTGGATTTGTTGGTGACTTCCAAGATACAGGAAAAATGAAAGAAATAGCATTAAATATGAACAAACAAGGTGCTGATGTAATTTGGCATGCTGCTGGTGGAGCTGGAAATGGTTTATTTGAAGCTGCAGCAGAAGCTGGATTTAGTACAATTGGTGTAGATACTGACCAATATGCTAGTTTATCTTCAAAACCTGAATTGGCTAATACAATTGTAACTTCAGGAACTAAAAACTGTGATATCGCTATTCTTGATGCTATTACTAAATACATGGATGGTAACCTTCCAATGGGCACATTAGTTGCATTAGGTTATGCAGAAAATGGTGTTGGTCTTGCTGAAAACGATCATTATAAAGAAGTTATGAGCGAAGAATTAAGAGCTGAAGTAACTAAATATGCTGATGAATTGAAAAATGGTAATGTAACTGTTATCGATGTATCTCAAGATACAGAAGCTTGGGATGAATTAGTAGCAAAAACAAGCAAATAAAGTTATTTATTATAATGCTCTATCAATTGATAGAGCATTATTTGTATAGGGGGTTACGATGAGTGAAACTATATTAAAATTAGAAAATATTACTAAGGTATATTCTAATGGTGTAATCGCAAATAAAAATGTTAATATTGAATTTAAAAAAGGTGAAATCCACTCGATTGTTGGAGAGAATGGCGCTGGTAAATCAACTTTAATGAAGATAATTTTTGCGAATGAAAAACAAACTACAGGAGATATTTACTACAAAGGAGAAAAAATACATTATAGTAGTTCTTTAGAAGCTATTAAAAATGGTATTGGAATGGTATATCAACACTTTAAATTGATTCCTTCTTTTACTGTTGCACAAAATATAATTTTAGGATCTGAACCTATAAAAGGTGGAGTATTTCTTGATAAAAAAGAAGGAGTAAAAATTACTCAAGAACTTGCAAAGAAATATAATTTTGATATTGATGTTAATGCGAAGGTTCAAGATTTAACAGTAAGTGCAAAACAAAAAGTTGAGATACTTAAAACATTATATAGAGATGCTAAAGTTATTATTTTAGATGAGCCCACTGCAGTATTAACTCCTCAAGAAACGGAAGCATTATTTGAGCAACTATTATATTTTAAAAAGTTGGGTCACACAATAATTTTTATTTCTCATAAGTTAAATGAGATAAAACAAATTAGTGATAAGATAACAGTTATTTCAAGTGGTGAAACAAAAGGTACATATAATTGTGAAGATATAAGTATTGATCAACTAACAGAATTAATAATTGGTAGAAAGCTTGATAGTACATTCGATAGTAAAAAAGATGAAGTAGAACATAGACCTTTACTTACAGTGAAAGATCTTTCCTTTAAGGAGTCAGGTGTTTATAAAGTAGAGAATGTTAGTTTTACAGTTGATTCAGGAGAAATACTAGGGATTGCCGGTGTACAAGGTAATGGTCAAGAAGAACTTGTAAAAATGATTACAGGTTTACTTCATCAGGATAGTGGTTTAATAAAGATAGATAATAAGGATGTATCAAGTTTTAATATAAAAAATAGAAGAGACAATGGCTTATCTTATATTCCTGAGGATAGAATGGTTGATGGAGTAGCGGCAGAGGCTAGTGTTAGTGAAAACCTTATTTCAACATTCTATGGTAATGAAGAGATTAGTGGAAAGTTATTTATGAAGGAAAAAAAGATTAAAGAACTTTCAAAAGAATTAATTGATAGATTTTCTATTAGAACTAAGGATGAAAATTCTAAGGTTGATAGTTTATCAGGTGGTAATATTCAAAAGGTTGTAGTAGCAAGAGAGTGGAAAACATCACCACTTATAATGGTTGCTGAACAACCTACAAGAGGTATTGATGTTGGTAGTGCTAGATACATACATGAACAATTACTTCAAATGAGAAACAATGGTAAAGGTATTTTACTAATTAGTGCTGACTTAAATGAGATTATGTCCTTATCTGACAGATTATTAGTAATGTTTGATGGAAAACTAGTTGGACATTTTGATGATGTAAGTAATATAAGTGAAAGTGAGTTAGGCTTATATATGCTTGGAACTAAGCAACAAAGTGAAGAAGAATTAAGGAGGGCTACTCATGAGTAAGAAAAATAAATTAACACTTACTAAAATTAAGTGGACTGATGATAGGCCGTTTTCTATTCTACAATTAATTTCATCATTGCTTATTGCGTTGATAATTACATTTATAGTTTTATTGATTGTTTCAGATAATCCTACAAAGGATTTTATAGATTTATTAACATATCCACTTCAAAGTAAATTCTTCTTTGGATATGTATTAATTAAAATGGTTCCTTTGTGTTTTGCAGGTCTTGCTACATTATTATACTTTAAGACAGGGTTCTTTAACTTAAGTACAGAGGGTATATTTTATATATGTGGTGTGTTTTGTACAATAGTTGCAGTTAATACAGGTTTTATGAGTGGTAATTCTATTGTGGATTCAGCTTTGGCAATAGTAATACCAGGTTTATTAGGTGGTTTAATTGCGCTTGGTCCAGGTATTTTAAAAGCAAAGTTTAATACAGGTGAAATGGTTATTTCTTTAATGTTAAACAGTATTTTATTTGGTATTGGATTTTATATAGTAAAGACATTCTTGGCGGTTGAAGGTGTTTCAGGAAATGCTTCTGCTCCATTTATTGAAAGTGCTAAGTTAGGAATTATATTAAAAGGAACACAAGTACACAGTGGTTTTATATTAATGCTGATAGCAGTGGTTGTAGTTTATATATTGTTATATAAAACTAAACTTGGTTATCAAATAAGAATGACAGGTTTAAACAAAAACTTTGCAAAATATTCAGGTATGGGTGCAACTAGTTTAATATTAATTGTTCACTTTCTTGCGGGTTTTCTTGGTGGTATTGGTTCATCTATAGAATTACTTGGTATATATAAAAGATTTTCTTGGACTACTTTACCAGGTTTAGGTTTTACTGGTGCATTAATGGCGATGTTAGGGAGGAATCATCCAATAGGGGTATTAATTGCTGCCTTTGGAATTAGTTATCTAAGGGCTAGTGCTCAGTTGTTGGCTAATAGTAGTGCTGTAATTGATGTTAAGTTAATTTCTTTAGTAGAAGTTATTCTTACATTACTTATTTCTTCTCAATACTTCTTAAGAGCATGGAGAAATAAAAAGCTTATAAAGGAGGAAATTACTCATGAATGATTTTGTAGGTACATTCTTAAGTGCTGGATTCATATTTGTAATAATTAGAGTTGGAGTTCCTCTTCTATATGCATCAATGAGTGCTTATGTGGCTGATGTAGCAGGAATTCCAAATATAGCTGTCGAAGGTTTAATGATTATGGGGGCTTTATTTGGTGTGTACTTTAGTGCTTTATTCTCAAGTTCATGGCTAGGATTACTTGGTGCTATTGTTGTTGGTGTATTAATGTCTTTGGTAATGGCTTTCTTTACTATGAAAATGAAAGCAAATCCAATAATGATAGGTATTGCATTAAATTTATTTGCGGCAGATTTTAGTTTATGGTTATTAATGGTCTGGACTGGATCGAAAGGTACCACAGGAAGTTTACCTTCTAAAGTATTACCTACTTGGAATATTCCAATAATAGAAGATATACCAATATTAGGAGAAATAATATCAGGGCATTATTTCTTAACATATGTTTGTCTAGTACTTACAATATTAATTTATATATTGATATATAAAACACCATTTGGTTTAAGGATGAAAGCCTGTGGTTTAGATGAAGAAACAGCTATTTCAGTTGGAATAAAAGTTAATAAAGTTAGATTGATTGCAATAGTGATTTCAGGTGTGTTGGCTACTTTAGGTGGAGCATATTTATCGATGGGATACTTGTCTATCTTCTCAAATAACATGACTGCATCTCGAGGTTGGATGGGTATAGCGGCTAGTTCAGTTGGTCAGGGTAATATGATTATTGTTTTACTAACAACAGCCTTATTTGCGATATCTCAGGGTGTCGTTAATGAGTTGATTCTTACTAATTTACCTGCAGAACTTGTAAATACGATTCCTTATTTAGTAGTTACAATTGGGTTGATATTCTTATCTATTAAAGAATACAGAAAGTCTAAAAAGAAATGAAAGTAATAATTGATTGTGATCCTGGTCATGATGATATTATGGCAATATTTACAGCATTAGCTCATCCAGAAGAAATAGAAATATTGGGTTATACAACTGTTTGTGGTAATAATCTGTTAGATAAGGTCACAAACAATTTATGTAATGTTTTATCATTTTTAAATATAGATGGAGTTATTTCTAAAGGTGCAGATAAACCTTTAGTTTATGATCCAGACCCTCAACCAATAGCACATGGTGAAAGTGGTTTAGATGGTCCAGTGTTTAATGAATGTGATGTTTATCCTATTAAGGATAATGCTATTGAATTTATGTATAAAACAATATCTAATAGCATAGATAAAATTACAATTTTTGCTTTAGGTCCATTAACTAATATTGCAAAGTTAATAAGTAAATACCCAAAAGTAGTAAGTAGTATTGATAAAGTTATTATTATGGGCGGTTCTATTTATAGAGGGAATATATTAGAAGAATCTGAGTTTAATATTTATGAAGATCCTCATAGTGCAAAGCTAGTATTTGATTCTAATTTAAATATTGTTTTGGCACCATTAGAAGTTTGTGATTATTGTACACTTAGCCATAGTATTATTGATGGCTATTTAGATAAATCAAATTTATATAAACTTACTTATGATATATTAAATTTCTACTTTGGTTACTCAAAAAGAAAAGGTGATAATAAATCACCAGTGTTTGATTTGGCAGTGCCTATGTATTGTTTACATCCAGAAATATTTGAAGGTAAACAAGCTTATGTGGATATTGTGCTAGATGGAGATAAAAGAGGTAAAACATTAATTGATTATAATGAAAAGGGAAATGTCTTAGTATTGGATAAAGCAAACAATATGAAATTTGAAGAATATTTTGTTTATGATTTAAGTATATTAGATGGTATGTTAGATAACTAGTCTTATAAGATATAGGATTATTAGATGTAATGGATAAAATGCATAAAATAAGTATTTGTTTTGTTTGCCACGCTCACCATTATAAAACCATATAGGTATAAATGCGATTGGTGCTGTTATTTCCCAAGCAAAAGTAAGAACTCCAAATAATGTTTGGAGTTTTTTATTTGAATGAAACTTGTATAGAATTGCGATTGCAAGTACACCAAAATGAGAGTAATCAGTATTTAAATAGTATGCAGGAACACATGTTATTAATAAAATTATTAATCTTACTATTGGTCCTTTTTCATTATATTTATCTAAAAAGTAAATGCATATTAAGCCTAAAAATAATGTAAAGAATACATTTTGATGATTAAAATATAATAAATTATTACTATTTGCAAGATTGAAAGGTATCTCAGAAATAAATGCGAATACAATTAGGTTTAATGCATATTTCTTAATATCTTTTGTGTTTAAGTAACCTTCTACAATTAAAAAACAAAATATAGGAAAGGATATTCTGCCTATTAACCTAGAAATAATATAAATTAGTTTTAAGGTTTTAAGCTCAGGTGCAACATTTGTAAAATCAAATGAAAATGCTGAATAACCTAAATATGGTTCAATTAAAAATGCACCTATATGATCTATAAGCATAGTTATTAAAGCAATCCATTTTAGAGTTGAGCCTTTTACTTTCATACATTTAATTATATATCAAATACATCCAAATCATGACCATTAATAACATTACCGTTATAATGGTTTCTTATTTCATCCAGAATAAATTCTTCTCTTTCTTTAATTTCTTTTTCAATATTTAAATTATCATCATAAAAATCGATATGATAAATTCTATGAGTTGTAATTAATAGTTTTGGTTTAGATATGGAACACATCTTACCTAAATCACTAGACATTGTATGTACAGATTTATGATATTCTTGCCATTTAGGTTCTCTTTGTTTTAATCCTGCCTCATATTCAACTTCATGAACTAAAATATCCACACCTATAGACTCTTCTAATATTTTTTCATTTATGCTTGTATCACCACTAATTAATATTGTTTTATTATCTATATAGAATTTATATGCATATGATTCTAAAGTTCCATGAGTTACTCTAATAGCCTTTACTCTTACATAATCATCTTTATAAATATAATTATCAAATACTTGATGTGTGTTTACAATAATACCTGTTGTATTAGCTTGTTCTTTTCCAGTTTTTCTAAAATCAATATCATCCTCAAATGCTTTAAGAATGTTTGATACTAATTTATCAGTATTTTTAGGTCCATAGATATTTAATGGATTTTTTCTTTCTAAAACCCAAGGAGTTAGTATTAAATCTGCAATACCTATGGTGTGATCTGAGTGTAAATGTGTTAAAAAAGCAGTATCAATATTTGAAGGTCTTAATTGTTTAATACCCTTCATATACGCCTTACTAGCTTGTCTAATAACACCACTTCCAAAATCAACTAAATATACCTTATCTTTAACAACAATCGCATAACTAGCACCACATGCATTATATTCACTATTTGGTGTTCCTGTACCTAATAATATTAATTTAGTCATAATAATCTCCCATTTATATATTACATTATGTTGTGATAGAATTAAAACATATGGAGGTAGAGTATGGTTACTAATCCTAATATATTACTATACATGTTAAAAGATGACTCTAATGACAAATATAGTGAAGAATGGTTTGAAGAAATTTTAAGTATGTATAACGTTACTGATTTAAGTGATTTTAAAGATAGAGTTTTTAAAAAGAACAGTGATGAATATGAAATATATAAAGTAAATGCAAAGTATAAATATAAAGTCACTTCAACTGGATATAAGAAAGTAAATAACACAAATTATGCGATTACTAAAGATGGTTTTGTGCCTATATTTGTAAGTGAAAGAATTCCTTATGAAACAAACTATATTAACACAATAAAAGGTGAACTAATAAAGGTTGAAAGTGGTTATTATTTTAATACAAAAAATGACCAGAATTTTATTAGTTTAGATGAAATAACTGAACAGAAAATATATTTTGAGGCTATTGTTATTCGTACTTATAATGATAAATATGATTTTTATACAGAATTTACAGAAAGATGTTATATGTTTGAAGCATTATTTAGTTATTTAAACTCAAAGATTGAACTTGATAATTTATATGGAAATTATGATTTGATATTAAGACCTGGTGTTTATGTTCCTAATAGAGACTTAGAGTTGGGTTTATATGATGTTAGATTAATTGGATCATATGGAAGTATAGATTATAGTGATGATGAATATAGTTTTGATATTTATGAAAGTTGGAATAACTTAGAGATAATAAGTAGTTCTAAGTTAATTGTAAATAGTGGTGAATATGGGTTAATTAAAAAGTAATTATGTTATTATGTATATTAAGTAATTAAAGTACTTTGGAGGTAAATTTGGTCACATCGATTTTATGGTTAATAGTTCTTATTGGATTAAATGCATTTTTTTCAGGTTCTGAAATGGCTTTAATTTCTTTAAATGATAATAAGATAAAACAAATGGCTGAAGATGGTAATAAGAAGGCTATTAAACTAGCCAAACTTTTAGGTGAACCAAGTAGGTTTTTAGCTACTATTCAAATAGGAATTACTTTAGCAGGTTTCTTAGCTTCTGCATTTGCGGCTGATTCATTTTCAGAACCATTAATTAATGTTGTAAAGACAATGAATTTAGGTATACCTGAAAATGTATTAAAAGGAATAATAATGTTTGTAATAACTATAATACTTTCATACTTTACTCTTGTGTTAGGTGAATTAGTGCCTAAACGAGTTGCGATGAAAAAAAGTGAAGAAATAGCTTTTAGTGTTGTAGGTCCTTTATCCATTCTTTCAACCCTTACAAGTCCTTTTGTAAAATTCCTTACGTTCTCTACTAACTTAGTTGTTAGATTGTTTGGAATAGATCCTAATTCCGATGATGATGAAGTTACTGAAGAAGAAATAAGGATGATGGTTGATGTTGGGGAAGAAAAAGGTGCTATTAACTCTAATGAAAAGCAAATGATTAATAATATCTTTGAGTTTAATAATAAAACTGTGGAAGATGTTATGACTCATAGAACAGAAATGATTAGTTTTTCAAATGAAACAACGTTAGATAATATCTTAAAAGTTGTGAAAGAAAATCAATATTCTAGATATCCAGTTTATAAAGATAATGTGGATAATATTGTAGGTATATTAAATTCTAAGGATTTAATTCCTTTGGTTAATGATATTAAATCTTTTTCTCTTTCGAAATTATTAAGAAAACCTACTTTTGTTCCACTACAAAAGAAGATTAGTGATGTCTTTGTGGACTTACAAAATTCAAATACACATATTGCGGTTGTAATAGATGAGTATGGAGGTACTGCAGGTATTATTACTATAGAAGACTTATTAGAAGAGATTGTAGGTAATATATTTGATGAATATGACCATGAAGATGATAAGGAAATAAAACAACTTGATGAAAATAAATACGAAGTTAGTGGAATGATTAGCTTATTGGAATTGAGTAAAGTATTAAACATTGAATTTCCTATTGGTGAGCATGATACATTAAATGGTTTGTTAATTAATTTAATTGGTGGAATACCACCAAAGGGTAAGGTTACTGAAATTACATATAAAAACTTATTAATTCAAACAATTGAAGTTACTAATAAAAGAATTGTAAAAGTTTTAATTACAGTAAATGATGAATTAGAAGAAGAGTAATTAATGTAAAACTAAAGTTTTAGTTTTATAATAAAAGAGTGGAGGTTTCCATGAATTTAAAATATGAAAAGAAAAAAGAATTTATAGTTAACTCTATATATTTGGTAATAATTGGATTGATTGTGTATTTTACTTTGAAGTATGGCTTAAGCATGATAAGCCCTTTTGTGTTTGCGTTTATCATATCTTATGTATTACAAGGACCAGCTAGATATATTAGTAGTAAAATAAGTATAAAGCAAAAGTATGTCGCTATCATACTAGTAGTATTATTTTTTGGGACTATAGGTATATTATTTTCTTTGGTGGGTATTAATGTAATTTCTATGCTTACAAACTTATTTACAAATCTACCAAAAAACTATCAAACTCAAATTGAACCATTATTGAATTCATTGTTTGATGGAATAGAGAAAACAATGATAGGTTTAGATGCAAATGTGGTTAGCGCTATTAATACTGGCTTTGATCAAATTGTAAATTCATTAGGTGATAATATTTCTAATTTATCCTTATCTTTAGTCACTTCATTATCTAGTCTAGCATCATCATTACCTTCATTTTTAATTAAAACATTATTAATGATTATTAGTACATTCTTTATTGCGGCAGATTTTGAAAATATTACTGGATTTATTACTAGACAGTTTTCTGATGGTGTTAATGATGTCCTTACAATAATTAAGCATTATATCATTAACACATTGTTTGTTGTCATTAAATCTTATATTTTGATTATGACTATTACATTTATTGAACTTTCAATTGGTTTAAGCATTATTGGTGTTAAAAATGCGATAATAATTGCATTTGTAATTGCTATTTTTGATATATTACCTGTTCTTGGTACTGGTGGAGTTATGATACCTTGGGCAATAATTACACTTATTCAAGGTAATATTACTTTAGGTATTGAGTTAGGTGTACTTTATATAATAGTAACTGTTATTAGAAATATAATAGAACCGAGAATAGTTGGTGGACAATTAGGTCTACATCCAATAGTTACATTAATAAGTATGTTTGTGGGTACATCATTATTTGGAGTTATGGGATTATTTGGTTTTCCAATAGCTTTATCATTATTAAAGTATTTAAATGATAGAGGAACATTGAAATTATTTAAATAAACATGGTTTACTATTGTTTTAATATTGAAATAGAAATAAAATATAAGTAATAGATAGTCGGAGTAGATTATGGGAAAATTTGAAATTAAAGAAACAAAAACTGGTTTTAAATTTGATTTGCTTGCAACAAATGGTCAAGTAGTAGCATCTTCACAAGTTTATGCAAATTTAAAGACATGTAAGAATGGAATTGAAAGTGTAAAAGTTAATGCACCAATTGCGCCAATTGAAGATCAAACTAAAGAAGGATATGTATCAGAAAAAAATCCAAAGTTTGAAGTGTTTGTGGATAAAGCAGAAGAAATTAGATTCAGACTTAAAGCAAAGAATGGTCAAATAATAGCGACTAGTGAAGGATACAAAACTTTAAAGAATTGCTTAAATGGTATTGAATCAGTTAAGAAAAACGCTCCAGAAGCAGAAGTAATCTAAATCACCTTAGGGTGATTTTTTTCTTTTGAAAATATCTTTTATCGTAGTCATCGTTTATGTAATCAAGGAGGTATTGATTATGGGATTTCCAAAAGATTTTTTATGGGGTGGAGTAACAGCAGCAAATCAATGTAAAGGTGGTATCTATTTTGGTAAGTGCACCTTTAGGTGCATTTCTAATAGATTTAAACTTATAAGAAAATGTTGGTAAAGCATACCTAAAATAAAGTGATAGAATTAAATTATGGAGGGTATTAATATGTTGTCAAACTCTAAATTAGGCTTTGGTTTAATGCGTTTACCAAAGGATGAAAGTGGAAGTATTGAATTAAAAGAAGTAAATAGAATGGTTGATTCATTTATGGAAGCGGGTTTTAATTATTTTGATACTGCATATGCGTATGATGGTAGTGAAGTCGCAATGAGAAGTGCACTTGTCAAAAGGTATGATAGGGATTCTTATACAATCGCAGATAAACTTCCAGGTTGGTCAATAAATAAGCAAGAAGATGTTGAAAGAATATTTAATGAGTCTTTAGAAAGATGTGGAGTAGACTACTTTGATTATTATTTAATACATAGTGTTGAAGGTGGTAACTACGGAACATATCAAAAATATAACTGTTTTGAATTTGTGTCTGAAATGAAAAAACAAGGAAAAGTAAAGTATATGGGATTTTCATTTCATGATAGTCCTGAGTTATTAGATAAAGTATTAACTGATCATCCTGAAGTTGATTTTGTACAACTTCAAATAAATTATTTAGATATGGAAAATGGTGTTATTCAATCTAGAGGTAATTATGAAGTTGTAAGAAAACATAACAAACCAATTATAGTAATGGAACCTATTAAAGGTGGAACTCTTGCTTCTTTTCCAAAGGATGTAGAGAAAATTATGAAAGATTATCATAATGATAAATCTATAGCTTCTTGGGCTTTAAGGTATGTTGGTTCTCTTGATGGAGTTATGACTATACTTTCAGGTATGTCTAATGAAGAACAAATGAATGATAACTTAGAAACAATGAAGAACTTTATACCATTAAATGATGAAGAAAATTCTATAATAGAAGAAGTTAAACATAAACTAAGAGCATATCCTACTATTGCATGTACATCTTGTAGGTATTGTGTTGAAGGATGTCCTATGAATATACTTATACCTGACTTATTTACAGCTTATAATAGTGCACAAACATATGGAAAAAGTTCTAGATATAAAAACTATTATAATAATCATATTAAGGATGGTAATAATCCAGCAAGTGCTTGTATAGAATGTGGGGCATGTGAATCTGTTTGTCCTCAACACCTTACAATTATTGATTATTTAAAAGATGTTTCAGAACTATTTGATAGTAAATAATGTAAAAAAAAGGAACTACATAAGTTCCTTTTAAAAATAAAAAAGCCTTTTATAAGGCTTTTGTTTTAAATATGGTGCGCGTGAAGGGACTTGAACCCCCATGCCGTAAGGCGCTAGATCCTAAGTCTAGTGCGTCTGCCAATTTCGCCACACGCGCAAATTTAGTGCCTACATATTATAGCAACACTAAATTAAAAATGCAATAGCGAAATTGTTATAATTAGATAACTATAAAGCTCCTACTATTTTATGTGGTTCATATAACTCTTCTAAGAAATTTATATCTTCATTAGTTAGATTTACATCAAGTGCTTTTACAGAATCATCTAGATAAATTGATTTAGTTGCGCCTATTATTGGAGATGTTACTCCTTTTGCAAATTGCCAAGCTAATGCAATTTGAGTCATACTCACACCATATTTATCCGCAATTTCTTTAACTCTTCTTGATATTTTTATGTCAGAGTCTATTGTACTATCATATTTTTTTATTGCAGTCACATCTGTTTTGTTTCTTAAAGTGTCTGCATCCCACTCTCTTGATAATCTTCCTGCAGCTAAAGGGCTATAAGGAGTTAATGAAACGCCCATTTGTTTACATATAGGAATAAGTTCTCTTTCATCTTCTCTATAAAGTAAGTTGTAATGATTTTGCATTGAAACAAATTTTGTAAGATTATTTTTTTCAGCGATCATCTGCATGTTATTAAACTGATATCCATACATTGCAGAAGCACCGATAGCTCTTACTTTTCCTGATTTTACTAGACTATCTAAAGCTTGCATTGTTTCAAGGATTGGAGTGTTATAGTCAAATCTATGTATTATATATAAATCAATATAATCTGTTTGTAATCTTTTTAAAGAACCTTCCACTTCTCTTAAAATAGCTTCCTTACTAAGATTTCCTTCATTAAAATAGACCTTAGTCGCAATAACTACTTTATCTCTAGGTACTCCTAGATTAATTAATGACTGACTTAGATATTCTTCACTAGTTCCTGCAGAATATGTATTTGCTGTATCAAAGAAATTAATTCCTAAATCTAATGCATGAGAAACTATGCTTTGGGTTTCACTTTGGTTTAATGTCCATGCATGCATCTTACTTGCTGGATCTCCAAAACTCATACAACCCAAACAAAAACTAGAAACTTCGATGTCAGTATTACCTAATTTTACATATTTCATAATAATTTTCCTTTCTTTAACCAACTAATTATTTGGTCTTTACAATGTAATACGTTAGAACCATATATTGGTAATCCATCTAATACTTTTGCGTTAGTACAAATCTTTTTAATATCACTAACACTATTTCCCATACCACTACCCTCATGTGTACATAATGGTAGTATGGTTTTATTAGAAAAATTTTTATTTTCTAAAAATGTCCACACAGGCATTGGCATAGTAGACCACCAATTTGGGTAAGCTAAAATAATAATATCGAAAGAACTTATATCAATATCATTAACTATTTCTGGTCTATAATTATTTCTCTTTTCATCTTTTGCTTGTTTTACACATTCATTATAACTATATGGGTATTTATCCTTTTCTTCTATTTCAAATAAAACACCATTAGTTAATTCTTGAATTGTTTCACATACAATTTCTGTATTACCTTTATTAAGATTAATTAGTTTCCCATCTTTCCAGTTTTCACCTTTGTGGGAGAAGTAAGTAATAAGAATCTTATTGTTCATAATTATCACATCCTTACTTATATTATATTTTTTTATCTGAAACTAATTTTTAGAAATAAAATCAATAATACTTTCCTTTATATATTCAATGTTTGAATCATCAAATATTGTGTCTTTAGATGTATGTATTCTATTTAGATAATATCCAAATAAATAGTTTTTCTTTAAAGCTGCTACTCCAATTCCATTTTCAAAATTCAAATTATCAGAAGGATAGAAAGCTTTTTTATTGTCGTAGTATAATAAGTTTTTATTATATTTTTCTAAATTTAATTCGAAACTTTTTGAAAGACTCTTATTTTCTTCAAAGAACTTTTTCTTTGAAACAAGTAATAGATTATCTCCATCAGAAACACAATCAAAGTTTATTAACAATTTATTTTGCATGATATTTTTATAGTTGTTTTTAAAAGCTGATGATCCTAATAATCCTATTTCCTCATTATCAAAAAACACAAAACAAACTTCATCTTTTTTATCTTCAGGTATACTGCTTATTAATTCTAATAAAGTTATAATCCCTGATGTATTATCGTTTACGGTATGTTTATTACTAAATCCTGCAAGCATTTGTATTATAAAAGCCCAAAAGAATATAGAAGATAATTTTTGAATTAGACCTGCATCTTTAATTATAAATGTTAGTATTACTGCAAACAATGAATTGATTAAAACTATTAGTATAAGTAAAAATAACTGATAAACGATATACCAAAACAAACTTAATGGAGTTAAAAAATTAGGAAAAGGCATCCAAGCACATGTATCATAATGTGCCCCAAATACATATTTTGCCTTATAAATATCTCCAACAATTATATTTTTATTCTTTATAACCATACCCAGTGTTTCTAAGTACACAGGATAACCTTTTTCTTCACTTATCTTTTTTACATAGTCAAAGAATTCTTGTTTTTGTTTAGAAGATCTTCTAACTTGTAAGTTATTCAAAATATAATCTTTATGCATAAATATCTCCTAATTAAAATTATACAATATTAAGGTAATATTAATGTTAAATTTATTTATTAATATTATAATTAGGATGAGGTGATTACTATGACTAAAAGCATTGAAAGGTTAAATGAAATGGAATTGCTATATAAAGAAGTTAAGAAAGATAATAAAGAACTTAAAAAATTTTTAAAGTTTTTTAAAATGATGGATAAAAATAGTGCTAAACTTGCCAAATACTATCATAATGATTGGTTAAAAGACATAGAAAAAACAGAAATTATTAATGAAATTACAAATCAAGATTCTATATATGAAGAATTAGTGGATCAAGATGTATCTATTAGAAAGTTAATCAAGCTATGTGCTGATTATATAAATAAATAATATGGAAAATTGTGGTTGCCATGAAAGTTTATGTACTTTAAACATTCCATTATTTAAAAACTTAGACTTAGACATCCAACAAAGACTTGTGGATAAGTCATTACATACTGATAAAAATAGAGAAGATATTCTTTTAAATGAAGAAGATGAAGTGAGTTCAATATTTATCATCAGAGAAGGCAGAGTTAAATTAAACAAATACGATAAAGAAGGTAAAGAGTACATATTAGATATTCTTCATGATGGAGATACAATAGGAGAAGAGTTAATAGAAGAAGGCTTAATTTCTCCATATAATGCAATATGTATTACCAATGTAAAAATATGTGAAATAAAGATTAATGACCTTTTAGATATCTTTAAAGAAAACCCTGAATCCGCATGGAATTTAATTAAAGTACTAACCAAAAAACTAAACCAAGCAAACAAAAACTTAGAGTTACTTCATGAAAATGATGCGATGAATAGAATAGTTCAATTCTTTATTGATAGATTCGATAGATTAAAATCTAATGAACTATCATTAACAATAGATGATATTGCGGGTAGTATTAACCTTAGAAGGGAAACAGTAAGTAGAAAGATAAGTGAACTTCAAGGTATGGGACTAATAAAACGTGAAGGACATAAGAGTATTTTTATAAATGATATTAATTTATTAAAAAACTATGAAAATTGATTCAAATCAATTTAATACCTCCTTAAACTTGTTATATTTTAGATACAAGTTGAGGAGGTATTTTATGATTAATAAAGATATGAGTATTGCAGACGCAATAAAAACTAAACCAAGTATTTTACAAATATTATCAGATTCAAATATAGATTACTGTTGTGGAGGTAATAGACCTTTAATAGAAGCTATTGCTGAAAGAAACTTAGATATTGATAGTTTTATAGAATTATTGAATAAACATGAAGTTAAAACAGAAAGTACTATTGAAGATGTATTAAAACTTTCAAAGGAAGATTTAACTGATTACATAGTTGATGTTCACCATAAAAAAGAAAAAGAACTATTAAATACAATAGACACAAACTTACAAACATTATTAAGAGTACATTATGATTCTCATGGAAAAGAACTAACAGAACTATTTGATTTATTTATGAGAATAAAGAAAGATTTATATCCTCATTTCATTAAAGAAGAAAGAGATGAGTTTGTTGTGTTTAGAAATACTGGAAATATTAATGTGGAAGAGTTAGTTGCAGAACATGAGGCAGTTGGAGAGTTAATTCATGAACTTGAAAGAATTACAGATAAATTCACACCACCAGCAGATGCATGTAATACATATAGATATACTTATGCATTATTAAAGGAATTAAGTGAAGATGTTCAGCTACATGTTTTTATAGAAAATAGTATTTTATTTATATAAGGAGGTAATAAAATGAACAGACCAGAAATATTAAAAGGAATTATAGAAAAACTTCACCATGGGGCTACTGTAGATGAAGTAAAAGAAGAGTTTAAAAGGGAATTTGGTAATGTATCTTCAGAAGAAATAGCTGAAGCAGAAAGAATTTTAATGGCACAAGGAATGCCTTTAGAAGAAGTACAAAGGTTATGTGATGTTCATGCAACATTATTTGAAGGCAGTGTGACACAACCTGAAAATAGTTTTGAAATGGGACATCCATTAGAAGTGTTTAAAGCAGAAAATGAAGGTATTAAACAATTTATAGCAACAAGATTAAACAAAGCAATTGATATGTATAAAGAAGATAAGGAAAATAATGAATTTTTATTGAATGAATTAAATTCTTTAAGAAAGATTGATAAGCATTATTCAAGAAAAGAGAACTTGTTATTCCCATATTTAGAAAATGCAGGAATTAGTGCACCTCCTAAAGTAATGTGGGGAGTAGATGATGAAATTAGAGATTTAATTAAGAAATCTATTTTTTTAGTTGAAAGCAAAGATGAAAATGCATTAAAGACTATTGAAGAAATGGTGGAACAAGTTTTCTCAATGATAAGTAAGGAAGATGATATTCTTGCGCCAATGTTAATAGAGGTGATGAATGAAGAAGACTGGAAAGTAGTAGCTTCAGAAAGTAGTCAAATAGGATATGTATTTACAGGTGATAAAGAAGGGGCAAGTCCTTCAGATGCTAAAGCTTGGTTAAATGAAGGAGAAGCAAAGGTTGAATCAAGAAATGATGATCCTATTCAATTACCAAGTGGTTTCTTTAAAAATAATGAGTTAACAGCATTATTAAATACATTACCTTGTGATATTACATTTGTTGGGGCAGATGATAAGGTTCATTTCTTCTCAGAACAAGAAAATAGAGTATTCCCAAGAACCAGAACAATCATTGGTAGAGATGTTGCAAACTGTCATCCACCAAAATCATTAGATGCTGTAGAAAAGATTGTTGAATCATTTAAAAATGGTACTAAGGATTCTGAAATGTTCTGGATACAAAAAGGTCCAGTATTTATACTAATTAGATATTTTGCAGTAAGAGATACTGATGGAACTTACTTAGGTGTTCTAGAAGTAACTGAAGAAATTTCAAATCTTAGATCATTAGAGGGAAGTAAAACATTGGTGAGTGAATAACTCACCTTTTTTAATAAAAAAAGGGATTTTCATCCCTAACAAACATATTGTAAATAATAAGGTAATTGTTTTCTCCACCATGGCCAATCATGAGCAACATCTTGTCCCCAAAAATCAATCCAAGCTGGAACTTGTTTATATTCAAGAAGCTCTTTAATTCTTGCAGTATCTTGAATCATCGGTTCTTCCCATGCTCCTTGACCAACACAAACAATAATTTGCCTTTGTCTATATAAATCTACATAATAATAATCATTGCTCATACCTTCTAAATAAGATACTGGTGAATTAATGTAAACTAAATCATCAAAATAATCATGGAAGAAGTATTTTGCATCATATACTCCACTTAATGCAATAACTCCATCAAATATATCTGGTCTTCTTAAGAAGAAGTTTAATGCATGAGTAGCTCCCATACTACAACCCGTTGTAAGCAAACCACCATAGTAATAATCACCGTTTGATTGTGCATTTATTTCAAATATCCTCGGGGTTAACTCATTACATACATAGTTGTAGTATGCTTCATGAGCTTCTATTCTTTTTCTGTTATCCCAATGAGTACTTGACCATGAATTTGTATCATTACTATCTATACAGAATAATTGTATTCTTCCTGCATCTATAAATTCTTGTACACTTTCAACCATTTTGTTATTCTCAAAATCAAAGAATCTACCATCTTGAGAAGGGAATACTAGACAAGGTCTACCACCATGTCCATAAACCTTAAATTCCATGTTTCTATTTAGATTATGACTATATTCGTTATAATAAGCTGTTTTCATTTATTTCTCCTATTTCTTGTAGACAAATTTTGCAAAGTTAATTAAGTCTTTTTCTTCTTTAAATCGTGCAATATAGAATTCATTACCCATCGCATCAGAAAGTATTTCAGGCATTCTATCATGCATTAATATATTTTTACTATATTTTTTAGTTATATCCTTTTCACTATGTTTGTATGTTAATTTATCTCTTTTTCCAATATAACCAGCATAATAAGCTTTTTCATATGGTACTTCTATAGCACCATCTCTAAGCATATCTGCATATATTTGATACACATCAACATCATGACCAAAGTTGAATAAATCTGTTGTATAGCCTCCTGGAGGTCTCATATTTACTTCTAAACCAATGATTTCTCCTTTTTTAGCTAAACCTGGTTTATCTTTCTTCATTCTAAAAAACTCGCAATGAAAAAATCTATTTCTTGGTTTAAATGATTCAATTGTTTTTCTTCCGATTTCCACAAGATCTTCAGGATCTTTTCTATTAATGTAGTAAAAGCATTCATTTACGTTATTTACGATTTCCATAACATTTTCTGTAAAGACTTCAGTAGTAAAAAATATTACTTCACTATTAGGACCAGCAATTCCGTCAAATGAAACTATTTCTCCTGGTACAAATTCTTCCATTATGTATTGAGTAGTTAATTTAGTTTGGTAAAACTTTTCTAGTTCATCATCATTAGATAATTTATATGTTGCACTAGCTCCCACACCATTGTCAGGTTTTACAACTACTGGATATCCAACTTCTTGTATAAATTTTTTTCCTTCATCAAGTGTTGAGACCATATGGTATCTTGCGACTTTAATACCAACTTTTTCATAATATGATTTCATACCTGATTTATATTTAAAACTTTGTAAATCTTCTGTATTATAACTAGATGTAATATTAAAATCTGTTCTAAGTTTAGCATCTTGAGCTAACCAGTATTCATTATTAGATTCTATATAATCAATTTTTCCATACTTAAATGAAAAATAAGCTACTGCTCTATAAACTTCATCATAGTTCTCTAAAGATGATACTTGATAATAATCATCTAGGGACTCTTTTAGTTCTGGAATTAGAGAATCATAAGAATCTTCCGCTATACCTAAAGTTTTTAGTCCTGCACGTTTTGTAGCACGTGGGAATTGGTAATAACTTTTAGGAAATGTTGGAGATATAAAGATAATATTCATAAATAAGTCACCCCTTAACTTTATAAAATTCTAACATAAAATGAAGGTTTATGTTCATTTATATTTGATTTTGGTATAATAATCAAAATAAGGGGTGGTTAAAGTGAATATTACAGAAGCAAATCGTTGTTTATTATGTAGAAATGCAAGATGTCAAGCGGCTTGTCCAATAAATACAGATATACCAAAAGTTATTTCTTTATACAAAGAAGAAAAGTTTGATGAAGCAAAGGAAATATTATTTGAAAACAATCCATTTTCTAGTGTTTGTTCATTAGTATGTGATTGGAATAGTCAATGTAAAGGTCATTGTATTAAAGGAATTAAAGGTGAACCTATAGAATTCTATAAGATTGAACAAGAACTTTCATTAGATTATTTAGATAAATTACATTTTAATAAACCTGAACCTAATGGGAAAAGAATAGCTGTTGTAGGAGGTGGTCCTGCAGGACTTACTGTCGCAATTATTCTTGCGCAAAAGGGTTATCAAATTACATTGTTTGATGAAAACCCTAGAGTCGGTGGTGTTTTAAGATATGGAATTCCTGATTTTAGATTAGATAAAGGAATAGTTGATAAATATGAAATATTACTTAAAGAACTAGGTGTAATTATTAGACCAAATACTTTAATTGGTACAGTCATTAGTTTGGATCAACTTTTAAAAGATGGATATGATGCAATATTTGTAGGAACTGGCGCTGGTAAACCAAAAGAATTAAATATCAAAGGTGAAACTATGGGTCATGTTCATTATGCAATAGATTATTTAAGGTCTCCTGAGACTTATGATTTTAATAGTAAAGTTATAGTAATTGGTGGAGGAAATGTTGCAATAGATGCTGCTAGAACAGCAAAAAGACAAGGTAAAGATGTCACAATTTATTATAGAAAAACATTTGAAAATATGCCTGCAAATAAACATGAAGTTGATGATGCAATAAAAGAAGGTGTTAAGTTTGAAATGTTCAAAGCACCTGTAGAGTTTGTAGATGATGGTGTTGTATTCCAAGACACTGAAAATTACACTGATGATAGTGGTAAGACACAAACTAGGATTATAGAAGGTACTGATAAAGTTGTTAAGTGTGATGCAGCTATTATTGCTGTAAGTCAAACTACAAAGAAAAATTTAGTTTCTTCATCAAATATAGAATTAAATAAATGGGGATTATTAGTAACTGATTCTAAGGGTGAAACATCAATGAAGGGTGTATTTGGAAGTGGAGATGTAGTTAGTGGTGCTAAAACAGTAGTTCATGCGATAGCTATGGCAAAACAAATTGCATACAATATGGATTTATATTGTAGAGGATTATTAGAAGATGAATAAATTAGAAAAAGCAAGATTATCAATTGAAGAAATTGATAAGGAAATGGTAGAACTATTTGAAAAAAGATTTAACGCAGTTAAAGATGTAATAGAATATAAGAAAGAAAATAATCTTCCTATAAATGATTCTAGTAGAGAAGAGTTTCTTATAAATAAAAACCTTGGCTTTTTACAAGACAAGGCTTTAGAAAAATACTATATAGAATTTATTAAAAGTATGTTTATTGTATCTAAGAAATATCAATTAGACATTAGTTAAACTGCATATTATATAGATGGGAGTATATTCCATCTTTTTTTAATAACTCATTATGAGTGCCACTTTCGACTATTCCATCATCAGATAATACAATTATCCTTTGTGCATTTCTAATAGTTGAAAGTCTGTGTGCTATTACAAATGTAGTTCTATTCTTAGATAAACTTTCTAATGAATCTTGAACTACTTTTTCTGATTCATTGTCTAAGGCAGAAGTAGCTTCATCAAATATAAGTATTGAAGGATTCTTTAAGAATACTCTTGCGATAGAAATTCTTTGTTTTTGTCCTCCAGACAATTTAACTCCACGTTGTCCAATATCAGTTTGATAACCATCTGGAAATTCACTGATAAATTCATGAGCATTTGCTAATTTTGAAGCTTTTATTATTTCTTCATCACTAGCATCAGGTTTACCATATCTAATATTATCCATAATAGTACCCGCAAATAAATAAACATCTTGTTGAACAATTCCTATATTACTTCTTAAAGAATTTTGTGTGATATCTCTTATATCAATATCATCAATTCTTATTGATCCCTCACTTACTTCATAGAATCTAGGAATCAACGAACATAGAGTTGTTTTACCAGCACCACTTTCACCAACTAATGCAATATATTCTCCAGCATCTACATCTAGATTAATATTCTTTAACACATATTCATTTGTATCATTATACCTAAATGAAACATTATTAAATGAAACATTTCCTTTCGCATTTATTAATGGTTTTGCGTTTGGTTTATCTACTATATCAGGATTAATTTCCATCATTTCCATAAATCTTTCAAAACCTGTAATACCTTCTTGGTATTGTTCTGTAAAGTTTATTAATTTTCTAATAGGTTCTAACAAGTTATTTACATACAATAAATAAGCTACTAAATCACCTAATGTTATTTCACCTCTACTAATAAACATAGATCCAAATATTATTACAGCTATATTTAATAAACTTGAAGTTAAAGAAACACTCGTATGAAATCCTGCCATATATCTATAAGCATTATCTTTACTTTTAATAAATCTATTACTATCTTGTTTAAATTTATCAAGTTCATCAGTTTCATTTGTAAAAGATTTTACAACTCTTATTCCTGATAAGTTATCTTCAATAGTCGCATTTATATCACCTATAACTTTTTTGTTTGCTTTAGAAGCACTTTTCATTCTCTTATAAAAATAAAAAACAATAATTACCATGATAGGTATAAATATAAATATTAATAAAGTTAATCTAATATTTACATTAATTAAAATTAAAAATGCTCCAACTATTTTTATAATAGATATTACTAAGTCTTCAGGACCGTGATGATAAAGTTCAGTTAATGGAAATAGGTCATGAGTTAATCTAGACATTAATTGACCAACTTTTTGATTATCATAGAAACTAAAAGATAGTTTTTGGTAGTGTTCAAACAATTCGTTTCTTAAATCAGTTTCCATATAGACACCCATAAGGTGTCCTTTATATGTAATAAAGTAATTACATGCAAATTCTATTAATGCTAAGCCAAGTAATACAAATCCTAACATAATAATTGTTTTCATCATTTCACTTGGATTACCTACTAATACAGTATTTGTAATATATCTAGTAATTAATGGGATTATTAATGATATACCTGCAACTATTAATGCACAAAACATATCCATAAAGAATAACTTTTTATATGGAAAATAATAGGATATAAATTTTTTTATATATTTCTTATTCATTTAATCACCTCAACTAAAGAATCATACATCAATAAATTAACATATTCAAATGATTAGATATATAATGAAGAAGGAGGATTTATTATGGAATTATTAATGAAGTTAAAAAAAGATAATATACAAGCAATGAAAGATAAAGATAGTATAAAAAAGGTGTGTTATCATTAGTTATTTCTGCTATAGCATTGGCTGAAAAGGAAGAAAAAAGAGAATTAAGTTTAGAAGAAGAATACACTTATGTTCAAAAAGAGTTAAAACAAACAAAAGATGCATTAAACGAAACTCCAAGTAATAGAGAAGATTTGATTGAGTTAAATAATAAGAAAATAGAAATATTAGAATCTTATTTACCTAAACAATTAAATAAAGAAAAACTAGAAAAGATAGTATTGGATTTAATGGAAAAAGAAAACCTTGAACCAATTAAGAGGAGTCAAGGAATAATAATGAAGAATATATTAGCTAATTACAAAGGCAAGGTAGATGGTAAGGTAGTTAATGAAGTATTAGCAAATATATTGAAATAAAGCACCTTAATAATTAAGGTGTTTTTTAGATTCTTTGTAATTTACCATTGATAGTAAAACAATGTTTAATATATGAAATATAATACCTATTATAAATACAAGTGTAAATGTACCTGTAATATCATAAACTTTTCCAACTAAACTCATCGCAAAAGCTTGACCTAAACCAGCCACAAAGGTAGTAATTGATGTTACTTTTTGAAACTTTTCTGGTGGATAGAATTTCCTTGTGAGAAACGCAAATCCAACCGCAGAAGTGGCAAATATTGATCCAAATAAGAAACTTGCAAACATAGAAATCCAATAATTAACGCTAAAAATAAACAACAATAAAGAAAATGCATTTATTGCCATCATAGAAACATTCGCAAACACAGCGCCTTTTATATCACTAATAATTCCAATTAATAATTTAAAAACAATATTACCAATCATACATGCACTAAGCATTGTGGCTCCTTGCATTAAAGAAAAATTACTAATGACTCCTATTGCAGGAAGATGAGGAGTCATTCCAGATATCATAGTGTTTAATAAAGAGATTATTACAAAAGCTATAAAAGTAAAATGTAAGTAATTAAATTGATCACTGCTAATTTTTATTTTTTCACTTTGTGTATTTTCTTCATATCCATAAGGTAATAAACCTTCATCTTTAGGATCTAAAGAAATTGGAATAAGAATTGCTGGTAAGTTAAGTAAGAACACTAATAAGGCAGTTAAGTAATAAGCACTTTGCCAACCATATAATCCAATTGTATATTCAAGTAATGGAGATACAATAGCACCTGCTAGACCTCCAAAGCTAAATACTATACTAGTCATTAAGCCATGATTCTTCTTAAACCAATTATTTATTAATATTGTAATTGTGACCATTGTAAGCATGGCCATGAATAAACCTCTGATAAAACCTAATATATAAAATTGATACAACAAACTAGAATTTGCCATAAGTATACTACTAGTTATACTTACAATAGTTGATATTATTACAACTACTTTTAATGATAGTTTTTTTAATATAAAAGGCATAATTAAAGAAATTAGGGACATAGCTAAGGTAGATAATGTCGCAGAAAATGAAAAATCTCCAATAGATACACCTATTGCATTAGAAACTGGAATATTAAATAAACCTATAGTATTCATTAATATACCTATAGAAGATGATGAAATTAAACATGCTATAACTAAAACAATCCAATGTTTATTCTTTTTCATAAGTAACCTCCAATACATACCTATTGATTCTATATCCAAACTTAAAAAAATGAAAGACTTATAAAAGTTTTCAGAAATAGATGTTGACATTTTCATTTTATCAATTTAAGATTAAATAAACCATTGATTGGGAGATAAAACATACTAGTTACTTAAAGAGAGCAGGGATTGGTGGAAACCTTGTAGGGAAGACGGTTTGTAAATGGACCCATGAGGGCTTGATGAAAGATTGCTCGAGTATCTCAAGACGGAGGTCACCGTTAAAAGACAGAAAGTGTGATTGCATTTTCGTAAAGTGAGTAATTCTTACTAAATAAGGTGGTACCGCAGGTTATAACGCTTGTCCTTTATGGATAAGCGTTTTTTGTTTAATAAGGTATACTTGTTATGAAAATTGCGATTAGAGGGAGAAAATTATGAAAACACTAATTAAAATTGCTTTAACTCTAATGGTAATAGTAGCAACAGGCTGCTCAAGTCCAACAAATCAAACAACAGATACAAGTGACAAACCGGTAATAGGGGTAGTTCAATTAGTTGAGCATACTTCATTAAATATTATCAAAGATGCAATTTTTGAACAGTTTGACACATTAGGATATGTAGATGGTGAAAATTGTGTTATTAAATTTGTGAATGCTCAAGGAGATATGGCTAATTTACCAACAATAATGCAAAATTTAAAATCTGAAAATGTGGATGTTGTAGTAGCTATTACTACACCAGTTGCTCAAGCAGCATTATCATTAACGCCAGAAACACCTGTAATATTTTCTGCAATATCAGACCCTGTAGGTGCCAATGTTGTAAAAGCGCTTGATGATACAAGTAACAATGTAACTGGAACAAGTGATCCTGTAAAAGTTAAACAAATTATAGATATGGCTTTAACTGTAAATCCTGAAGCAAAAACTGTAGGATACATATATAATGCAGGAGAAGCAAACTCTGTTTCAAATCTATCAATATTAGAAGAGTACGCAAAAGAAAAAGGTTTAAAGGTTGAAACAGCCACTATCTCAGTAAGTAGTGAACTACAAACTGCGAGTAGTGTTGTTGCAAGTAAGGTTGATTTTATCTTTGTACCTACTGATAATACAGTTGCTGAAGCTATGCCTATACTAGCAGCTGAAGGTATTAAAGCAAATATTCCTGTTTATGTAGGAGCTGATTCGATGGTTATGGATGGTGGATTTGCGACTGTTGGAATTGATTATTCAGATTTAGGTAAAGAAACAGCAAATATGGTTGATAAAGTTTTAAAAGGTACTCCAGTTAGTGATATACCTGTAGAAACATTTGATAGTAATTTAAGTATTTATGTAAATAAAAAGACTCAAGAAGCTTTAGGCATTACTCTTCCAGATTCAATCACAAACGATGCTAAGTTTAAAGAAATAGGAGAATAAAATGAATTTTACTACCATCATGGGTGGCATAGAACTAGGTTGTATCTTTGCCATATTATCAATTGGTTTATATATAGCATTTAGGATATTAAACTTACCAGACTTAACTGTTGATGGTAGTTTTGTTACTGGATTAGCTATTAGTACAGCTTTCACATTAAATGGACATCCTTTTATTGGATTAATACTAGCCATGGTTGGAGGTGCACTAACTGGCGTGTTTACTGGTTTGCTTCATACCAAGTTAAACATGCATGCTATTCTTGCAGGTATTCTTACAATGACTGGTTTGTATTCTATAAACTTACATATTATGAATGATAAACCAAGTGTGTATATAGGTAATTTACCAAATATATTTGATGGATTAAGAAATAAGGTTGTAATTAATAATTATGATTATGGTTTGTTAATACAATTGTTAATAATTAATACAATTATCATCCTTGCCTTATTCATATTTTTAAAAACACAATTGGGTATGTCTTTAAGAGCTACTGGTGATAATGAAGCAATGGTTAGAAGTAGTAGTGTTAATACAGATTTGATGAAGATACTAGGGTTTGCTTTATGTAATGGTATTGTAGCTTTATCAGGAAGTATATATGGTCAATATACTCAAACAGCCACAGTTGGTGTTGGTACAGGAATGCTTGTTTTAGGTCTTGCAAATATTATTGTTGGAGAAACTTTCTTTAGAACAAGAGGTATCTTGAATCACTTAATTTGTATATTCTTTGGTGCTATTATTTACAGACTAGTATTAACATATGCATTCCAATTAGGTTTACCTACTAGTGATATTAAGTTATTTAGTGCAACAATTGTAATACTTGCAATAATGGTTCCTACATTGAAACCTAGATATATTAAATGGAGGAAAAAGCATGCTGGAAATTAAGAATGTATCAGTTATATTTAATAAAGATACTATTAACGAAAGAAGAGCATTAGATGATGTATCAATCGTATTAAATGATGGAGACTTTGTTAGTGTTATAGGTTCTAATGGAGCAGGCAAAAGCACCTTATTAAATGCTATTGCTGGAAATGTTAATGTTGATTCGGGAATTATATTAAACAATGGATTTAATATGACATATGAAAAAGAGTATAAAAGATCTAGATACATAGGAAGGCTGTTTCAAGACCCACTTAAAGGTACTGCACCAAGCATGACAATTGAAGAAAACTTGGGATTAGCTTATAGTCGTGGTCAAAAGATGAGAATAGGTTTAGGTGTAAGAAAAAGTGATAGACCTTTCTTTAAGAAACAATGTGAAAAGCTTGGGTTAGGTTTAGAACATAGATTAAAAAGCCCTGTAGGATTATTAAGTGGAGGGCAAAGACAAGCATTAACATTACTTATGGCTACTATACAAACTCCTCAGTTATTATTACTTGATGAACATACTGCGGCTTTAGATCCTAAAACTAGCCAACAAATCATGGATATTACTGATAAGATAGTAAAAGAAAATAATATTACTACTTTAATGATTACTCATAATATTGAAAATGCATTAAAATATGGTAATAAAACCTTGGTTATGTCAAATGGAAAAATACTCACAGTTCTTGAAGGTGAATCAAGAAAAAATATGAGTATCCAAGATATATTAGATTTATATTCTAGTAATTCAGATAGTTTATCTGATAGTGCTATATTAGGTTAAGACTTCTTAGGAAGTCTTTTTTAACATTGATGATATATCTTTAATAATTAAATATGTAACATATACTATAAAACCACCAACCAACATTCCACTAGCATCTATAATCATGTCCTTATATGTTGAAACTCTATCTGGTATGTAATACTGAATTAATTCATCTGTGATAGGAACTGCAAGTAAAAATAATACAAAATTTAAAATCCTTGATTTAAATAAAGGACATGTAGTTATTGCAATACCTACAAGAATTCCTAACCCTAAAAATTCAAAGAAATGAGCTAATTTTCTTAATAATGAATGGAATAATGTTAAAGACATACTTATATCTAATTTTTGTACAAAGTCTACAATAATTCTTGCTATCTTCATACTTAATTCACCTGATGTCTTTCCATCCATTAATGAATTGGAAAATATAAAACCTATATATAAAACTACTAATAGCCATATGATAAATTTAAAAAACTTTTTCATAATTATCCTCCTGGACTGTGATATATGATAACATAAATATGGTTTTAGAGTATGTGAGGTTAATGTGAATAAAAATAATATAGATAATATAATTTTGATATTAATAGGTAATCTTGTTCTAGCATTTGCAGTTGGAGTTTTTATCTTACCATACAATATTTTATCTGGTGGTGTTGCTGGTTTTGCGGTTGTATTTGATTCTTTATTAGGTTTAGATAAAGAGTTTGTTGTTAACTTTTTAGTAATTGTTTTATTCTTAATTGGTTGGTTAGTATTAGGAAAAGATTTTGCGTTAAAGACTGTTTTGTCTTCTATTTCTTATCCAATTTTCTTAAGTATAATAATTAAGTTATTTCCAGTTTTTGAGATAGATAGTTTATTAGCTTCTTTTTATGGAGGATTACTTGCAGGAGTAGGTATTGGTATTGTGATGAGGTGTGGAGCTAGTACTGGTGGTATGGATGTTCCTCCATTGATAATTAATAAAATTACAAATATTAAAATTTCAACATTAATTATTATAATTGATGCTTTAACGGTAATGCTTGGATTAATGGCATATGGTTTAGAAGAAATATTAATTGGATTTATTTCTGTATTTGCGACTGGTTATATGGTTGATAAAGTTTTATTATTTGGTGGTAGTGTTAGTAAGTCAGTTCAAATAATTTCTAGTAATCCTTATGAAGTTGCGAAAATAATTCATGAAAAATTAGATAGAGGAACAACTCTTACAGAATCTATTGGTGGTTATACAGGTCAAAAAAAGATTGTAATACTTGTTGTAGTATCTCAAAATCAATACAGTGAATTAATTGATTTAGTAAATAGTATTGATAAAGAAGCGTTTATTATTACTACTGATGCGACTTCAGTTCATGGTGAGGGCTTTAGTTTTGGATTTAAAGTTTGATTTATATCTTACTATGTTATAATATTTTGGAAATGGAGACGGTAAAATGATTGAATTAATTCATGCATCTAAACGTTATAAAAATGGTGTAAATGCACTAAATGATATTAACTTAAAGATTGATCAAGGGGAATTTGTTTATATCATTGGTCCTACTGGTTCAGGTAAATCTACATTAATTAAATTATTAGATGGTGAAGAAATACCATCTAATGGTACTGTAAATGTAGTAGGAATAAATGTTGGTAAGCTTAGACATTCTAAGGTTCCTTTGTATAGAAGAAACATTGGAGTGGCTTTTCAAGATTATAGATTATTACCAAGAAAGACAGTTTTTGAAAATATATCTTATGCATTAGAAGTTATTGGTATGAGAAAAGATTTAATAAGACTTAGAGTTAGACAGGTAATGAATTTGGTAGGGTTAGATGACAAAGGAAGTTCTTTTCCTAGTGAACTTTCAGGTGGGCAACAACAAAGAGTTGCAATTGCAAGAGCAATTGCTAATAAACCTAAAGTTTTAATTGCGGATGAACCTACTGGTAACTTAGATCCAGCTATGTCTGATGAAATTATGACGCTACTTGAAAAGATAAACAGAGAAGAAAAAACAACAATACTAATGGTTACTCACGATTTACCATTAGTTAATAAACATAAAAAACGTACTATAGTCTTAGAAAATGGACATATAGTAGCCGACTTACAACAAGGAGGTTATGTTCAACATGATTAGTAGATTTTTTAGACCTATAAAAGAAGGGTTTTTTGGTGTTGGTAGACATGCAGCAATGTCAATTTCAAGTTCTTCTGCGGTTACTATAACACTTATGATAATTAGTGTATTTTTAATGTTTTCATTAAACGTACAACAATTTACAAAAGATATAGAACATACTGTACAAATAGCTGTAATGATTGATTATAACTATGAGGAACAAGCACAAATAGATAAGATTGGTTTAGACATATCTAATATTGAAGGAGTTAGTGAAGTTAAGTTTAGTAGTAAAGATGAAGAGTTCCAACATTATTTAGATGGATTTGAAGATGAATCACAAAAAGAATTGTTTGAACCTTTTAAAGAAGATAATCCAATGCATAATGCATTTTATGTAAGTGTTGAAGATGGTAACAACTTAAAATCTGTTGCGGATCAAATATCAGTAATAGAAGGTATTGATAGTATTAACTATGGTGGTGAAAGTGCTGTTGTAATGGTTAATGCATTAAATAGTATTAGAACTGGTGGGGGTATTCTTGCGGCAGCGCTTAGTTTACTTGCGATATTTTTAATACAAAACACAATTAAACTTACAATTTTCGCTCGTTCAGATGAAATTGCGATTATGAGAAATGTAGGAGCTAAAAATGGATTTATTAGATCACCTTTCCTTATTGAAGGAGTAATTATTGGTGCATTAGGTTCAATAATACCAATTATGGCTTCAGTATTTGGTTATATTTATATCTACAATGCTTTAGGTGGAGTTATTATTAGTAAGATGTTTGTGATGATTCCTCCTCACCCATTTGTGTTACAAATAGCAGGAGTTTTACTTGGAATTGGAATGGTTGTTGGTTTAATAGGTTCATTCTTCTCAGTAAATAAATACTTAAGGTGGAAGAGATAATGAAAAAGATATTAACACTTATACTTACTATATGTTTAAGTTTTTCTTCAGTGATTTTTGTGAATGCTGAAGATTTTGAGGGTGATAGAGATAAGTATTTAGAGATGTGTAGTAAACCTGATAGTCAAAAAACTCCTGATGAAGTTGCGACTTGTAAGGCTTTTATGAATTATATGGCGAGTCAATCAGCTGATTTAAATAAGCAGTTAAAAGATATAGAAGCAAAAAGAGAAGAGATTGCGAAAGATATAAAAGTATATGCTGAAAAGGTTAGAGGTTATGATATCCAAATAGCGGCATTAAGAAAAGAAATAAATGCATTAAATGATGAAATAGTTATTAAACAAGAAGAAATAAAAACTAAAGAAGATGAAATAGCTGCTCAACAAGCAGAAATAGATGCATTGAAAGCTAAATTAAAAGATAGAATGGTTACTGCTCAAAAGACTATGAGATTAAATCAATATCTAGATATTATGGTTGGAGCAAAAGATTTTAATGATTTAATCAGAAGATCTAATGGTATTAATGACATTTTGAGTTATGATCAAGCAACATTAGATCAAATGGCTGATTTGATTGTTCAATTAAATCTTGCAAAAGATGCATTAGAAGTAGCAAAGGCAGAGTTAGATTCTAAAAAACAAGAAGTTGTGAATAAACAAAATACATTATTAGTTTATAGGCAAGAAGCAGAAACAGTAAGACAAGAATATTTAAAGAAAGAAGCTGAGTTAGAGGCTGAAGGAAATAAAATTGCTGGTAACTTAGAAGCTATCAAGAATACTATGACTGAAATAGCATCTAAATTAGTTGAGATAGCCGCATCTTCTGGTTTTGCAAGACCAGTAGGTGGTGCTAGAGTCAGTGCTGGTACATGGTATTATCCAGAAAGCTTTGGTGGTGGAGTTCACTTAGGCATGGATTTTGCGACTGGTAGTGGCACTAGTGTAATGGCAGTTGGCAATGGAGTTATATTAAAAAGTGTTGATGGTTGTGGAGTAGGTTATTTAGGAAACTCATGTGGAGGAAATTTAGGAGGTTCTTCTGGTGGAGGTAATCAAATATACTTGTTAACAAATATTAATGGAAGTTTATATGCGGTTAAGTATTTACACTTGCTTGCAGGTACTCCTATTGCGACAGGAACTATTGTTAGTGCAGGTGATAGAATAGCATCTGTTGGTTCTAGTGGTAACTCTTCAGGTTCACATTTACATATAGAAGTATTCTATTTAGGAAGTGGTTCTATTGCTAATTATGCACAAAACTGGAATGGTGATTTAGCATTTGGTGCCGGTTGGGGTTATAGCGCCTTAAGCAAATTATGTGAAAATGGTGCAGGGGTTCCTTGTAGGGTTAAACCAGAATCAGTATTTGGTGGATAAGCGAGTTGTGCTCGCTTTTTTTAACACTTTAAGGATTATAGATGTTACAATAAAAAGCAGGTGAAAATATGGAAAATAATGATGAAATAGTAAGGGTCAAACTTGAAAGACATCTTTGGCCTGATGAAATAGAAGAAAAAAGAAAAAAAAGAAATAGTAAACTTAAATTAATTGTGACATTATTAAGTCTTTTAGTTATGTTTACGTTAGGATATTTAGTAGGTTTTGGGACAAGTGGATATTCTATATCTGATAATGCTTCAAATGATAATGTAAATGAAAAGTTTTCTTATATTTTAAATATAATGAGTAATAAATGGTTCTTTGCAAAAGATGATCCAGAGATAGTTGAACATGTTATGGATAAAGCTTTTTATGGTATGACTTCTAATGAAGAAGTTGATCCACATACAACATATATGTCTGCGGATGAAATAGAAGAATTCACACATAACATTAATATGGATTTTGTAGGAATTGGAGTACAATTCTTTAATGCAAAAGATTATTCAATAGTAAAAAAAGTATTTAAGAATTCTCCTGCAGAACAAGCAGGGGTAATGGCTGGAGATATTATATATAAAGTTGATGGTGTTGAGATTGCAGGTAAAACAAGTGATGAGATTGTTAATTTAGTTCAAGGTAAAGAAAATACAAAGGTTACTATTGAGTTTATTAGACAAGGAGAACCTGTAACATTAGATATTATTAGAGCTCAAATAAATGCGACTACATTTGGTGAGATGGTAAGTGAAGATATAGGTTATTTAGAAATCTATCAATTTGGAAATTCCACTTCTGATGAAGTTAATGAATATTTAAGAAGTATGAGTGAACAAGGATTAAAGAAATTAATTATTGATGTTAGAGATAATGGTGGAGGGTATTTAGATGCTTTAGAGCATATCTTAAATTATTTGCTACCTTCAAATACACTGATTATGCAACAAGAATATTCTAATGGAAGTATAGATTTATCAAGAACTACAAAAGGTGAATATACAAATATAGATGAAATAGTTATTTTGATTAATGAAAATACAGCAAGTGCTTCAGAAGTTATGACTATGGCTTTAAAAGAACAAAGAGATGATGTTACTGTAGTAGGTACTAAATCTTATGGAAAAGGTACTGTTCAAATTACTCAATCATTTAAAGATGGTTCAGCTATAAAATATACTACTTCAAAATGGTTAAGTCCTAGCGGTGTTTGGGTTAATAAAGAAGGCATTGAACCTGATGTATTAGTAGAACTTCCAACAGTTATAACTACTCCATATGGTTCAATGGAAGAAGGAAGTATACTAGAGGTTGATAGTGTTAATGTTAACACTGCAAGTGCACAACTATCTTTAGAGTTTTTAGGATATACGATAGATAGAATAGATGGATATTTTAATGAAGTCACAAAAGAAGCTATAAAGTCATTTCAAAGCGATCATTCTATAGAAGTTACTGGTGTTTTAGATTCTAATACATTTGAGGCGATATATTCAGCTGTTTCATTAGAATTGTCTATGAATAAGTTAAGAGATAATCAATATCAAAAAGCATTGGAGATATTAAATGGATAAGTTTAAATTAGTTTCAAAGTTTAAACCAACAGGAGATCAACCAAAAGCTATAGAAGAGTTGGTTGATGGTTTAAATGCAGGATTAAAACAACAGGTTTTACTAGGGGCTACAGGTACTGGTAAAACTTTTACCATTGGTAATGTAATAGAAAGAGTTAATAAACCTACCTTGGTTTTTTCTCATAATAAAACTCTTGCAGGACAATTGTATGGTGAGTTTAAGGAGTTATTTCCTAATAATAGAGTTGAGTATTTTGTGTCGAACTTTGATTTTTATCAACCAGAAGCCTATATGCCTAGAACTGACACATATATAGAAAAAACAGCTAGTATCAATGAAGAGTTAGACATGTTAAGAATGGCAGCGGTAAACTCTGTACTTGAAAGAAGAGATACAATTATTGTTGCTTCTGTTGCATGTATTTATGCTTCTAGTGATCCTGAACAGTATAGAGATATGTTTTTTGCTTTAAGATTAGGTGAAGAAATAGATAGAAAAGAACTTTTAATGAAACTTGTTGATAGACAATATAAAAGAAATGATATCGAACAAGGCAGGGGTACTTTTAGGGTAAGAGGAGATGTTATTGAAATTGTTCCTGGACATACTGATCAATGGATCATTAGAATTGAGATGTTTGGTGATCAAATAGAGAGAATTACAGAAGTTGATGTAGTTACTAAAAAAGTATTAAATGCTTATACTGTGTATATTATTTATCCAGCTACAGGATATGCCAGAGAAAGAGAAAAGATGTTAGAAGCTTGTGTAGGAATAGAAGCTGAACTTAAAGATAGATTATCTTTTTTTGAAAAAGAAGGAAAATTATTAGAAAAAGAAAGACTTGAACAAAGATGTTCTTATGATATAGAAGCTTTAAGAGAATTTGGGTTTTGTTCTGGAATAGAAAACTATTCAATGTATATTGATGGTAGAAAACCAGGAGAAAGACCATTTAATTTGTTTGACTATTTCCCGGATGATTTTTTGTTGGTTGTGGATGAATCACATGTTTCATTACCTCAAATTAGGGGCATGTACAATGGTGATAGAGCTAGAAAAGAAACACTAGTTAATTATGGTTTTAGATTACCTAGTGCATTAGAGAATAGACCGATGAGATTTAATGAGTTTGAAGAACAGACTAATCAAGTTATTTATTGTAGTGCTACTCCTGGGGATTATGAACTAGATCAAGTTAATCATGAAGTCGTAGAGCAAATTATTAGGCCAACAGGTTTACTTGATCCAATAGTAGAAGTTAGACCTACTAGAGGTCAAATTGATGATATTAGTAGTGAAATTGATGAGAGAATTGCAAGAAATGAAAGAGTGTTAATTACAGCATTAACTGTTAGGATGGCTGAAGATTTAACTGAGTATTTAAAACAAAGAAACTATAAAATTATGTATTTACATCATGAAACAAAAACACTTGAAAGAACAGAGGTTATTAGAGATTTAAGGTTGGGGAAGATTGATGTAATAGTAGGAATTAACTTATTAAGGGAAGGATTAGATATTCCTGAAGTTTCATTAGTATGTATATTAGATGCTGATAAAGAAGGGTTCTTAAGGTCTCAAAGATCTCTTATACAAACGATTGGTAGAGCTGCAAGAAATGCACAAGGAAAGGTTATTATGTATGGAGATACAGTAACTGATTCAATGAGAAAAGCTTTAGATGAAACTAATAGAAGAAGAAAGATTCAAGAAGATTTTAATAAGGCTCATAACATTACTCCAAAAACAATTGTAAAAGATATTCATGATTCTATTTCTGGTAAAGAAACAAAAGAAATGGCAGCCAAGTATATGAAGAGTAAGATTAAACCTAGTAAGCTTGAAAGAGCTAAGTTAATAGAGAGTTTGGAAAAAGAAATGAGAGATGCTGCAAGAATTATGGATTTTGAAAGAGCTGCAGAACTTAGAGATATTGTATTTGAACTTAAAGCAGAAGATTAGTTCTGCTTTTTTAATATTATGTTAAAATACAATTTAACCATAATCTTAAGATTTCTTAAGGTTGGTTACAATGTATTAAGTAATGAGTTTATGTTATAGTTTTATAGATGGAAGGAAGACTTTATGAGTGATAATAAAAAGAACTTCATGGAAGCTTTAGCCAAGGAAATAGAAGCCAAAAAATCTGGTTCAAATGAACCTAATAATATAAATAATGATGTTAAACCTAAGCTAGAGGAAATTAAAAAATCAAATGTAGATTCACCTGATAGTTTTGAGAAGGAAACATTTACTAGAATAGAGAAAAACAAGTTTACCTTCAATCCTAAAGTAGCAGGTGTTATTGGTTTAGCAACTGTTCTATTAGCTGTTTTATCATATTTTCTTTTCTTTGCGCCAAAAATTGAAATGCCTGTTTTTGTGGGTAAGAATATAAGTGAGTTTTCTACATGGGCAACACAATATGAAATAGATAGAACTGGTGTAGTTGTATCAAAAGAATATAATTTTGAACTAGATAAAGATGTTGTAATTAGTCAAAGTATTAGTCCAGGTTCAAAAATAAAAAAAGATACAAAAATATCAATAGTAACTTCTGATGGACCAAATCCAGATGATTTAGTAACATTTCCTGATATTAAGAATATGAATTTGGATGAAATCCAAGCTTGGATCAAAGAAAATAAATTATTAAAAACAAAGGTAGTTACTGAATTTAGTACAACTGTACCTAAAGATATGGTAATTAATTTTGATTTAAAGAATATTAGTGAAAATAATTTTACTAGAGGTACCAACTTAAATATAACTGTATCAAAAGGTGAAGCACCAGCAGGTCAAGTTACAGTAGAAGAATTTTCTAATAAATCATTTGAAGAAATGAAAACATGGGCTAATGGTAAAAAAGTCAATTTAGAAAAAACAGAATCATATAGTGATACTGTCTTAGTAGGTAATATAATATCCCAAAGTGCTAAATCAGGAACAGCTATAAAACAAGGTGAAACTATTAAAGTAGTGGTTTCAAAAGGTAAAGCTGTTAAAATACCTAACTTAGTAGGTTATACACCAACAATGCTAGAAGCATGGAGTGCTTCCCCTGATAGTAAAGTTACTGTTGTAAAAAAAGAAGTGTATGATAAAGCACCTTATGGGAATGTAATAGCACAATCTATTCCAGCAAATAGTGCAGTAGATCAAGGTGAAGTATTAGAATTGACAGTTTCTTTATATCTACCAGTACTTCAAACATCAAGTGATGCTTGGTATGGTAAGAATTATATGGAGTTAATTGCAAAGGTTGATGAGTGGAACTATAGAGGAGCAAATATCTATGCGGGACCTTGGATTCAAGGTGAGTATAGCGATACAATCGCAAAAGGTGGAATACTTGAGTATATTTGTGCAGATGTTAATGGTTATGAATTAACAGGAAACAGTCAATATTCAAGAGGTTGTGAAAGACCACTTCCATTAAATGCGAAGATTGGTATGAAGGTTTCTTTAGGAAAAGATCCAAATAAACCAAAACCAACACCAGAACCAACAGCTACACCAGAACCAACAGCTACACCAGAACCAAAACCACAACAAGGAACTGTTGTTATTAAGTATTTAGATGTTAATACAAATAAACCACCAATATTGGAAGGTGGAATTCCTAAACTTGACGTTACAATTACCGGAGAAGTTGGCACGAATTATAGTATTGAAAGTTACCTAGCTATTGATGGCTACACACTACAAGAAGGGCAAGACTACTCAAAATTTACAGGACAATATACTGCTTCACCTATTGAGATACAACTTAAGTACAGTAAGAATTAATAATTTATTGTTTATTTATTAATATAACAAAGGAGAACATTTATGAATTTCTTAAATAGAGCTTATAAAAATGTTACAAGAAGACTTACTAAATCAGTCTTACTAGCAATTACCTTTTTCTTGATTGGTAACTTAGTAATACTAGGTTTAGGTATAAGTCAAGCAGCTGAAAATGCTAAAACACTTACAAGACAAAAGATGAGAGCTGTAGTAAGTTATGAAGTTGATTATGAAGCATATTGGAACTATATAAACACACTTACAGATCAAGATGAGATCGAAAAAGCTAACAATAACTATCCAAAACTTGATAAAGAAATAGCTTTGAAGATTGCACAAGATGAGGATGTAAGGACATTTAACTATATGACTAGTTATGTAATGTATAGCCAAAACTTTGTAAATGTACCTTTAGGAAATGAAGAGTTCAATCAAAATAATTCATATATAGATGAAAATGGAAATACTGTTACATTTAAAAACCCTAATATTTATGTATTTACTAATACGATTCCAAATATGATTGAATTTGAAGAAGGTACCAATACAATTGTTGAAGGAAGATTTTATACACAAGAAGAAATAGACAGTAGTGCTAGTGTTGCTGTTATATCTCAAGAATTAGCACAAGTTAATAATTTTAGGCTAGGTGATGAAATTGTTCTATCAAATAATGACCTTTCAAATGGTGGCTATTATTCTGATTCGGGTATTACTCAAGAAAGTGTAAATAAAAGTTATGAAATAGTCGGAATATATTCAACTACTAATGATATAGATCCTAATTCAGAAAGTTTTAAATACTTACCTGCATATAATAGTCCTAAAAACTATATTTACATTCCTTTAACTACAATGGGAAATGATATGTTAGATGTTAACTTAAAATTTTATAACTATGAAAAGGAAAAAAATCCTGAATATTATACTGATGGTTATGTTCCTAAATTGGAGGATTTTTTAACCCCACATTCAGTTGTAATATTATTGAATGACCCATTAAATGTTGATTCTTTTGTTGAAAGAAACCAACCATTGCTTGCAGAGTACACAAGATTAAATGCGAATAATGAATCTTTTAAAACAATTGCTAAACCGTTAGATACATTAAGTTTCTTCGCAAATGTCATTGTTTGGATAGTAGGTATTAATGCAATAGTAATTATTTCGTTGGTAACTGCTCTTACATTAAAGACAAGAGAGTTTGAAATAGGTGTTCTATTATCATTAGGTGTTAGTAAGTTTAAGGTTGTAATGCAATTATTTATGGAACTTGTTATAGTTGCTTTATTAGGTTTTACCTTGGCTGTTGCTAGTGGTTCATTAATTGCTGGTCAAGTTGGAGACAAGGTTCTAGAGTTTCAACAATCCCAACAAGATACAGTTGTTGATAATAACTATAATGGAGGTTGGGTAGACCCAACGAATTATTTTAGCAATGTTAGCCAAGATGAGTTATTTGAAGAATATAAAGTTAGTGTAAATCCAATGTTGATTGCACAAATATATGTTTTTGGATTAGGAGTGGTATTTATTGCGATTCTAATTCCATCAGTTATGATTATGAGATTAAACCCTAAGCAAATTCTGCTTAGTACTAATTAGGAGGTAATATATGAGTACGATTCTTAAATTAGAAAACATTAGTTATGGTTATATTGATGGTGGTTTTAGAAGAGATATATTAAAAGATTTAAGTTATGAATTTGAAGAAGGGAAGTTTTATACAATTCTTGGTCCTTCTGGTTCTGGTAAGACAACTTTACTAAGTATTATTGCGGGATTAGATAAACAAGATTCTGGAAAGATATTTTACAAAGGCAAAAACTTAGATGATATTGGTTTATATCAATATAGAAGAAACAGTATGGGTATTGTATTTCAGTCATATAATTTAATTAGTTATCTAAGTGGTATTGAAAATGTTTTAGTCGCAATGACTGAAACGGATAATGAATTACCAAAAAATCATAAAGAGTTAGGATATGCTTTATTAAATATGGTAGGAATTGTGGAAAGTAAGGCAGATAGGTTAGTAAACAAACTATCTGGTGGTGAGCAACAAAGAGTTGCAATAGCTAGAAGTATGGCAAGTAATGTTGATTTAATCTTTGCGGATGAACCTACTGGAAATTTAGATACAGAAACAGCAAATGAAATAGTAAAGATATTTCAAATGCTTACTGAGAAATATGGGAAAACTATAATTGTAGTAACTCATAGTGATGAAGTAAGTAAACTGTCAGATTCAAGGGTTTTCTTGAAAGATGGAAAATTAGTTGATATTGAGTAGCTTAAAAAGCTACTCTTTTTATAATTTAAGATTAATGTTAATATTGTTAAAAGAGGTATAAAATATGGATGAAATTAAACTTTTAAACATTTTAAAAAATGATCCAAGAATCTCTACTGAAGATTTAGCGGATATTTTAAATGAGAGTGAAGAAGATGTTCTAAAAACAAAATTAAAACTAGAAAAAGATAAAGTTATTTGTGGCTATCACACAATTATTAACTGGGATAAAACAAATACTGAAGAATGCTCAGCCATTATTGAGGTAAGTGCAAAACCAGAAAGAGATAAAGGTTATGATGAAGTAGCATCTAGAATTGCAAGATATCCAGAAGTTAAGAGTTTATATTTAATTAGTGGAAGAAGTGAGTTTATGGTTTTAATTGATGGGAAAACCATGAGAGAAGTTGCGGATTTTGTTGGACAAAAACTTGCACCAATTGAAGGGGTTAGTGCTACAGTTACTTTATTTGTATTGAAGAAATATAAGATAGAGGGTGTAGTTTTAGATGAAAAAGAAAAAGATGAAAGAATGTTGATTAAACTATGAGTAAAAAATATTTAAATGATATTATTCAAACAATTCCACCTTCTGGTATAAGAAAGTTTTTTAATCTTGCTAATACTATGGAAGGAGTTGTTTCTTTAGGTGTTGGAGAACCAGACTTTCCTACACCTTGGCATATTAGAGAAGAAGCAATATATGCAATAGAAAAAGGAAGAACTTACTATACATCTAATGCTGGACTGCTAGAGTTAAGACAAGGTGTTTGTGATTATTATGCAAGAAGATTTAACATACATGGATATGAAGCAAAGAAAAATGCATTAATTACAGTTGGTGCTTCTGAAGCTATTGATATTGTGATGAGAGCTATATTAAACCCTGGTGATGAAGTAATAGTATTAAATCCATCTTATGTTTCATATTCACCTACAATTAAACTAGCTGGTGGGGTTCCTGTTTATATTAATTTAAAGGAAGAAAATAGGTTTAAACTCTTACCGGAAGATTTAGAAAATGCTATTACAGATAAGACAAAAATGTTGTTTATTAACTTTCCAAGTAATCCTACTGGTGGAGTTATGTCAAAAGAAGACTATGAAAAAATAGTGCCGATTATTAAAAAACATGATCTAGTGGTTTTGTCAGATGAGATATATTGTGAATTATCATATGGTCATAAGTTTACTTCTATTGCTAGTTTTGATGAAATTAAAGACCAAGTAATATTATTGAATGGATTTTCTAAAGCATATTCTATGACAGGTTGGAGACTAGGTTATGTACTTGCTCATGAAGATATTATTAGTGCAATTACAATAATTCATCAGTATGTAATCATGTGTCCTAGTACAATTAGCCAGTATGCAGCAATTGAAGCGATTAATCATGGGGATAAAGACTGTGAAATTCATAAGGAATCATTTGAACAAAGAAGAAACTTTATTGTTAATGGTTTAAATAAAATTGGTCTTACATGTCATATGCCAGAAGGAGCATTTTATGTGTTTCCAAGTATAAAAAGTACAGGAATGACTTCTGAGGAATTTTGTGAAGAGTTAATAATGCAAGAAAAGGTAGCTGTAGTTCCAGGTAATGCTTTTGGAGAGTGTGGAGAAGGTTATATAAGAATTTCATATGCATATAGTATAGAAGAGATAAAAATTGCATTAGAAAGAATGGAAAGATTCCTCAAAAATATACAAAGAAAATAAGGGTTCATTATTAAAGTCAATTTACATTGACTTTTCTAGTAAATTAGTAATTAATACTCTAATGGGATTAATTATCGATAAAGTTAATGTTATAATGCTAACAATGGGGGAGTGGGAATGCTTAAGAGATTTGTTTGTATAATATTATTGATGTTTATAGTGGCAAGTAATGTATCTAATGTAAATGCGCAAGCATTTGAAGGAGATAATCAAGCATGCCAAATCAATCAAGATGATTCTAGTATTTTGGTTAATTCTTTTCATATGAATGATAGTCTAGGTAATACAAATGGACCTTACCCTGAAGACTTCGAAACTTCAAAAAATAAATTACTTGAAGAGATAAATGATGGAGAAGTAAATGTAAGTAAAAATACATATATAAATAATCAAGAAGATGCTGAAAATGGGATTTTTATGTTGTTTTAGATGTTGTAGGAAAACCAATAGAGAATCCAGTAGATGTTAACTTTGTTTTAGATGTTTCAGGAAGCATGAATATGTGGACAAATAATAGATCTGTCTCCACAGTTCCCGATATGAATCCTGAGCATTACTATAGAATCCCTCAAGGAACTTTTAATGCGACTGAAGATATTTTCATAAAAATTAGAGATTATGGAAAATACTCTAGTTGGATAACGCTTTCTACTAATAGCTCTTGGTGGGGTAATTTATATAATGCTCATGGTTTAAGTGGGTCTCATGGAAATTTAGAAATTTATAATTGGAATCCTTGGGATAATCTTTATAAATATGAAAACGGTGAGTATATACACTTACCTATGAATGCTAAAAAAACTTTTGAATCTCCTGTTGGAAATACTGATGGTAGTTTTGATAGGATGATGGTTCAAATGGAATCGGCATTAAATTTAACAAAATTAACACTTGAAGCTGACCCAAACAATACTGTCGCTGTAACAACATTTGCTGGTAGTGTTGTAAGTGATGTTAATTTTACTAATGATTTATCTATAATTGAAACAGTTCTTGCAAATCATGATGGTCATGACAACACTAGATGGGGAGATGGATTAAACCAAGCATTAACAAACCTAAATGCAAGAGTTGATACAAATAAAACATCTTATGTAATATTCATTACAGATGGTTTACCTACAGATGGTAATAATGGTTTAAATAAGGCAAATCAAATAAAAAATGAAACAAATGCAATCATTTATTCAATAGGTATACAATCGAATGCTCTAGATAAATTAACACCACTTGCAACCTCACCTGAACATGCTTATGATGCTGTAGATTCAACGGATTTTATAAATTACATTGATAAAATTACTAAAGATATAATAATGCAACCAAAAGGAACATTAGTTGAAGTGATATCAGATCAGTTTGATTTTTATATAGACGATACTCATCCATTTGTGATTGGTGATGAAGTTTATACAACATTTGAATCAATACCTGATAATTTGTTGGATAAACAAACTTTCACTTTAAACATGGAACAAATAGATTCAGAGGGCAAAAGAATTAATTTTTACACAAAGGCAAAAGAAGAATTAGTTTTTGGTAATTATGATAAGGTTACGGAAATAAAAACTAACGCTGAAGCAAATTTGACTTACAATAAAATCATTAAAGATCCTAATATAGGCATATTATCTTATGATCCAAATGAAACGATTTTAGAAGTTTCAAGCCCAGTTTTGAGTATTCTTTCCACAAAAATTCAAGTCTTAAAATCATCAGATAAAACTGATATAGTTCAAAATGGAGATACAATTAAATATATTTTAAAAGCAACTAATACAAATGGTTATGCTTTAAAAGATATAACTGTTAAAGATAAACTACCCCAAGGAACATCTTATATTAGTGGTGGAACACTTAATGGTGATTATGTAGACTTTAATATTGAAGAAATAAAACAAGGAGAAACTATTGATTTAGAATTGGTAGTTAAGGTAGATATTAATAAAGGAGTAATTAGCAATACAGCTCAATTTGGATTAAATGAATGTAGTACATCTATTGTTGATGGTGTACCTATGGTTAATACAAATACTGTTGAAAATACTGTTGAAACATATGGGAACTTATTAATTAAGAAAACAGTAATTGGAAATGGACCAAGTAGTGATAAATTTGAGTTTGTGATTAACTTTAGTGATGGTGGTAGTTATGATGGTATTGATAATGGTTCAACTATTACACTTTCAAAAGATGAAAGTAAAGTTATAAAAGATATACCTTTAACAACAACTGTAAAAGTAATTGAAAATGATAAACAGGATTATCAACCTGAAAACAAAGAATTAAGCATAGATATAAAACAAGGAAATAATGAATTGGTGTTTAAGAATACTTATACAAAAAAACCTTTAATACCATTTATTAACGTTGTAAAAGATAGTCCAGAATATTCAGTACCAAACACTAGTAGCGATTCTAAACTATATATGTTTTCTGTAGTATTATTTATAGTTTCTATATTTGCAATAATAAAATTAAGAAAAAAATAATAAATATATTTGTTTACTTAAAAAGGTGGTTTTGTTATAATGGAAAGCACGGACAGGTAATTTTAGTATTGCTTGCTCCTTGGCAGAGAATGCCCATTAGACCATAAGGAGGTGTACAAATGACAAAGTATGAAGTTATGTACATCGTAAATGCATCTGTTGAAGATGAAAAACGTGTCGCTCTAATTGACAGCATCCATGCAATTATCACTGATAACGGTGGAACAATTGTAAAAGCTGATGAATGGGGTATGCGTGAATTTGCGTATGAAATTAATCACATGACTAGAGGTTACTATGTAGTAACTACTTACGAAGCAGGAAACGAAGCTGTTGCTGAGTTTGATCGTTTGATGAGAATTAATCAAAACGTCGTAAGATACATGAATATCAAATTAGATGAAGAATAAGAGGTGTTAAGATGATTAATAGAGTTATTTTAGTTGGTAGGGTTACCAAAGACATTGAAGTAAGAAAAACTCAAACTGGACTATCAGTAGCATCTTTCACTGTTGCAGTAAATAGAAGACAGTCAAGAGATTCTCAAGAAAGACAAGCTGATTTTATCAATTGTGTTGCTTGGAGATCTACAGCTGATTTTCTAGGTGCTTATTGTAAAAAAGGTGCTTTAGTTGGTGTTGAAGGAAAAATTCAAACTCGTAACTATGATGGTAGTGATGGAAAAAGAGTTTATGTTACAGAGGTTCTTTGTGACAGTGTCCAATTATTAGAATCTCGTAATGCTTCTACAAGTCGTATGAATGAAGATACAATGCAATTTACTTCTAACGACAACAGTGGTTATGAAGCTGATAATGGCTTTAATGACTATAGTTCAGATTTAAACGTAGATTTAACTAGTGAAGATTTACCATTTTAGTGAAAGGAGTTTACCATGGCATTTAAAAAACAAAGAATGGGTCGTAAAAAAGTATGTTATTTTACAAAAAATAATATTAAGACCATTGATTATAAAGATGTAGAACTTTTGAAGAAATTTATTTCTGCTAACGGAAAAATTATTCCAAGACGTGTTACTGGCACTAATGCTAAGTACCAAAGAATGTTAGCAACTGCAATTAAACGTTCTCGTCAAATGGCATTATTACCATATATTGCTGATTAATTATGACCCCCTTATAAAGGGGGTTTTATGTTTGAGGTGAAGAAATGAACAATACTAGAAAACTTATGGAAAGTTCTTTAATGGCAGCTATTGTGGGTGTATTTGTAATAATAAATAGACAAACAGTGGGTATGTTATCTTATTTGATTTTTTTATTACCGTTACCTATGGTTTATTTATCATACAAATATGATGTAAAAACAGCTTTTATGGCAACATTTGGTAGTTTAGTACTAACATTATTATTTGGTACATTACCTACCTTATTTACTGTCTTAATAGAGTGTGTTATAGGCATTATTTATGGTAGTGGCTTAAGAAAAAATGAAAAATCATCTACTTTATTATTTAAGGTAATACTACTTGCTATCGCAATGAATTTTATTACACTTGTTTTATTTGCGGCTTTTTTCGGTTATGATATAGTAGGTGAAGCACAAATGCTTGAAGATACAATTAGGACTACTTTACTTCAAGCAAACTTAGATGTTCAAATACCTGATTTAAAAACTTATATTGATATAATAATGTTATTATCAGTATTATTAACGGGTGTATTTGAAGGATATCTAACTCATGTTTCATCTAGATTGTTGTTATCAAGATTAAAGTTTAATATATCTAGACCAACACCAATATTCTTATATAAACCAAATAAAATATTAGGATATGTTGCACTAATTGCTTCAGCATTATTATTTGTTTCATTTAGGTTTAATATTGATGAGGAACTTTATAGATATATATTTATGTTTACAGGTATGCTTGGCTATATTTATCTAATTGGATATGGATGTATTGCAGCTATAGTATTAATAAAAGCATATGTCCCTGCCCTAAATATCATAGGTGTATTCTTTATATTATTTTCTATATTATTTATGAATATAGGATTAATGTTGTTAGGTTTCTTATACATTACTACTAATATAAGAGAAACCGCTGTAGAAAGGATAATTAATGATTCACAAAATAGATCAACTAAAATTTAGAATCTTTCTTGTAATAGCTATACAAATTGCAATCATTGTTTTATTAAAAGTGCTTTTTGATAGGGGTATTTTTACTGCGGGATTAATATTAATTATTGAAATTATTTTATTATATTATTCATTCTTTATATTAAAGAATGAACAAGAAAAACATAATGATAAGATGAATGAGTTATTAGGAGATGGAGCTACAGATGCCTTCCTTTTTGGTGAGGTTGGGATTGTAGCATATGATGATAACTATATAGTCACATGGATGAGTGATTTATTTAATGATAGAGGTATCAATAGAGTTGGTAAAAAGATTTTAGTATGGTTACCAGAAGTTGATTCTTTAATAAGTGGTAGAGAAGAAGTTGTGTCTGTATCATTAGATGAAAGAAAGTATGAAATAAGAAGAAGAGAAGATGCTCCAATGCTTTTCTTTAGAGATATTACAGATAGAGAAAAATATAAAGACTCTTATGAAGATGAAAAAGTAGTAATAGGAATGCTTAACTTAGATAACTATGATGAATCTACTCAGTATGAAGATGAATCAGTTGTCGCAAATATAAATAGTAGTATAAGAACACCAATAGTTGAATATGCCAGAGATAAGGGTATGTTGTTAAGAAGAATAAATAACTATAGATACTTGCTAGTATTAAATGAAAAAATATTCTCAGACCTTATGAATGATCATTTTAGTATCATGAATAAAGTTAGAAAAGCCGCAAGTCAATTAGAAGTTTCCATTACTTTATCAATGGCTTTTGCTAGAGGTTCAAACAAATATGAAGAGTTAGATGAAATGGTTATTCAATTACTTGATTTAGCTCAAAATAGAGGTGGGGACCAAGTTGCGGTTAGAAAAGTAGGAGAAGATGTTAAGTACTTTGGTGGCTCTAGTGAGGCTGCTGAAAAAAGAAGTAGAGTTAGAGTTAGAATTATTGCACATGCTTTAAGAGGGTTAATTCAAAAGAGTTCAAATACAATTATATGTATGCATAAGGATGCGGATTTTGATTGTATGGGTGCTGCAATTGGTATGAGTAGAATTGTTTCTGCGTATAATAAACCAGTAAGTATTATCGCAAAAACAGGTGGTATAGAAGAAAAATTAAAAGCTACATTAGAAAATAATAAAGATTTGATGGATGCTAGATTTAATTTTATTAGTGAAAATGAGGCTAATAATCAATTAAGAGATGACACATTAGTCTTAATGGTAGACCATCATACTCTTTCTCAATCTAATGGCGCTAGTGTTTTAGAAAAAGCAAAAAGTGTTGTGATAGTTGACCATCATAGAAGAAGTGCAGATTTAAAGATTAAACCTACTTTAATATATATTGAAGCAGGTGCTTCAAGCACTTGTGAGCTAGTCACAGAGTTTATACCTTACTTAAGTAATAGAATTGATATTAGTGATGTTGAAGCAAGTATTATGTTAGCTGGTATGACAATTGATACAAATCATTTTAAAGTTAGAACAGGAACAAGGACATACGATGCGGCTAGTTATTTAAGAGGCTTAGGAGGAGATCCTTTAGTCGTGGATGATTATATTAAGGATACCTATAATGAGTTTGAAGCCAAGTCATATTTAATGTCTAAAGTTGAAAATATAGGTAATGGTATAATAGTGGCTGGAGTTACTGACAGAAATATTTCTAGAAGTATTATTTCACAAGTAGGTGATAGCTTACTTGGTGTTAAGGGAGTTGAGGCTGCTTTTATCATTTCTAAAACTAGTAGTGATGAAGTTGCGGTTAGTGCTAGAAGTAATGGTAAAGTAAATGTTCAAGTAATTATGGAAAAGATGAATGGTGGAGGTCATATGACAGCTGCTGGGGTTCAAAAGAAAAGTACTACTGTAGATAAGGTAAAAGAAGAACTTTTATCTGTGGTAGAAGAATATATAAGAGTTAAGGAGGAAGAAAACAATGCAAGTAATACTGTTAAGTGATGTTAAAAAAGTTGGAAAAAAAGGTGAAGTGGTTGATGTTGCAGATGGATATGCAAGAAACTTTTTAATTGCAAGAGGTTATGCAGTTCAAAAAACTAATACATCTGCGGCTATTTTAAATACTCAAAAAGCTGAAGAAGAACACAATCAAGAAGAACTAAAAAAGGAAGCTCTACAGTTAAAAGAAAAACTTGAAAACATGGTTATTGAATTTAAAGTCAAAGCTGGAAAAGAAGGAAAAGTATTTGGTTCTATCTCTACAAAACAAGTTGTAGAAGAACTAGGAAAAAAAGGAATAAAAATAGATAAAAGAAAATTTATTGATACTCAACCTATAAATGTATTAGGAACTACTGTAGTAAAAGTGGAATTATACAAAGGTGTAATTGGAAATATAAAGTGTCATTTAACTGAAGTAGAATAAGAGGAAGTTATGGTTAGAAGTTTACCAAGTGCAGTAGAAGCTGAACAAAGTCTTCTTGGGACAATTATGGTTTATCCTAATGCCGCAAGAATTGCAATAGAATCAGGTATGTTATCTGAGTATTTTTTCCTTGACTCTCATTCAAAGATTTTTAATACTATTACAGACTTATACAATGAAGGAAAACCAATAGATATTACTACTGTAAGTACAAGATTAAATGATTTAAATTTATTAACTTTTGTGGGTGGTTTAGATTATTTAATGAATCTAAGTGATACTTCTGTATCAAGTTATAACACTAAAACATATGTAGAACTTATTCAAAATAAAGCATTTATGAGAAATATGATAGATGCTTGTAATCAAATAATTGACAGTGGTTTTGAAGGACAAACTGATATAAATGATTATTTAGATAATGCGGAAAAATTAGTTCTTAATGTTTCAAGAAATAGAATGGCCACAGAATTTAAAAGTTCTACAATTTTAGTTAATAATGTAATAGAAGAAATAAAAAAACGTGCGGATAATAAGACAGGTGTAACTGGTTTAAAAACTGGTTTTAGTCATTTAGATAATGTTACTCATGGGTTTCAAAGAGGGGATTTAATAATTTTAGCAGCAAGACCTTCAATGGGAAAAACAGCTGTAGCATTAAATTTTGCATCAAAAATAGCTCAATATCAAAATGATCAAGCAGTAGCTATATTCTCTTTAGAAATGCCTGCAGAACATTTAATGCAAAGAATACTAGCCGCAAAATCTGGAGTTGAGGGTGGAAAGCTTGCGACCGGTCAATTAGCTAATAGAGAGTGGAGCATGCTAAATGAGGCAGCTCAAGAATTAAAAAACACTAAGATATTTGTAGATGATTCTCCAGGTATTAAGGTGTCTGAAATATTTTCAAAATGTAGAAAATTACAAACTGAACATGGTTTGTCCGCAATAGTAATAGACTATATCCAGTTGATTAGTGGATCTGGTTCATCTAAAGAAAATAGACAACAAGAAGTTTCTGAAATTTCTAGAAATTTAAAAGCACTTGCAAGAGAATTAAAAGTTCCAGTAATTGCTTTATCTCAATTAAGTAGAAGTGTTGAGTCTAGAAGTAATAAAAGACCTATGATGTCAGACTTAAGAGAATCAGGAGCCTTAGAACAAGATGCTGACTTAGTTATGTTGTTATATAGAGATTCATATTATAAAAACCAAGAAGATGGTGTTGAGAAGCCTACTGAAGAGGAAGCTAAATCTCAAATACTTGAATTAGATATTGCAAAACATAGAAATGGTGCCACAAAGGTAATTACATTCTCCTTTGATGCAACAACAAGTGCGATATATACATCTTCTAGTGAACCATACAATGAAGGATAAAAGATGAAAAAATATTTACCTGTATTAATATCTTTAATATTATCTATAGCTATTGGAATGTTTTCTTATAATTTTAATGTTAATGGAAACAGTAAGACTATAGATGCTCAAGTAAATGAAAATTCACAAATATTACCTCAAAAAATCTTAAAAGTTAATGAAGAACCAAGTACTGTTTCTAAGGTATTTGTGTCAGGTAAGTTATTAGGTATTGTAAGTGATGATTCATATTTTGATAGTTTACTAGAGAAAGAATATTATGAAAAATATAAAGAAAAATATCCAAATACTAGATTAGATATTGGACAAGATGTTTATAAAGCTAAAGAGTTAAGTTATTATACATATGAAAATATTGATGATACTGTTTTTAAGTATATTCAAGAAAATAATTTATTTACTTTAGAAACTACTGCAATAGAGTTTTCTAATAATGAAGGGATATATGCGGTAATATATGTAAATGATTTAGGTATTTTTGATGAAGCATTAAATGAATACTTAAAGTTTTTTATTGATGAATCATCTTTAAGATTATTACAAAATAGACAAAACACTCCAATTATAAGTGGATATGGATCTAGAGCTACAGGTATGGAGATACTAGAAACTATTTCTAATAAAAAAGCATATACAACTCCAGGTAACATCAAGACTACAGTAAATGAAGTTCTTGAATGGTTAAAGTATGGTGATAATACTGAAAGAATGTATTATACTGTTAAACAATATGACACTGTAGAAGGTGTTGGTTCAAAAAACTTTGGTTTAAGTGCTGAACAAATTATGAATATAAATAATGATATTATAAAAAATACAGAACAAGTATTGGAAGCTGGCACTGTTTTAAATGTGTCTTATTTTACTTCACCAATAGATGTTGTGGTTAATAAGGAAAGTGTTAAACAAGAAGCTGTGTATCCAGGACCTGCATTACTTGTGGAAGACCCTACTGTAAAAGAGGGTGTCACTGAAACAATACAAAAAGAAGAAGCTGGTAGTAAAAATGTTTTATATGAAGAAAAATGGATTAATGGTGTTTTAGTTAGTGGGACAGAGATATCAAGTGTAGTTACCCAACAACCAATTCAAGAAATAATTAAAGTGGGGACTTTGGTAATACCTGGAGTAGGAACAGGTACTTTTAGATGGCCTGTAGATAATCCTAGAATTACATGTAAATGGGGTTGCTATTACAACCATAGGGCTATTGATATTCAAAATGCTTATGATAGATATGGACCGTTATATGCGGCTGATAGAGGTACTGTATTTGAAGTTGGATATACAGGTATTAATGGTAACTATATAATAATTGACCATGGAAATGGTTATAAAACATATTATGGACATATGAATGTCCCTTCTCCTTTATCAGTTGGTGATAGAGTTGACAAGGGAGATGTTATAGGACAAATTGGTAAAACAGGTAGAGCTACAGGACCTCACGTTCACTTCTTTATAATGTATTATGATGAAAGAAGAGATCCATGTGATGGGTTCTTAGGGTGTTAATATGAAATTTCATTTAGTCGCAAGTGGATCAAAAGGTAATTGTTTTGTTCTACAAGAAGGTGAAAGAACAATAGTAGTTGATTGTGGAAGTACTAGAAAACATTTAATTTCTAGTTTTAACGATATTAATGTAAATATTGATGATGTTGATTTATTGCTTATATCTCATAGACATAGCGATCATATTAGTCAGTTAAAGCTATTTAATAATTCATTGGTATATTCACCAATTCCTTTAGATACAAGAAGTGATGCAAAGATATTACATCCTCTATCATTTTTTACAATTGATAAAACTCTCAGAATTAGTACTATACCTTTATCGCATGATGCAGATGTGACATTAGGATTTATATTTGAAAATGAAACTGAAAAATTAGTTTATATTACCGATACTGGGTATATAAAAGATGAGTATTGTGAGAAGTTATATGATGCTGATTACATCATTATTGAAAGCAATCATGATGTAGGAATGTTAATGAGATGTAATAGACCACACTATATTAAGAGTAGAATTCAGGGAGAGTATGGGCATTTGAATAATGAAGATTGTGCTAGTACATTAGAAAAAATAATTACTTCAAGAACAAAGGAAATTATTTTAGCTCATATTTCACAGGATGCAAATACATATGAACAAGCTTTAAAAGTAACTGTAGAACACTTACTTAAGTATAAAAAAGATGAGTTAAATGAGAATTTAAGGATAGTTGCTGCAAGACAGTTTGAAACAGTTTCAGGAGGTATTGATTATGAAAAAGTGGATGATATTACTACTTTGCCTATTACTTGCATGGAATGGGTATATAACGTATGAATTGTTTAAAGTAAAAGATGAAGAAAGTAATCTTAGCACTGAATCTAATGTGACAGTTTTAAATAGTGTTCTAACTGATATTACAGAACTTGTTTCAGTGAGTGAGCCTAAGGTTGTTTCTGTTGTTTCAAAAAGTGAAAATGAAACTATAAATAGTGGTAGTGGGTCTATATATAAAAGTGATGATAATGGTGTTTATATAATTACAAATGCACATGTAATAAATAATAGTGACACTATAGAAGTTACTTTTATCAATGGGGAAGTATTAATAGCATCTCTTGTTGGTAAGGATGATGTAAGTGATATTGCTGTGTTACTAACAACACCAGAATTTAATGTAGAAACATTTAAAGTTGGTGTTTCTAGTAATGTGAAAAAGGGAGAGTATGTTTTAGCTATTGGTTCACCTTTACAACTACATGGATCTGTTAGTTTTGGAATAATTTCAGGTATTGATAGAAGCATTGGTTTAGACCAAAACAATGATGGAAATATAGATTGGGAAGTAAATGTATTACAGACAGATGCCGCAATTAATCCTGGTAATAGTGGAGGTCCTCTAGTTAATTTGAATGGTGAACTGATTGGTATTAATGCTATTAAGGTTTTAAGTAGTAGTTTTGAGGGTTTAGGCTTTGCTATTGGTAGTGATGATGTTGTTCCAATTGTTGAAAGGCTTATAGAAAAGGGAGAAATTATTAGACCTTATTTAGGAATGAAGGTTAAAGATATTTCTCATATGACTATATATCAAAAGAGTTTTTACGGTATTTCTTTAGATATGACTGATGGTATATATATTAATGAGTTAATGGTTGATGGATTAGGATATTTATCTGGATTAAGAAATGGAGATATAATTGTAGAAATTAATGAAACTCAGCTAAAGAATGAAAAAGACTTTAGTAAGATTATTTATGCATTAAATGTTGGTGATGAAGTTAATATTTCATACTTTAGAAATAATGAATTATTTAATATCACAATGGTTTTACAATGATAAAGATAGTTGCAGTTGGTAAAATTAAAGATAAGAATTTAAAAGGACTAATTGATGAATATATCAAAAGAATTAGTCCTTATTCTAATGTGAAAATAATAGAAGTAAATGATGAACCCATTAAAAAGAATTCTAATGAAGCATTAGATGAAATAGTTAAAAATAATGAAGGAAATAAAGTGTTAAAGCATATTGATAACGATGATTTTGTTTATGTGTTAGATTTAAGAGGTAAACAGTTTGATTCGGTAGAATTATCAAAAAGTATTGATGAAGTTCTTACATATAAAAGTAGTAATATTACTTTTGTACTAGGAGGATCATTAGGTCTATCAAAAGATTTAATAAATAGAGCCAATGTTAGATGGAAATTATCAGATTGTACATTTCCTCATCAAATAGTTAGATTATTGCTTGTGGAACAAATCTATAGAGTTTTTACATTACTTAATAATATGACTTATCACAAATAGGAGGAAATATGGAAAGAAAAATAAATAGTAAAGTTACTGGTTTTAATACTGTTGATGGAGCAGGTGTTAAACTGGTAAGAGTTTTAGGTAATAGAACAGCTGACGTGTATGATCCAATTTTAATGCTAGACTCATTTGATAGTGAAAACCCTGAAGATTATATTGCAGGATTCCCTATGCATCCACATCGTGGAATTGAAACTATTAGTTGGATAGTTAATGGAAACATGGTTCATAAGGATAGTATTGGTAATGAGGATGCTATTAGTGATGGTGAAGTTCAATGGATGACTGCTGGTTCTGGAATTATGCATGAAGAGTTATTACCAGCTTCTAATAAAATGCTTGGTGTTCAATTGTGGTTAAACTTACCTAGTAAATATAAAATGGTAAAACCAGAATACAAAGCACTTAAAAAAGAAGATATCCAAGTAATTAAAATTGATAATGGTGAACTAAGATTAATTAGTGGTAACTATAAAGAGTATAGTGGTCATCAAGGTAAATACTTGCCATTAGATTATTATGACATTAGATTAGAACCTAATGGTAAATTAAAGATTGATACAGAAGCAAACAAATCAATATTATTGTTTACTTTAGTTGGTGATGCACGAATTGCTGGTGAAGTTGTAAAAGAAAAGACTGCAGTAAAACTAACTCAAGGTGAGTTTGTAGAGATAGAAGCACTTGACACTAGTGTTGAAGTGCTATTTATTTCTAGTGATAGACTTGATGAACCAATTGCTTGGGGAGGACCAATTGTTATGAATACACAATCTGAACTTCAACATGCATTTAATGAACTTCATAGTGGTACTTTCTTAAAAGAATCTGAAATAGAAGGATTTTGAAAATAAATATCATTATAAATAACCTGTAAAACGTTTACATTTACAAATTAATAGGTTAAAATGTCATTAATAACAGGAGGAAAATCTTTAATGAAACAAATCTCAGTATTAGTAATCGATCCCGTTGGTTTACATGCTCGTCCTGCAACAGTTGCAGTAAACGCAGCTAGTAAATTCAAGAGTGAAGTTAAGATAGCGTACAAAGGTCGTACAGTTAACATGAAATCAATCATGGGTGTTATGTCTTTAGGTATCCCTACACAATCAGAAGTAGTTATTACTTGTGAAGGTGACGATGAAGAACTAGCTATCAAAACAATCGAAGAAGTTCTACGTGCACAAAAAGTAATCGCTTAAAGTGTTCAAAGATTCAGGAAGGTGCTTACATCTTCCTGTTTTTTTTCCTGATTAAAATAGAGGGGTGAAAAAATGGATGTAAAAGAGAAATACAGCAGATGGTTAAACCATCCAAACATTGATCCAACTTTAAAAGCAGAGCTTGAAAAGATGGATGACAAACAAATTAGTGATGCATTTTATACAAATATTGAATTTGGTACAGCGGGTATGCGTGGAATTTTAGGTGCTGGAACAAATAGAATCAACATTCATACAATAAGAAAAGCAAACCTTGGGTTTGCACAATATATTGTAAACAATGGTGAAGAAGCTTGTAAAAGAGGTGTTGCAATATCTTATGATAATAGACGTATGTCTAAAGAATTCTCAATGGATTGTGCAAGACTATTGGCTACTCATAATATTACTAGCTATGTGTTTGAAAGCTTAAGACCAACACCAGAATTATCATTTGCGGTTAGAGAATTAAATTGTTTTGGTGGAATAATGATGACTGCATCACACAATCCAAAAGAATATAATGGATACAAACTTTATGATGATAAGGGATGTCAATTAATACCTTCATTAGCATCTCAAGTAATCGGTCTTGTTAATAGTATAGAAGACGAACTTGCAATACAAGCAAATCCAACTAAAGAACAAGAAGAATTGATTCATGTTATTGGTAAAGAAATTGATGAAAAATATTATGAAAAAGTATTAGGAATTCAATTAGAAAAGGAACAAGATAAATCAAATGTAAAGATCGTATTTTCTCCTGAACATGGTACATCTTACATTCCAGTTACTACAGTATTTGAAAGAGCTGGATATAATTGTATTCCAGTAGAAGAACAATGTAGTTTTGATCCTGATTTCTCAAATACACCTACACCAAATCCAGAAGAACCAGGTGCTTACTTACTTGCAAAAGAATATGCAGAAAGAGAAGATGCTGATTTAATTTTAGTTTGTGATCCTGACGCTGATAGAATGGGTGTTGGAGTGAAACATGATGGTGAATATGTAATACTATCTGGAAATCAATCTGGAGCAATTTTAATTGAATATATCTTCAATAGAATGAAAGCAAAAGGATTGATGCCAAGTAATCCAGTTATGTTTAATACAGTTGTTACTGGTGACTTAGGAGAAAAAATAGCAGACAAGTATGGAGTTGAAACAGAAAAAACTCTTACAGGATTTAAGTTTATTGGTGAAAAAGTAGCAAAATATGAAATAACTAATGAAAAACAGTATGTATTTGGTTATGAAGAAAGTTATGGTTCATTAATCAAACCATTTGTTAGAGATAAGGATGCTCCTCAAGCATGCTTAATGTTAGCTGAAGCTTGTTCATATTATAAACATTTAGGAAAAACACTTGTAGATGTATTAAATGATTTATATGATGAACTTGGATATTATGTTGAAACACAAACATCAATTACTTTAGCCGGTGAAGAAGGTGCTAAGAAAATACAAAGTATCCTAGCTAATCTAAGAAAAGATAGATTAACTGAAATAAATGGTGTTAAAGTTGTTAAATGGGAAGACTATGGTAGTTTAGAATATAGTGAAAATGGAGAACTTAAACCATTAGAAGGATTTACAAAAGCAGATGTACTTAAGTATTTCTTAGAGGATGGAACTTGGATTGCAGTTAGACCAAGTGGTACAGAGCCTAAGTGTAAGATATATTATTGTGTTAAGGGTGAATCTTCAAAAGATGCATTAGATAAAGCTGAAGGTTATAAAACAGCAATGAAAGAAGTAACAGCTTAAAACTTTAGATTAATTTCTAAAGTTTTTTTAGTTAATAAATATTTTTTTCTTGAACAATATTTTATATAGGTATAGTATTTCCTATTGGAAGAGGTGTATATATGAAATGTATGTTTGTTATATTGAATGATACCACTCGCCTTAGTGAGCTGTTAAAAGCTCTTGGAGACAATGGCATCAATGGTGCAACCATATTTGAAAGTACAGGTATGGCTCACAAGCTTATGGGTGAAAATGATGAATTGAGATTTATAGGATCTTTAAAACAAATTTTAAATCCAGAAAGAGAAAGAAATACAACTATTTTAATTGTATTAACAGAAGAACAAGTTTTACTAGCGAAAGCTGCAGTTAGGAAAGTCTTAGGAAACCTAAACAATCCAGATACAGGTATTTTATTTACAATGCCTATCGATAGTATTGAAGGTGGATCTTTCAGGGTTGATGAACAGTAATGGAAATTATAAATTCAATCTTTATTCAAATCTCTCTAGTTTTTATTACAGGATTATTATTTAGTAAGTTAGCTTCATTATTTCATTTACCAGCGGTCACTGGATATTTAGTTGGAGGATTATTATTAGGTCCTTACTTATTAAATGTAATTAATGAAGTAACAGTTTCAAATTTAGCAATATTTTCAAATATTGCTTTAGGATTTATAGCATTTTCTATTGGTAATGAGTTTAAGTTAGATTACTTTAAAAGGGTAGGGGTTACTCCTATTGTGATTGCCTGTTTGGAATCATTGTTTGCGGTTATTGCAGTAAGTGGAAGTATGATTTTATTAGGTCAAGATTTAAAGTTTTCTTTGATGATAGGGGCTGTAGCAGCAGCAACTGCACCAGCAGCAACACTTATGGTCATTAAACAATACAAAGCAAAAGGTCCTCTAACAGAAACACTTATGAGTGTTGTTGCAATTGATGATGCGACAGCATTGATATTATTTGGTTTCACTTTAGCAATAGTTAATGGTATGGAATCTAATAGTTCTAATGTTTTAATGATGTTGTTATCTCCTATAGTTGAACTGTTTAGTTCATTGATAGTAGGGTTAATTATAGGAATATTATTTTCTTATTTAATTAATTTCTTTAAAGACGAAACATATAGAAACCCTCTAATTATTACAGTAATATTATTTACTTTAGGCATATCTGAATATTTAGATGCTAGTGCTTTAATGGTATGTATGGTACTAGGTGCAACATTTTGTAATTTATCAAATGAATCTGATTCTACTATAGAGTTAAGTGAGCATATGACCCCTGCACTTTATATGATGTTTTTTGTGATGAGTGGTGCAGAGTTAAATGTAAGTATACTTCCCATGATAGGGATTACAGGTGTTGTATATGTATTCACTAGAGTTGTTGGCAAATGGTTTGGAGCATATTTAGGAGCGAAACTATGCAATGCACAAGAAACAATCCAAAAATATTTAGGGACATGTTTAGTACCACAAGCAGGAGTAGCGATTGGATTATCTTTGGTTGCACAAAGTGCTGTTCCTGGACATGGAGAGACAATTAGAGCTGTAATTTTATGTGCTACTTTAATATATGAATTAACTGGTCCATTTATAACTAAGATATCTTTAATAAAAGCAAATGAAATAAAAGTATAAAATTAAATGATATTGTGAATATATGTATTAAATTGTATAATTTACATATGAGTAATCGTAGAAAAATAAATATTTTTATTTCTTATTCACATAATACAAAAAAGATTTCTATAGACTTTATAGATAGATTTTTTGATTATATTAAACCTTCAAAAAAACATGAATATTCATATTGGATGGATACTGATTTAGTGATTGGAAAAGATTGGTCTAATCAAATAGAACAAGCAATCAAAGAATGTGATTGTGGTCTATTGCTAATAAGTCCATCCTTTTTAAGTTCAAAATATATAATTGAAAAAGAACTTAAATCATTACTTGAAGAAAATAAAAAGATTGTGCCTGTAGCATTACGTAAAATTGATATGAACTTACATGATTTAAAGGGTTTAGAAAAAAATCAAATATTTTTTTACGATAAAAAGAATAAAAATAATCCAAAAGCTTACTCAGAATTTAGTAGTGAAAAAGATAAAGAACAATTTATTGGATTATTGTTTCAAAAGTTAGAACAGTTGTTAGAAGATAAGTAATGTTTGGTATAATAATACTAGGAGAAATTCATGATTTATATTACTGGAGATACACACAGGGATATTGATAATAAAAAACTTGATATTATTAATTTTCCAATACAACAATATCTAAGTAAACAAGACTATGTTATAGTTGTTGGTGATATGGGTGTTGTATGGGGAGATGACGATAAAGAAATACAAGATTTTTATAATTCTAAGAATTTTACTACCTTATTTGTGGATGGTAATCATGAAAATTTTGATAAGTTAAATAGCTATGAAGTAATTAACTTCAATGGAGGTAAAGCCCACAAGATTAGTGATAATATAATTCATTTAATGAGAGGTCAAATCTTTGAAATAAATGGATATAAAGTATTTACTATGGGTGGAGCAAATTCTATTGATTTTATGTTTAGAAGGAAAGGTGTATCTTGGTGGCCTCAAGAACTACCAAGTGATGATGAATATAAAGAAGCATTCACTAATCTAGAAAAACATAATTACAAGGTAGATTTGGTTTTAACTCATAGTGCACCTCAAAGTTTATTAAAAGAAATAAATCCAAAAATACAAGGTAATAAATTAAATGAAACCTTAGAAGTTATAAAGAATAGATTAGATTATAAATTATGGTTTTTAGGACATTATCATATAGATAAGACATTGAGTGATAATGTTAGAGTTTTGTATCACGATATAGTTAGTATTGATAGGAATCTTAATATAGAAAGATATGAGGGTAAGGATAATGAATAACAAGATTATAGAAAGTTTTCATCAAGGACATTGTTTAGATGCATACAAAGTATTTGGGGCACATTTAGTTAAAGAAGGAAATGTAAAAGGCGTTAAATTTACTGTGTATGCACCAAATGCTCAAAAAATTAGTGTTGTAGGTGATTTTAATAATTGGAATGAATCATTCCATCAAATGAAAAAAACTGATTTTTCAGGTATTTACAGTTTGTTTGTGCCTGGTTTAAAACAATATGACTCTTATAAATTCCGTATAGAAGATAGATATGGAAATACTTTTGATAAGGCAGATCCTTATGCTTACTTTAGTGAACTTAGACCTCAAACTGCTAGTTTAGTTTATGATATAAGCAGTATTAAGTGGAGTGATTCAAAGTGGATGAAATCAAGAACTAAAAATTTTGATAAGCCACTTAATATCTATGAAGTATATGCGGGTGGATGGAAAAGACATGATAATAGACCATATTCTTTTGAAGAGTTAAAAGATACTTTAATTCCTTATGTAAAAGAAAATGGTTTTACTCATATAGAGTTTATGCCTCTTACTGAATATCCTTATGATGGTTCATGGGGTTATCAAGCAAATGGTTACTTCTCATGTACTAGTAGATATGGTAACCCTACAGAACTAGCTTCATTTATAAATGAATGTCATAAACAAGGTATTGGTGTAATCATGGATATGGTTCCTGTACATTTTGTGAAGGATAATCATGGTTTAAGATTATTTGATGGTGATCCATTATATGAATATAGATATCAAAATGATGCTAATAGTCAGTGGGGCACTTTAAACTTTGATTTATGGAAAGAAGAAGTTAGAAGTTTTTTGATTAGTAGTGCAAGTTTTTGGTGTGATGTTTATCATTTTGATGGTATTAGAATAGATGCTGTTTCTAACTTGATTTACTGGGAAGGTAATAGAGATAGAGGAACTAACGAAGGTTCTTTAGCGTTTATTAGAAGAATGAACTATTACTTAAATGAAGAATACCCAGGTTTAATGCTTATTGCGGAAGATAGTAGTGATTTCCCTAGAGTAACTGAATCTACTGTTGATATGGGCTTAGGATTTGATTATAAATGGGACTTAGGTTGGATGAATGATACATTAAAGTATTATAAAACTGATCCTATTTATAGAGTTTGGGACCATAATAAAATAACATTCTCAATGGCTTATTTCTATTCTGAAAAATTCTTAATGCCATTATCACATGATGAAGTTGTGCATGGTAAGAAGACAATTGTAGACCAAATGTGGGGTAACTATGATCAAAAGTTTGCGCAAGTAAAGAATTTATATACTTACATGTATGCTCATCCTGGTAAGAAGTTAAACTTTATGGGAAACGAACTTGCGATGTTTAGAGAGTTCGATGAATCAAGAGAACTTGATTGGATGTTGTTGGAATATGGTAGACACAACATGTTTGCTAGATTTTTTAGAGATTTAGGACAAATATATATTTCTCATCCAGCACTTTATAAATATGATTATGATTTTAGCGGTTTTAAATGGATAGATGCTGATAATTCTACTCAAAGTATTTATTCTTTCTATAGAGAAGATGAAAATGAATATATTATTTGTTTAATGAACCTTACTGGAAATACTTATGAAGATTTCTTATTAGGTGTACCTCAAAAAGGAACTTACAAAGAATTAATTAATACTGAGTGGAGTATTTATGATGGATGTGATTTCTGTAATTACAAACCACTTAGATCTAAAAAACAAAAGAAAGCATTCCATGGATTTGATAATGCAATAAATGTAAGAATAGCACCATTTGGGGCAATGTTATTATCATGTAAGAAAACTAAAACTACTAAAAAGGCAACAACCAAAAAGGGAGATAAGAATGTATAAGAATAAGAAAGAATTTGTTTCTGACTTCAAAAAGAGAATGCAAGAAACATATGGTAGAAGTGTAGAAAGTTCTGACAAAACAGAAAAATATATGGTTCTAGGAAATATGATTAGAGATTTTGCGAGTGTTAATTGGATGGAATCTAAAGAAGTAGCCGCAAAACAACACGATAAGATTATGTATTATTTTTCTATGGAATTTTTAATGGGAAGATTAATGACAAATAACTTAATGAATCTAGGAATCTATGATTTAGTTAAGGATGGATTAAATGATATTGGAATAGATATTAATGAATTAGAAGATTTAGAAAGTGATCCAGGACTAGGAAATGGTGGTTTAGGAAGGCTTGCTGCATGTTTTTTAGATTCTTTAGCTTCTAGTAATCTTCCGGGTAATGGAAACTGTATTAGATATGAATATGGTTTATTTAAACAGTTAATTGATAATGATGGCAATCAAATAGAGCTACCAGATCAATGGTTAAAACTAGGTAATGTATGGGAAGTAAGAAAGCCAAAACATACTGTAGAAGTTAGTTTTGGTGGTTATGTGACTAGTACTACTGACTATAATGGAAGAATGCATTTTAAACTTCATGATGCTGAAAATGTTTCTGCGGTTCCTTATGATGTTCCTATTGTTGGTCAAAATACAAAACTAACAAATACTCTTAGACTTTGGTCTGCAGAACCTAGTGATAATATTCCTTATGAGATAGATTTTCAAAAGTATATCGCTAATGTGACTGCGATTAATTTAAATGTTTATCCTGATGATTCTACAGAAAAAGGGAAAATACTTAGATTAAAACAACAGTACTTCTTTGTTTGCGCTGGTATTAATTCTATTATTAAAACACATCTTGATACATATAATACTCTTGATAATTTTGCGGATAAGGTTGCGATTCAATTAAATGATACACATCCAGTTCTTGCGATTCCTGAGTTAATGAGAATACTAATGGACGTTCATGGATATGATTGGGATGATGCTTGGGATATTACTGTAAATACTATGGCTTATACTAACCATACAGTATTATCTGAAGCACTTGAAAGATGGCAAACTAGTATAGTTCAAAAACTATTACCAAGAATCTATATGATAATAGATGAAATTAATAGAAGGTTTTTATTTGATTTAAGAAAGAACTATCCTGGTAATTATGATATGGAAAATAGAGTATCTATTATTAGAGATAGACAAATTCATATGGCAAACCTTGCTATTATTGGGAGTCATAGTATTAATGGTGTCGCTAGAATTCATTCAGAGTTAATTAAGACTGAACTGTTTAGAGATTTCTCTAATATATGGCCAGAAAAGTTTAATAATAAGACAAATGGTATAACTCAAAGAAGGTGGTTATTGTATTCTAATCCTCAACTTACTGATTTCTTAGATAAAAAAATTGGTAAAAAATATAGAAAAGATTTTGATCAAATAATTAATTTGATGAAGTTTGTGGATGATAGGAAATCTCAAGAAGAATTCTTAAAGATTAAACATGAAAGAAAAGTTATTCTTGCGGATTATATTAAAAAAGTAACTGGAATTGAAGTCAATACAAATTCTATATTTGATTCTCAAGCAAAAAGATTACATGCATATAAGAGACAATTATTAAATGTATTGCACATTATTATGTTGTATCAAAGAATATTAGATGATCCTGGATATAAGATAACTCCAAGAACTTTTATCTTTGCGGCTAAGGCTGCCCCAGCTTATACTTTTGCGAAAAAAGTTATTAAATTAATTAATAATATGGCTACTATCATTAATAATGACCCTTATGTAAAAAATATGATTAAAGTAGTATTCATACCTAATTATTCTGTTTCAGTTGCGGAATTACTGATGAATGCTACAGATGTTTCTGAACAAATTTCATTGGCTGGTAAAGAAGCTAGTGGTACTGGAAATATGAAGTTTATGATGAATGGTGCTATTACTTTAGGAACACTTGATGGTGCGGTTGTGGAAATAGATGAGTTAGTCGGTAGAGATAATGATGTAATATTTGGTTTAAATGTTGATGAAGTAAGAAATCTAAGTAATGTCTATAATGCATTTGATTATTACAATAATAACTATAGGTTAAAAAGAGCTGTTGATTCATTAGTGGATAATACTTGGTCAGATAATAGAAATGATTTCCAAGTCATTTATGATGAATTGTTAGTAAGAAATGATGAATACTTCTTATTTGCGGATTTTGAAAGTTATGTACAAGGACAAGAAGAAATAGAAAGAAGATATAATGATAGATATGGTTGGGCAAAGTCTTGTTTAATTAACATTGCCAAGTCAGGCTATTTCTCTAGTGATAGAACAATAAAACAATATGCAGAAGATATATGGAATTTAAAACCAACAAAAGTGGGGTAATGTAAGTGAAGTCAAATACAAATATGCAAGCCTATCTTGATGATTTTGGCTTGATAAATTGTTTTATATCCAGAAATTTTTATAGTGGTAAAAGTGAATACTTTTATATTACCAATGATGATGGGTATTATAAGGATTGTGTAGTTAAACATATTGAAGAAAGAAAAGATAACATTAAATATGAACTAATTATTCCTACTCATTTTGAGTTTGGTAAGGAATATGCATTAGTTTGTAGTTTAGGTGTACAAACAGTAATTCAAAGTAGATTTATAGTAAAAAAACCATTGTTTGATAAATTATTTTATTATGATAAAGATGATTTAGGTAGTACATATTATAGAGATAAAACTGATTTTGCATTATGGGCTCCAACTGCTACAAAGGTAGTAGTTGATATTGAGACTGAGGGAAATCATGTGATTCAAGAAATGAAAAGAAGTGAAAAGGGTGTTTATAGAACTAGTGTAAAAGGTGATTATAAACATTCCACTTATGTTTATTATGTGACTGTAAATGGTAAAACTAATGTCGCTAGTGATCCTTATGGGTTAAGTAGTAAGGCAAATGGTGAAGTATCCGCAATAATTGATTTAGATGAGGCTTTTAGGGAAGTTGATGATTATATTCTTCCGGAGTTAAAAAATAATGTAGATGCGATTATATATGAATGTAGTGTTAGAGATATGACAAGTTCAATTCTTTCAGGTTCTTCTACGCATGGGTATTTTAAATCACTAAGTGAAGCAGGCACAAGATATCAAGGGAAGTCTACTGGTATAGATTACATTGAAAAACTGGCAGTAACTCATGTGCAGTTAATGCCTGTAAATGATTTTGTGACAGTAGATGAATTACATAAAGATAGAGCATATAACTGGGGTTATGATCCTTTACAATACTATACGTTAGAAGGTTCTTATAGTGAAAAACCTAATGACCCTTACGATCGAATTAAACAGTTCAAACATTTAATTGTTGAATTTCATAAAAGAGGTATAAGGGTAAATATTGATGTTGTATATAACCATGTTTATGATATAGATATGACTTCTTTAGCACGATGTGTACCTTATTATTTCTTTAGGTATAATGAATCAGGTTATTTATCAAATGGTTCTTATTGTGGTAATGATATTGATTCTAGAAAACTTATGGTTAGAAAACATATAGTTGATAATGTAAAGATGTGGATTAATCTTTATAAGATTGATGGATTTAGATTTGATTTAATGGGTATCCTAGATGTTGATACGATGAATGAATTGTTTTTAGAAGGGAAAAGACTAAATCCAAATATTATGGTTTATGGAGAAGGTTGGAATATGCCTACTTATTTACCTGATGAATTTAAAGCTAAGATAGAAAACAATAATAAAATGCCTGGAATTGGTCACTTTAATGATTATTTTAGAGATTCTTTAAAGGGTAAAAGTTCAGATAATGAAAGATATGATAAAGGTTATCTTACTGGTTCTTATAATATGGTTTATGAAATGATGTCTAGCTTAGTTGGTAATAGTGTTAATGGTAACCATTTTCAAAGGTTTACTGATCCTAACCATAGTATTAATTATGTAGAAGCACATGATAACTTAACTTCTTGGGATAAAATAAAAGAATGCTGCAAGAGTGAAACTAGAGAGATTAGGATGAAAAGACATAAACTTCTAATTGCTTGTACTATATTTGCTCAAGGTGTACCTTTTATTCATAGCGGACAAGAATTTTGTAGAACTAAATTATTGATGGGGAATACTTATAATATGAGTGATGATATCAATAAGATGGATTGGGAAAGAATGGCTCAAAACTATGACATTGTAAATTATACTAAGGCGTGTATCTTATTAAGAAAAGAATTAGAAGGGTTTAGATTATCTACTTCTAAAGAAATAGAAGAAAAAGTTTCGTTTAAAGTTTTAGATAATGTTGTATTGGAGTATAATATAAATCATGTTGATAAAAAGGTTAATATCAACGGTATTAAAGTAATAATTAATCCAACAGAGTATGCTAGAGATTATAGTTATGAAAAGGATTATGTTACTTTGATGGACCAAAATGGTTATACAATTCAATCAACTGTTTCTAAAAAAATACATATTGAACCATATTCATTAGTGGTTTGTGCATTAATATAAACAGATGATAAATCTGTTTTTATTTGGAGGATAAAATATGAAGTTAAGTAATTTGTTTACAAGTGAAGGTAGACATTATGAAAAAGCAAAGAAAATTCAAAAACAAGTACTAGAATTAGAGGAAGAATACTCTAATCTAAGTGATGATGAATTAAAAAACAAAACTGTGATATTTAAAGAAAGATTAAAGAATGAATCTTTAGAAGATATTATGGTTGAGGCTTATGCAACTTGTAGAGAAACTGCAAAAAGAGTGATTAATGAATTTCCATTCCCAGTACAAGTTTTAGGTGGGATTTTATTACATTTTGGAGATATAGCTGAAATGAAGACTGGAGAAGGTAAAACATTAACTGCGACTATGCCAATTTATTTAAATGCCTTAAGTGGCAAGGGTGCACATGTAATTACAGTTAATGAATATCTTGCACAAAGAGATGCTGAATGGATGGGACAAATCTATAACTTTTTAGGACTTAGAGTTGGTGTTAATAGACATGGTTTAACTCAATCACAAAAACAAGATGTTTATAATTGTGATATTTCTTATACTACAAACTCTGAAGTTGGTTTTGATTATTTAAGAGATAATATGGCTACTAGAAATGAAGATAAGGTGTTAAGAGGTTTGAATTATGCAATTATTGATGAGGTTGACTCTATATTAATTGACGAAGCAAGAACTCCTTTAATTATTTCAGGTCCAGGAGAAACATTAGATGCACAATATGTAATAGCTGATAGGTTTGTAAAAAGTTTAAATAAAAATGATATTGAAGCTTTTATTGAAGATAATTCTGTGGCATTAAGTGAAAGTGGTATTAGAAAAGCAGAAAAATATTTTAAAATAAATAATATCTTTGAACAAGGACATGCGGATTTAATACATTTTATTCAAAATGCATTAAGAGCAAATGTACTAATGGTTAGGGATGTTGAGTATATAGTAAGTGATGATGAAATTGTATTAATTGATAAATTTACTGGAAGAAAGATGGAAGGTAGGGAGTTTAGTGATGGTTTACACCAAGCTATTCAAGCAAAAGAAAGCGTTGGTATTAAACAAGAAACAATGACTCTAGCTACTATTACTTATCAAAACTTCTTTAGACTTTATAGTAAACTATCTGGTATGACAGGTACTGCAAAAAGTGAAGAAGATGAATTTATTAATATTTATAATATGAGAGTTTATTGTATTCCAACTAATAAACCTGTAATAAGAAAAGATGATATAGATAAGGTTTATTTCACAAAAAGTGAAAAATATAATGCAATAGTTGATGATGTTATAGAAATTCATAAGAATAAACAACCGATTTTAATAGGTACTGTTTCAATAGATATGTCTATTGCATTATCTGATATGCTAAAAAGAAAAGGTATTAATCATCAAGTATTAAATGCGATAGAAGATTCTTATGAAGCACAAATTATTGCACAAGCAGGAAAGGTAAATGCAGTGACAATTGCCACAAACATGGCTGGTAGAGGTACAGACATTAAACTAAATAATGAAGCTGTTAGTTTAGGCGGTTTGGTTGTAATTGGTAGTGAAAGACATGAATCAAAAAGAATTGATGATCAATTAAGAGGTAGAAGTGGTAGACAGGGGGATCCTGGTTATACATGCTTTTATTCAAGTTTTGAAGATGATTTAGTAATTAGATATTCAAGTGAAAATACTAAAGAGTTAATTGAAAATTTTAACTCTAATACAAGCAATGAAAAAATGTTAAAAATTATAGATTTAATTCAAAAAAGAGCTGAAGGATTAAATTATGATGGTAGAAAACAAGTATTGGAGTTTGATGATGTCCTTATGGAACAAAGACTTATAGTATTTAAGACAAGAGATGAAATATTAAGTCAAGAAAATATTGATGCTACTATTATTCCTATGATTAAAAGATATTTTAGTTCAATGTTTAATGAAAAAGATTATTTAGAGTTAGGGTTTAATGAAAAAGTAGATTATGTAAATGTAGTAATTGATAAATACAAAGAATTTAAAAGTGATGAAATGGCAGATCAAAGAATAAAGAATCTATTATTGGCAATTATGGATCATCAATGGATAGATCACATTGATAATATGTCTAGATTTCAAAAAGGAGTTTATTTAAGACAGTATGCACAAATTAAGCCTATAGATGCATTTAAAGAAGAAGCATATTCAAGGTTTGAAAATATGATGGAAAATATTGTAGAACAATTTTCTATTAATTTTACAAGATTTATAAACAGTTTATAATTTAAATCATGATACAATTTATACGAGGTGTTTTTATGAAAAAATTACTTGTATTGATTGTATCTTTTTTAATGATTATATCTATTTTTGGTTGTAGTAATAAAACTAAGGTGGATATAAAACATTCGGATAAAGAAAATGTAGAATTTAATGAGTTTTTAGATAAGGAATTTAAAGAAGCTATGGAGGCTGATTATTTAAATAATCATTACACTTTAAATGATTCTAAAGCTATGGGGATAGTTAAACCAGAAACAAAATTAGATCCTAATGATTTTGATTTAGAATCTTATGAAGATTTTATAGAGGATGCTCAATTAAGTTTAGAAGAACTTAAAGCGTTTGATAAAGAATCACTTAGTGAAAAACAATATTATGATTATTTAGATTATGAAAATAATTTGAATAATTATTTAGAACTAAATAAATATCCATTATTTGATAATTATTTTTCTCCATCTAATGGAATTCAAGAAAATTTACTTACAATATTTATGGAGTTTGATTTTAGACATGCGGATGAATTTGAAGATTATTTAAGCTTGCTTGAAGGTGTTCCTGAATATATGGATGCTGCAATTGAACTTACTAAGTATCAAGCTATTAATGGTCATTTCTTGAGTGATAATGCAGTTGATCAAACGGTAAGTGGTATTGATAGATTTACTTCTAAGTTAGAAGATAATGAATTAATCGCATCTTTTGATTATAGTGTAGATATAAATGAAGATCTTACAGAAGCGCAAAAAATAGATTTAAAAGCTAGAAATAAGGATTTAATATTAAATTCATTTATTCCTACTTATTTAAATTTAAGAAAGGAATTAATTTCATTAAAAGGTTCAAGAAGTGTTGAAGGTGGATTAGCTAATTTTAAAGATGGAAAAGAATACTACAGCTTGTATATAAAAAATCAAACAGGTTTAGATCTATCTGTTAAACAGTTATTTGATATGTTAGATAGTTACTTACAAAAAACATTAAAAAATTATGCTCAAGCATATATGAAAGATTCAGAATCTTTTGAATCAGTTTCTTATGAAATAAATCAATTAAAAGATTTTGAAACTGAAGATATTTTAGAGTTTGTAAAAGAAAATATGAGTAAAGATTTTCCACAAGGACCAGATGTTAATTATAGTATTTCATATTTAGATGAGACTACCGCAAATAGTTCTATACTGGCTTATTACTTAAATCCACCAGTAGATATGATAAGTGAAAATGTCATTAGAGTTAATCCTAATACTGGAGAAGATAAAATTCAGTTATATTCAACTGTATCTCATGAAGGATTCCCAGGTCATTTATATCAAATTACATATGATTTAAATACAAAACCACATCCAATTAGAACAAACATTTCTAATATTTCTTATACAGAAGGTTGGGCAATGTACACAGAATTAATTGCTTTTGATTATCTTGATTTAACAGAAGCTGAAAATATAACTTATAAATTAGATGTTCAATTTGGTTATGTTTTATCTGCCGCATTAGATTTAGCAGTAAATGGACTAGGTTATGACTATGATAAAACTGAAAAGTGGTTATCTGAGTATATTGAAGCAAGATATATTAAGGAAATGTATGAAGGCGCAATTGATGATCCAGGATTAATAGTTCCTTATGGCGTTGGTTTAGTATATTATGATAATTTAAGAGATAAAGCAGAAGATAAATTAAAAGATAAATTTAATGTAGTAGATTTTCATCAAGTAATTTTAAAGAACAGTGATAGACCTTTAAGTATATTAGAGTCAGATGTTGATAAATACATTTCTGAAGTTTTAAATTAAGGAATTTATTATGAAAAAGATCATATTAATTATTGTTTGTATTTTAATTGTAGGATGTAGTAAACCTATAGAAAATGAAGAAAATATCTATATAAGTGATAGTGCTCTTTTAAGTAGTGCAAATGAAATAGTAAACGATTTAATTAATCAAAATAAAGATGTATCAAAAAAACTTTCAGATAGTTTTAAAGAAAAAATTCCGGGTAATACTTTATTAAAAATATATAGTGATTACGTGGAAGGTTTAACGTATGAAAATAATGATGTTAGTTATATTGTTAATAAATCATGTGTATATAATTATATAAAGTATGATAGTAAAACAGTAAAAGTATATATGTGTTTAGATGATAAATTAAAAGTACAAAGCTTAATAATAAATGATTTAAAAGAAATACCTTCATTAGTAGATAATGAACTAATTAAAGAAATATCTGTTTTAGTAGGAAAGAAACCTTCTTTAAATGGTATCTTAACTTTGCCAAAAGGTGTAGAAAATCCTCCTGTTGTAGTAATGGCACAAGGATCAGGACCTAGTGATTTAAATGAAACTATTGGACCTAATAAACCATTTGAAGATATAGCACATAACCTAGCAAGACAGGGTATTGCTAGTCTTAGATTTGATAAAAGAACATATGCATTTCCTGAATCTATGACAAGCTTAAATATAGAAGATGAATACTTCTATGATGTTTCTTACGCAATACACATGCTTGAAGAATATGATGTTAATCCATTTAAAATATATTATTTAGGACATTCATTAGGTGGGATGATTTCATTTTCATTATTGCACCAACATCCAGAATTAAAAGGAGCAATAATACTTGCAGGTTCACCAAGAAAACTTGAGGAAATAATATATGATCAGGCTAAAAATGCGATGATTTCAAGTGGAACTAGCACTGAGTTAATTGAAGAAAATATGCAGGTTTATGATGAAGCAATAAAACAAACAAGTGAGTTGAATGAAGAAAGTGAAAAGTCTACTATACTTCAAATAGATAGTGACTATTGGTTATCTTTAAATAATAATTCATTTGAAAAATATAAAGAAATAAATAAAAAGTTTTTAATACTTCAAGGAGAAAAAGATTTTCAGGTATTTTTTGATAAAGATTTTCAAATGTTTAAGGATGAGTATTCTAAAAATAAGTTAGTAACTTTAAAGTCTTATGAAAACTTAAATCATTTGTTTATGGAAAGTACAACTGGTAATGTGGATGAATATAATATTAAGTCAAATGTTTCTAGTGAAGTTATAGATGATATAGTTAATTGGATAAATGGTAAAGATATATTGAAAGAGAAGAAAAAACAATGAACGGTTGGACAAAGTTTGTAGAAGGAGAATATAAAGAACCTTACTTTAAAGAACTATCAGCTTTCTTAAAAAGAGAATATGAAACTAAAACAATATACCCACCAAAAAAATTGGTGTTTAGTGCTTTTGATAATTGTGATTATGATGATGTAAAGGTAGTTATATTAGGACAAGATCCATATCATCAACCTAATCAAGCTCATGGTATGTGTTTTTCTGTGAATAAGGGTATTAAGATACCACCAAGCTTAGTAAATATTTATAAAGAGTTAAATAGTGATTTAGGATGTAAAATTCCTAGGCATGGCTACTTAATGAAATGGGCAAAACAAGGTGTGTTTTTATTAAATACCATATTAACTGTAGAAGATAGTAAGGCTTCTTCACATAAAAATAAAGGATGGGAGATATTTACTGATAAAACAATTATGAAATTAAACCAACATGAAAAGCCCTTGGTATTTATACTTTGGGGTAACTATGCTAAAAGTAAAGCTTCTATGATTGATAGTAGACATTTAATTATTGAAAATGTACATCCTTCTCCACTATCTGCATATAATGGATTTTTTGGGAGTAAACCTTTTTCAAAATGTAATGATTTTTTAATAAAGAATGGTATTAAACCAATAGATTGGGAAATAGATGAATAAGTTTATGGATATTAATAGTGCTATTGACTATGTAATTAACAGAAAAAATATGAATGAGGGTATTGAAAGATTTAGAAAAGTAATGGAATTTTTAGGAAATCCTCAAGATAGTTTTAAAGTTATACATGTGGCAGGCACTAATGGAAAAGGCAGTACAGTTAACTTTATAAAAGATATTTTACTTTTTAATGGTTTTAATGTAGGAACTTTTACTTCTCCTCATTTAATTAAGCATCAAGATAGAATTAGAATAAATAATGTATATATTAATGATGAAGATTTTTTGAAGTATATAAATGAAAATTATGACTTAATAGAAGAATATAATTTAAATATGTTTGAAATAGATACTTTAATTATGTGTCTATACTTTAAGGAAAACAATGTTGACTATGGAGTTATTGAAACAGGTTTAGGTGGTAGATTAGATAGTACTAATATATTTAATTACACATTGATAAGTGTAATAACAACTATTGGTTATGACCATACTGATAGACTAGGAGATACTCTTGATAAAATAGCGTATGAAAAAGGTGAAATAATAAAGCCTAATTCAAAGGTTGTAGTAGGATATTTAAATGATTTAGCAATGCAAGTTATTTTTAATAAGGCAAATAGAGTGAATAGTAAACTTCATTTAGTTAGACCGTATAAGATTATTGATGCTCATGAGTTTGTTTATGAAAATGAAATATATTATATAGATAATGATGCAAAATTCTTAATAGAAAATGCATGTACAGCATTAGAAACAATAGATGCTTTAGATATTAGTTTAGATATTAACAAAACTAAAAAGGCTATCAAACAAAGTTTATGGCCAGGAAGATTTGAAAGATTATCAGATAATATAATTATTGATGGTGCACATAATGTTGAAGGAGTTACCTCCTTAGTAGAATCTATGAAAAAATGTAAGAAACCACATATTGTTGTTTTTAGTGCTTTAAAAGATAAACCAGTATCTTCAATGATTGATATATTGTCAGAAAATAGTGATGAACTAATTGTTACTGAATTTGATTTCTATAGGGCTATAAAGTTAGATGAGCTAAACACTAATGCAAAGATTATTAAAGATTATAAGGAAGCAATAAGAAAAGGAATAGAATTATCTAAAAATGGTACATTATTTATTTGCGGTTCATTGTATTTTATTAGTGAAGTTAGAAAATATATTTTAGAAGAATTATATTAATTGTTTACAATTATTTTTATAAGCATTCTTAGTATGTTAAGATTTATATATTAAATAAGAAAAAGGGCGTATGAACAAGAAAAATGTAGGGGCATTCATCTTATTTTTTTTAATTCTTTTTAGTTGTTTTAAACTAAATCCTTTTCAGGTTTACAATAATGAAAGGACTTTTGAACAGATATTTGCGAATAGTCCAGAAACGTGGAGTAACGATTCTGAATCATATGTGCTTGGTAGTTTAATTGAATCAATGAAGTATGGGATAAGCTACGGTGCTGGAAGACTTTCTAGAGTTCATGAAACAGATGGAGATAATTGGTTTTATAATGTACAAATAACATATAAGTATTTTGTGGAAGATAATATAGAATCCGCAAATAATTTTGAACTTTATTATTCACAACTTGGTGGACAAGGGATAATGTTTAGACTTGTTAATAGAGCTTTAATTAAATTTGATGGTTATACAAGATTAGATATTATGAGAAATATTAATGTAATATTACTTTCAATAGTTTTAAGTATTTTAGGTGTTTATATTATGAATATTACTAATTTTGTGACTTCCATCTTTTTTATAATGGGATTTCTTTTCAATCAATGGATCCCAATATCAGTAACGAATCTTTATTGGGTTTCATGGAGTTGGTTTTTACCTATGGCAATATCATCAGTTTATTGTTTGATAAATAACCCAAACAAAAAAATCAGTTTCTTATTTTACTTATTAATATTTATATCTATTGTCTTTAAAGCATCTAGTGGATATGAATTTATAAGTACAGTTCTTGTGGCTATGATGATTCCTTTTATACATAAAGAATTAAGTAATTTTATAGGTATAACTAAATCTATCCAAAAATTACTTATTCCTTCTCTTGTTGGAATATTTGGATTTATATTTACTTTTATACTTCATATATACAGATATACTTTAGAAGGATGGGATTTAAATGATTCTTTAAATTTTATAAAAGTAGTAATAATAAAAAGGACTAATGGTTCTTTAATTCCTTTAGGTATAGATGTTGAAGCATGGGAAAGAGCACTTAGTGAACCATATTTATCTTTGTTTAAAAGATACTTTAATGCGTCTTCCTTAAATATAATTATTAATAATGAAATATATGAAGTGAACTTTTGGGTTATATTTTTATTAATAATTATATCTGGGTTTATATTGACAGCTTTAATCTTTATAAATAAGAATAAAGATAATAAGAAATCATTAAATTTTTTAATTATCACTATTATAAGTGTATTAGCTCCATTTTCTTGGTATGTTCTTGCAAGAGGACATGCGGCTGCACATTTATTACTTGATCCAATATTATTCTATGTTCCATTTATTCCAATGGGATTTGGGTTAATTGGTTTGACTTTAAGTAAAGGAGTACGCAATGATATATGACAAAATAATAATAGGTGGTGGATTATATGGTATGTATGCTGGATTGTTTTGTGCTAAAAACAATGAAAATGTACTCATTATTGAATCTGAAAAAGAACCATTAATAAAAGCTACTTTAGCTAATCAAGCAAGGGTTCATATGGGTTATCATTATCCTAGATCATTAGAAACAGCGATAAAGTCAAAAGGTTATTTTGAAAGATTTAATAATGACTTTTCTGATTGTATAAATAGTAAATTTAAACAAGTTTATGCGACAAGCTCAGCGTTTAGTTGGACTAACAAAGATCAATTTATTAAATTTTGTAAAGATGCAAGTATTCATTGTGAAGTTGAAGATGTAAATAAGTACTTTAATGATGATTTGTGTGATGGTGCATATGATACTGTTGAATATACATATGATGCTGAAATACTTAAGAATAGATTAATTAAAGAAGTTAAAAACTATGACAATATAACTATTCTTTATAATACTTCTGTGACTAGTATTAAAAATGATGAGGAATATTATATTATAAACGATAAATATAAAACTAAATTTGTTTTGAATGCGACATATGCAAGTGTAAACCAAATACAACATATGGCTGGATTTGAACCTTTTAAAATCAAATATGAACTATGTGAGATTATACTTTGTAAGGTAAGTGATAACTTAAAAGATATTGGAATTACAGTTATGGATGGACCGTTCTTTTCAATAATGCCTTTTGGAAAAACTGGATTACATTCACTAACTTCTGTAACATTTACTCCTCATACAACTAGTTTTGATAAATTACCTACATTTAATTGTCAAAACAAAAGTAATGGATATTGTTCACCTAAACTACTAGGTGATTGTAATCAGTGTGCTGCTAAACCTGAAAGTGCTTGGTTGTATATGTCTACTCTTGCAAGAAAGTATTTAAAGCCTGAGTATGAATTTGAATATGTGGGGAGTTTGTTTAGTATGAAACCAATTCTAAAAGCATCTGAGATTGATGATTCTAGACCTACAGTAGTAAAGAAGTTTAGTGATAACCCAACATTTGTAAGTGTGTTATCTGGAAAAATAAATACTATTTATGATATGGATGAGGTACTAAGAAATGAATAATAAAGAAAAAAAGTTTATATCAGCAGTTGTTTACCTACATAACAATGAGAATCAAATAGTTTCATTTTTAAGTAATTTAATAGATGTTTTTGATAAGAATTATGAAAACTATGAAATTATATTAGTAGATGATGCTTCAGTTGATGGGACTGTTAAAAGGGTTAATGAGGTTGCTAAAACAACTACTGGTGGGGTTATAACAGTTGTTAATATGTCGTTTTATCAAGGCTTAGAACAAAGTATGAATGCTGGTGTTGATTTAGCAATTGGTGATTTTGTTTATGAGTTTGATACAGTTATATTTGATTATGAGCCTAGTTTAATAATGGAAGTGTTTTATAAAACTCAAGAAGGTTTTGATATAGTTTCAGCCAGTAATAAAAATGAAAAACCATCTTCAAAATTATTTTATTATTTATTTAATCTAAGTAAAAATAATAAACTTGTGACAGAAACATTCACAATAATCTCTAGAAGAGCAATTAATAGAATTAAATCAAATACGATCACAATTCCGTATAGAAAAGCTGTTTATCAAAATAGTGGTTTATCTTCAAGTGTTATATTTTATAAACAAACTATTAATGTTACACATAATAAGGACCAAAGAAAGCTTAGATTTGATAATGCCATTACTAGTATTATCTTATATACAAACCATGCATATAATTTTGCGATGATACTTGCGTTAGTTATGATGAGTGCTACCTTTCTTGGAATTATATATGCAATAGTTATTTATTCAGTTGGAAGACCAATAGAAGGTTTTACTACTACATTATTAGTTATGACATCATCCTTTTGTGCTTTATTTATTTTAATAGCATTAGTAATAAAATATGCAGATATAATATTAAATCTTACTTATAAAAAACAAACTTACTTAATAAAGTCTGTAGATAAGTTAAGCAATAGAGGTGATGTATGATATATCTAGTAGGAAGTACTGGTTTTGTGGGATCTAATTTAATGAAAAGTTTTAAGTTTGATAGAGTTTTTAACTCTAAAAATATTAAAGAAGCATATGGAAGTAATCCTGATGTATTATATTATGCTGGTATTACATCAAAGATGTTTCTTTCAAACACTAATCCTGAATTAGATAAGCAACATATATTAGACGCTATTAACAATATAAAAGAAATAAACCCTAAGAAAATAATTCTAATATCAACAATCGCAGTATATGATAACTATAATAAACATGATGAGGATTATGTAATAAATGAAGATAAACTAAGTGCTTATGGTAAAAATAGATTGTATATTGAAAAATGGTTAGAAAATAGTAAATACGAATATTTAATTCTTAGATTACCAGCATTATTTGGAGAAAATCTAAGCAAAAATTTTTTATTTGATATTATTCATCAAATTCCAAACTTTCTTAATGAATCAAAGTTTGATTTGGTTAAAGGAAGCAAGTTTGAAAAGAATTATATAAAAGATAATTCGTTTTATAAACTAAGTGGTGAATATGATTACAAAGAATTAGAATTATTCTTTAAAAATAAAAACTTTTCAACGTTATCTTTTACAGACTCTAGATCAGTATTTCAATTTTATAATCTAAATAATTTATTTAAAGATATAGATATTTGTTTAAAACAAAATATTAAAAAAATTAACTTAGTTAGTGAACCTTTATCAGCACAAGAAGTTTATAAGTATGTTACTGGGGAAACTTTTATATCACATTTAGATAAAGAAATAATAAATCAAAACTTAATAACTAAATATTATGAAGTGTTTAATGGTAAAAATGGATATATTTATGATAAGTATAGTTTATTAGAAGATATAAAAGAATTTATAAAGAGAGAAAAAATATGAAATTATGTATATCAAATATCGCTTGGAAAAAAGATGATAGTTTAAAAGTGTATGAATTTTTAAAAACTAATAATATTGACGCAATTGAAATAGCTCCATCAATCTTTAAAGAAGAACCATATGACAATACAAATGAAATAAAAAGTATATTAGAAGGATTAGGTTTTAATATATCATCAATGCAATCAATATTATTTAAAAGAGAAGAGAATATATTTTATAGTGAAAAAGAAATGGAAACTACTTTAAATTATTTGTATAAATGTATAGATTTTGCTTGTTCAATAAAATGTAAAAATCTTGTATTTGGTTCTCCTAAAAATAGAAATGTTAATAATGATAAAGAATATAAAAGATCAATAAAGTTCTTTAAAAAACTTAATGAATATTTATCTTTTAAAAAAATCTACCTTGCCTTAGAAGCAAACCCAACAATCTATAATACAAACTTTTTAAATACAACATCAGAAGTTCTAGAATATTTAAAAGAATTAAATTGTAGTCATATAAAACTTAATCTTGATATGGGAACTATTATTCAAAATAATGAAAACTTAGATATATTAAAAGATAATATATCTAATATATCTCATGTACATATAAGTGAACCATATTTAGAAGTAATTAAAAAAAGAAAAATTCATAAAGAACTATTAAAAATTCTAAAAGAATATAACTATGATAAATACATATCAATAGAAATGAAAACAGTAGAAAATATTGAGGATATATATAATTCTGTATTGTATTTAAAGGAGTTAATGTATGAAATTTAAAAGTGTGTTAGGTGTACCTGAATATGAAATATATGAATATAAACCAAAAGGTAAAGATTATTGTTTATTGATACCTGTTTTAAATGAAGGTGAGAAAATAAAAAATGAACTTATTAAAGCTGTTGAAAATAATGTTAGTGATTTAGTAGATATTATTATATGTGATGGTAATTCAAAAGATAACAGTGTTAATGATGAATTGTTACAAGAATTAAAAGTAAACACAAAGTTAATAAAAATAGGTAGTGGAAAGTTAAGTGCACAATTAAGAATGGGGTTTGATTATGCATTAGCTAGGGGTTATAAAGGTATTATTACAGTAGATGGAAACAACAAGGATAGTATAGAAGATGTATATAAGTTTATTGATAAACTAGAAGAGGGATATGATTTTATTCAAGGATCTAGATTTATTGAAAATGGTAAAGCAGTAAACACTCCTAAATTACGAGATTTAGCAATTAGATTAATACATGCGCCAATTACATCTCTTGGTGCAAAAGAAAGATTTACAGACACAACTAATGGCTATAGAGGATTTTCAAGAAAGTATTTAACACATAATGATGTACTTATTTTTAGAGATATATTTGATACATATGAATTGTTAGCTTACTTATCTACTAGAGCTTCTCAATTAAATTTAAAAACAATAGAAGTTCCAGTCACAAGAGTTTATCCAAAAGAAGGACCAACCCCAACGCATATATCCCCAATTAAGGGAAATATAAATTTATTTAAAATTTTATTAAAGAATTTTAAAGGAGATTATAACCCTAAATAAATAAAGCTTTATGGTTTTTATTCATTAAGGTGTAATTTTGGTTATAATTATCCTTTTTTTAGTTTGTTTAAAACCGGTTTACAATATATAATGTATATAACTAGATCATTCTTATGGAATGGGGAGGATTTGATATGAGACAGAATAATATGGTTGCTATGATTCTTGCAGGTGGAAGAGGATCACGTCTTTTTGAACTTACAAAAAAAGTAGCTAAACCAGCAGTTTACTTCGGCGGAAAATATAGAATAATAGATTTTCCTTTATCTAACTGTGCAAACTCTGACATAGACATCGTTGGAGTATTGACTCAATATGAATCAGTTCTTTTAAATTCATATGTAGCAAAAGATCAACACTGGGGGCTAGATGCTAAAGATAGTGGTGTATTTGTATTGCCTCCGAAAGAAACAGATGAAGCAGGTTTTGAAAAGTATCGTGGTACTGCAGATGCTATTACACAAAACATTGATTTCTTAGATCAAATGGAAGCTGATTATGTATTAGTTTTATCAGGTGACCATATCTATAAGATGGATTATTCTGATATGTTAAATTATCACATTAAGAAAAATGCAGATGCTACTATTGCTGTTCTTGGAGTTCCAATTAAAGAAGCAAGTAGATTTGGAATTATGAATACTGATGAAGAAGATATGATTATCGAGTTTGAAGAAAAACCAGCAAAACCAAAAAGTAATTTAGCTAGTATGGGTATTTATATATTCAACTATAAAACTTTAAGAAAATATTTAGTTGCGGATGAAAAAGACCATGAATCAGAACATGATTTTGGTAAGAATATAATTCCAACATATATTAATGATGGAAAAAAACTTGCGGCTTATAGATTTAAAGGTTATTGGAAAGATGTAGGAACAATTGATAGTTTATGGGAAGGAAACATGGACATATTAGATCCTAAGAGTGGATTAGATTTAAGTGATCCAGGATGGAAGATATATACTGGTGACGTAACTGATTTACCTCAATACATTGGTGAAGATGCTAAGATTACTAATTCTTATGTTAACCAAGGAAGTGTAGTGGATGGTATAGTAGATCATTCAGTTGTATTCTCAAGTACTATAATTGAAAAGGGTGCTAAGGTTAATGATAGTGTAATAATGCCTGGTGCTGTTATATGTGAAAAGGCTGTTGTAAATCGCTGTATTATTGCGGATGGTGTCCTTGTTGGACCAGGAGTAATCGTTGGTGAACCAAACAGTGAAAAAATAGAGCTAGTTGCTAAGAATAGAATGGAATAGGGGGAGAAAAACATGTTAAACGCTTTAGGAATAATAAATATTGAAGATTCAACTGTTGATGTAACAGGTTTACAATCTTACCGTCCAGTTAGTGCAATTAGCATACTTGGACGTTATCGTGTTATTGACTTTATGTTAAGTAATTATACAAACTCTGGAATAAATGATATTCAAGTTTATTGTAGAGAAAAACCAAGAAGTTTAATCGAACATTTAGGTACTGGTTTACATTACAATATCAATTCTAAAAAAGGTAGATTAAGAATGATGTTTGGCGAAACTAGTGGAGTTTCAGATATTTATAATCATGATATTGCTAACTTCATGTTAAACATGCAATATATTGAAGAAAATGATAAGCCGTATGTTGTTTTAGCTCCTACTTATATGTTATATCGTGCAAACTTTAAAGATATCCTTGAATCACATATTGAAAATGGTAATGATGTAACTGTTTTATATCAAACTGTTGATAGTGCTAAAGAAGAATTTATTGGTTGTGATTGTTTAAATTTAGAAAAAGATAAGAGAATTATTTCTGTTGAAAAAAATAGAGGTAAATATAAAAAGAGAAACATTTCATTAGAAGCTTATGTAATGTCTCGTAGTTTATTTATTGAATTAGTTAAACTTGCTAGTAAAACAAGTTCACTTTATTGGTTTAAAGACATCCTTGCAGATGTTCTAGAAGACTATAAGGTAGTAGGTCATCTAATAAGATCTCATGTTTCTTGTGTTAATAGCTTATCAGCTTACTTTAATACAAATATGAGATATTGCTCAAGAGAAGGTGTATCTGAATTAAGAGTGGATTCTTGGCCAATTCATACAATGACTAGTGACTCTGCTCCTGTTACTTATGGTGATAATGCATCAGTTAAAAATAGTTTAATTGCTAATGGATGTAGTGTAGATGGAACTATTGAAAATTGTGTAATTGGTAGAAATGTTTCAATTAAAAAAGGTGCTGTTTTAAAGAACTGTGTAATTTTACCAAATGCTTATATAGCAGAAGATGTAAAACTTGACCATGTTGTTGTAGATAAATCAGCAATCATTAATCATGTTAAAAAGTTAGAGGGTACTGATCAGGCTCCAATTTATGTTAAACGCCGTGATCGTATTTAGGTGATTTTATGAAGTCTATATTATTTGTTGCTGGAGAAGGTTTACCTTTTGTAAAAAGTGGTGGACTTGCAGATGTTATAGGGTCATTGCCTAAAACACTTGCACAAAGAGGATATGATGTAAGAATAGTCTTACCTTTGTATAAATCAATAATTGATAAACACTATGATAAGTTAAGTAGAATTGGTACTGTACCAATTCATTCTGGTTGGATTGATCAACCTGCTACATATTACTGGGCAATTGAAGATGGAGTAACATACTACTTTGTAGAACATAGAGATTATTTTGAAAGAACTGGGTTATATGGATTTCCAGATGATGGTGAGAGATTTTCTTTCTTTCAAAGAGCTGCATTAGATTTACTTTATGTAGTAGACTGGTTTCCTGAAGTAATTCATTCTCATGATTGGCATACAGGAATGATTCCTTTAATGAGTAAGGTTTGCTATGGTGGAGATGATAGATATCAAAGAATTAAACATGTCTATACAATCCATAACCTAGCATTCCAAGGTAACTTCCCACCTGAAGTATTAGGACAATGTTTGGGAATAGATTATTATTTCTATGATAATGGATCAGTTAGATTTGATGGTGGAATTAGCTTTATGAAGTCAGGAATAGTATTTGCGGATAAAGTAACTACTGTATCTCCTACATATGCTCAAGAAATATTAACTTCTGAATTTGGTGAAAGACTTGATGAAGTTCTAAGATTTAGAAGAGAAGATTTATGGGGTATTGTAAATGGTATTGATACTGATGTATGGAATCCAAAAACTGATAAGCTATTAGCTAAAAACTACGATTTAAAGAATTATGTTTCTGGTAAGAAAGCTAATAAAAAAGCTCTTCAAGAAGAAATGGGCTTAGAAGTTAGAGATGATGTATTATTGATGGGTATGGTCACAAGACTTACAAAACAAAAAGGTGTGACAATGATTACCGAAAGATTAAATGAAATAATGGGGCTAGATATCCAATTCGTAATACTTGGATCTGGAGAAACTGATGCTGAAAATTCATTTAAATGGTTAGAATCAGCATATAAGGGTAAAGCAGTTTATTATGCTGGATATAATGAAGAGTTAGCTCATAGAATATATGGTGCTAGTGATTTATTCTTAATGCCATCAATGTATGAACCTTGTGGTATATCTCAATTAATTTCTATGAGATATGGTACATTACCTTTAGTTAGAGAAACAGGTGGATTAAAGGATACTGTAACTCCATACAATCAATATACTGGTGATGGAAATGGATTTAGTTTCTATTCTAAAAACCCTGATGATATGATGTATATCTTAAGATGGGCTTCTGAGATTTATTATACAAATAAACCAGCATGGAAAAACTTAGTTAAAAATGCATTTAACACTGATGTAAGTTGGGGTCATAGTGCAGATTTATATGAAAGATTGTATTGGACATTGTAGAGTTCAAGGCTAGTAAATTACTAGCCTTTTTTAGTAAAACGGTTTAATTTGTGAAAAATATTACTATTTTGATTATCATTTGTAAAAATATTGAAAAATGCTTTAAATAAAGGCTAAATCATTTTACTAGCTAGCTTAATAAGTGGTATAATTTATATGTTTGAAGGAGGAAAATTTATGGCTAAACAAACAGTTAAAGATTTAGATGTTACTGGAAAACGCGTTTTAGTTCGTGTTGATTTTAATGTTCCAATTAAAGAAGGAAAGATTACTAATGATAATCGTATTCAAGCAGCTTTACCTACGATTAACTACTTGACTGAACATGGTGCAAAAGTTATTTTACTTTCACATTTAGGTAAAGTAGATCATAAAGATCCAGAAAAGACTGAAGCTGATAAAAAGAAAAATGATATGGCTCCAGTTGCAGCAAGACTTGCTGAACTAGTTAATTCAAAAGTTACATTTGTTCCTGAAACAAAAGGTGCAGCATTAGAAGAAGCTATAGCTTCTATGAATGATGGAGAAATCATCTTAATGCAAAATACTCGTTATGAAAAAGGTGAAAGTAAAAACGATCCTGAATTAGGTGAGTATTGGGCTAAGTTAGGTGATTTGTATGTATCTGATGCATTTGGTTCTGTACATAGAGCTCATGCTTCTACTGTAGGTATTCCTACCCATTTACCTAGTGCTTGTGGTTTCTTAGTTGGTAAAGAGATAGATAATCTTAGTGCAGCTATAGATAATCCTAAACGCCCACTAGTAGCTATTCTTGGTGGAGCTAAGGTTTCTGATAAGATTGCAGTTATTGAAAATTTATTAAATATTGCTGATAAAGTAATTATTGGTGGAGGAATGGCTTATACATTCTTAAATGCAAAAGGTTACAATGTTGGTACTTCATTATTAGAAGCAGATAAAGTTGAATTAGCAAAAGAATTTATGGAAAGAGGAAAAGATAAACTGGTATTACCTGTAGATACAGTTGTTGCTAATGATTTCTCTAATCCAACTGAAATTAAGACAGTTGCTAGTTCTGAAATTCCTGATGGCTTTATGGGATTAGACATCGGTGAAAAAACAATTGAATTATTCAAAAAAGAATTAGAAGGTGCAAAGACTGTTGTTTGGAATGGTCCAATGGGAGTGTTTGAAGATCCTAGATTTGCTAAAGGTACTGAAGCAGTATGTACAATACTTGCAGAATTACCAGATGCTATGACTGTTATTGGTGGTGGAGATAGTGCGGCTGCTGCTATATCAATGGGGTTTGCTGATAAATTCACACACATTTCTACTGGTGGAGGAGCATCATTAGAATACATGGAAGGTAAAGAATTACCTGGTATTGCAATTATTCAGGAGAAAGCATAATGAGAAAACCTATTATATTTGGAAATTGGAAAATGAATAAAACTCGCAGCGAAGCTGAGGATTTTGTTGAAGCTATTGAAGAAATTTTAACTGGAGATGAAAATGCTGAATACGGTATTGCTGCTCCATTTACAGCTCTTCATAAGGCAGTAAAAGAATCAGAAAATTTATTGATTGCTGCTCAAAACTGTCATTTTGAAGATAGTGGCGCATACACTGGTGAAATCAGTGTACCAATGCTTGAAGATGTTAAAGTATCACATTGTGTAATTGGTCACTCTGAAAGAAGAATGATGTTTGGTGATACTGATGAAACAGTAAACAAAAAAGCAAAGAGATTAATTGAAGCTGCAATTACTCCAATCGTTTGTATTGGTGAAAGTGAAGCTCAATATGATAATGGAGAAACTGAAACAGTTATTCGTTCTCAATTAAATGGAAGTTTAGCAGGATTAGATCCAGTTGCTGTTGGTGAATTGGTTGTTGCTTATGAACCAATTTGGGCTATTGGAACTGGTAAATCTGCTACAAAAGAAATTGCTCAAAATTGCTGTCACATTGTTCGTGATGAAATTAAAAATATGTTTGGTGATGATGCAGCAAGTAAAGTACGTGTTCAATATGGTGGTTCAGTTAAACCTGAAAACATTGCTGAATACATGGCTTGTGAAGATATCGATGGTGCATTAATTGGAGGCGCTTCATTAAAAGTTGATTCATTTACTGCAATAATTGATGCTACAAAATAAATTACAATCAGCAAAAGCTGTTGTATATAGATGGTTATTTTAGGAGGAGATTAAAAAATGCCAATTATTATTGATGTTTATGCTCGTGAAGTTATTGATTCTCGTGGGAATCCAACAATCGAAGTAGAAGTTACAACTGATTCAGGTGCATTTGGACGTGCATTAGTTCCAAGTGGCGCTAGTACTGGTGAAAGAGAAGCTCTAGAATTACGTGATGGAGATAAGTCTCGTTTTGGTGGTAAAGGTGTATTAAAAGCTGTAGAAAATGTAAATGATATTCTTGCTGATGCAGTTCTTGGTTTAGATGTTACTGATCAACCATTAATTGACCAAACAATGATTGAACTAGATGGTACTAAAGATAAATCAAAACTAGGTGCTAATGCTATTCTAGGTGTTTCAATGGCTTGTGCTATTGCAGCTGCTGATTACTACAACATGCCTCTATATAAATATTTAGGTGGTATGAATGGTAAAGTTCTTCCAGTTCCAATGATGAATGTATTAAACGGTGGTAGCCATGCTGACTCTACAGTAGACTTCCAAGAATACATGATTATGCCAGTTGGTGCTAAATCAATTAAAGAAGCTTTAAGAATGGGTGCTGAAACATTCCATGAATTACGTAAAGTATTAAAAGGTAAGGGATATAATACTAACGTAGGTGATGAAGGTGGATTTGCTCCTTCTTGTAAAGATGGAAATGAAGAACCATTAGAACTAATCGTTGAAGCAATTAAATCTGCTGGATATGTTCCAGGTGAACAAATTGCTATTGCAATGGACGTTGCTGCAAGTGAATTCTATAATACAGAAACTAAACAATATGAACTAAAGAAATCTGATGGTGGTATTAAAACTACAGAAGAAATGGTTGATATGTATGCTAACTGGGTTGAAAAATATCCAATCGTTTCTATTGAAGATGGTCTTGGAGAAAGAGACTGGGATGGATGGAAACTACTTACAGAACGTTTAGGTGATAAAATTCAATTAGTTGGTGATGATTTATTCGTTACTAACCCTGCAATATTAAAAGAAGGTATTGAAAAAGGTATCGCAAACTCAATCTTAATTAAAGTTAACCAAATCGGAACATTAACTGAAACTTTAGATGCTATGCAAATGGCTAATAGAGCTGGTTATACTTGTGTAGTTTCTCATAGATCTGGTGAAACAGAAGATACTACAATTGCTGATATCGCTGTAGGATTAAATGCTGGTCAAATTAAGACTGGTTCAATGAGCCGTACAGATAGAATTGCTAAATATAACCAATTATTACGTATCGAAGATGAATTAGGTACTGTAGCTGAATATTTAGGCAAAGACGCATTCTTTAATCTATAAGAAATAAGGCACCCTAGGGTGCCTTTCATTATTGCAAATTATTACTTGTATGTTATAATAAACAAGCATATAAAAGGAGAAACATGAATGCTTGATATATTGATACTAATAGTGTCCGCTGCATTGATTGTACTTACCTTATTACAAAGTGGAAAGTCAGAAGGTATATCTGGCGCATTTACTGGTTCAGGTGGTTTAAATCTATTTGCAAACGTAAAGGAAAGAGGTTCAGAGAAAGTTATTTCAAATTTAACTTTAGTACTTGGAATCTTATTCTTTGTGTTAGTGATTATTAACAGAGTAATATAAAAGGGCATTATAATGCCTTTTTTATTTGAAGGTGAAAATATGGAAAATTTAAAATCTTTAGTTTATGAACTTATATTAAAAGGGTCTAGTGGTCAGTATGATTTAAAAATGATAGCTAGTATTTTGAAGTTGGAAAGTACTGCAGATTTTATTATGTTAAATAAAGTGTTAAATGAATTAGAAGATGAATATCTTATTGTTAGAAATAAAAAAGATAAATATCTTTTAGCTAATCAAGCTAGAGTTTATAAGGGTATTATTTCAGTAAATTCTAAAGGTAAGGGTTTTTTAGACTTAGAAGACCATACAATTATTATTCCTAAAGAAAATTTAAATGGTGCTTTAGATAATGATGAGGTTATTGTTAAGTTAACTAGTAAGAAAACAAATGATACTGGATATGTTGAAAAGGTTATAAAAAGAAATACTACTAATGTTATTGGTACTTTAACTATAGTTAAAAAGGTAGTAATGGTTACTTTGGATGAAGATAAACTAAACAATTATAGAATTAGAGTTACTAATGCCGATAAGTTTAAACTAGTTAATGGATTAAAAGCATTATTTAAAATAGTTGAATATCCATATATAAAAAATGAAAATAAACCTCCAATTATGAAACTTGAAATAGTTAAGATAATTGGACATAAGGATGATCCAGGAGTTGATATATTATCTATTTTATTAGCTTATGATATAGATCCAATATTCCCTGATGATGTTATGTTACAAACAGAACAAATTCCTCAAGAAGTAAGTGAAGATTCAAAAAAAGGAAGAAAAGATTTAACTTCATTAGATATTGTTACTATAGATGGTGATGATGCTAAGGATTTTGATGATGCTATTAGTATTGAAAGAACAACTGATGGATTTGAATTAGGAGTTCATATTGCAGATGTTTCTTACTATGTAGAATACAACACGCCTTTAGACATTGAAGCAAGAACTAGAGGTACTTCTACTTATGTAGTTGATAGAGTTGTTCCAATGTTACCTCATTTATTGAGTAATGGTATTTGTAGTTTAAATCCAGATGTGGAAAGACTTACTTTAAGTTGTGTAATGAAAATAAATTTAAAAGGTGAAATAGTTGATTATGAACTATTTGAATCAGTTATTAAATCTAAATATAGAATGACTTATAACAATGTAAATAAGATATTTAATGGCGATAAAGAAGTTAATAAGGAATATAAGGATATTTCTCATATATTTTATTTAATGAAAGATTGTGCAAAGCTTCTAAGAAAAAGAAGAGATTTAAATGGTAGTATTGATTTTGATAAAGAAGAATCAGTAATTGTAGTAGATGAAAAAGGTAAAGTATTAGACATTAAAAAACGTGAAAGAGGAGAGTCTGAAAGAATTATAGAGGACTTTATGATAAGTGCTAATGAGTGTGTCGCAAAACATTTAAAACACTTAAGTGTGCCTGCTTTATATAGAATTCATGAAACACCTAAGACAAAAAGAATTGAAGACTTTAAAAGAGTTGCTTCTTTAATGGGGCATGTATTTAGATATAAAGGTTCAGTTTTAAGACCTATGGATGTTCAAAAGTATTTAAATGGCTTAAAAGGTAGTGATGATTATCCAGTTATTTCAACTTTAATGTTGAGGAGTATGCAAAAAGCTAGATATGATGCAAAACCTGTAGGACACTTTGGTTTAGCACTTGAAGACTATTTACACTTTACATCTCCTATAAGAAGATATCCTGATTTAGTAGTTCATAGAATGTTGAAGAAATATTGTTTTAGACATTATTATGATGAACTAGCTAGTGATGAAAGGTTGATGAATGATTTATCAATTCAAACATCAGAAAGGGAAAGAGCCGCAATTGATGCTGAAAGAGATGTAGATTCAATGAAGATGGCTGAATATATGCTAGACCATATTGGTAAAGTGTATGAAGGTATAGTATCTTCAGTAACTTCATTTGGTTTCTTTGTGGAACTTGATAATTTAGTAGAAGGTCTTGTTCGTATTCAAACTTTAAGAGACGATTATTATCATTATGATGAAAATACAATGAGTTTAATTGGAGAAAATAAAGCAAGAAGAATTCATTTAGGACAAAAAGTTAAAATAAAAGTAACTGGGGCAAATAAACTAGCTAGAACTATTGATTTTGAATTGGTAAAGGAAAATAATAAAGAGTATCCAAAACGTAAAAATAATAAGGAATACTCTAATAAAAATGAGAAAAAGATAAAATCTAAAATAAATCGTTGGAGGTAATGCATGAGTGAAAAGATAGTTGCTTTTAATAGAAAAGCATCTCACGAATATTTCTTAGAGGATAAATATGAAGCTGGTTTAGTACTAGTAGGGACAGAAATTAAATCTATTAGACAAGGAAGAGTTCAGTTTAAAGATTCATATATATCAATTATTAATAATGAAGCTTTCATTAAAGAAATGCATATATCTTCTTATGAGCATGGAAATAGATATAATCATGATGAAACAAGAGAGAGAAAATTATTATTAAATAAAAGTGAAATTAGAAAATTAAAACAAAAAGTTCAACTTAAAGGATATACAATAATTCCAATAAAACTTTATCTAAAAAATGGTAAAGCCAAGTTAGAGATAGCTTTAGCAAAAGGTAAGGATTTATATGATAAACGTCAAACCGAAAAGTTAAGAGATGCTAAAAGAGAAATTGAAAAAGCAATAAAACAAAGGTATTAAAGTTAATACCTTTTTAAATGTTATAATTATATAAAGGAGATTGATTATGAAAGTTATAATAAACGCAGATGATTTTGGACATAGTAAAGGAATTACCGATGGAATTATTTATGCTTTTAAAAATGGTGTAGTAACTTCAACAACTGCAATGTGTAATATGCCTTATATAGAATATGCAAGAGATTTAGCAAATGAAAATAAAGATTTAGGAATTGGAATACACTTAACTCTAACAGTGGGTAAATCATTAACAAAAAATAAAACCTTAGTTGATGAAAATGGATATTTTTATAAATCTAATAGAAAAAGAGATATCGATGAAACAGAAGTTTATGATGAATATAAAGCCCAAATAGAAAAGTTCATTAAAGTATTTGGAAAGCTTCCTACTCATATTGATTCACATCATCATTTTCATGATATGGTAGATCTTGTTAGAGATGTCGTACTAAAAATAAGTGAAGAATATGGATTAAAGGTTAGAAGTCATAATGAATATAAGTTTGTGGTAGATTTCTACGATAAAGGAGTTTCTATAGAAAATTTAAAAAATATTTTATTAAGAAATGAAAATATAGAGATAATGTGTCATCCTGCAATAATTGATTTAGACTTATACAAGTCTAGTAGTTATTGTTTTGAAAGAATAAAAGAATTAGATATATTATGTAGTGAAGAAATAAAAGAATTTATCAAAGATAATAATATAGAGTTAACTCATTACTAAAAGAAAAGGTATTGTTGGACATCCAACAATACCTTATTTTATTGATTCAAATAAATTCTTATATGTTTCTTGTAATAGTTTAATTTCATCTTCATTCATTTCTCTTTCAGTAGCATCATGATCTTCTACTGTAGCGTAATGATAGTTAATAATTTCTCCATCTTTTACTGCTATTACTACAGGGACATAAATTTTATTTGTTTCATCTGACATTATGTCTTTAAATTGTTCTTGAAGTTTTACATAATCTTCATTTGTATCAACTCTAAGATCAAATTCTTTTGTGTCTCCATCAGGTCTAACATTTACATAATTGATTTTTATACCCTGAAGATCTGCTTGTTCTTTCATGTATGGAAGTGCATCTTGACACCAAGGACAAGTTTTAAATCCTACATAAGCAACAAAGGTTTCTTTATTATCTATAGAACTTGTAAGATCTTTTAATGTTATAGCATTAAATGTGTCACTGTTTATTAATTCATCATATAAAGCATTTTCATCTACAGTACAATCCTTATCAGTTCCTATTGCACATCCTGAAGGATCACTTGTAGGGATAGGCTCTTCTTTTACTACATTAGCATTACATGCAGTTAATAATAGTGAAAGTAAAATAATAATTTTTTTCATATAATCACCTCGACTGAATAATTATACAACATTAAATTACCATCCACCACCAGAAGATCCACCAAATCCACCACCAGAGAAACCGCCGCCTCCACCGCTAGAGAATCCACCACCAGAGAAACCGCCTCCTCCACCACTTCTTCCTGTTGGCGCAGGAGGGGTTGGACGTGATACTGAAGACATTGTACTATTCATGTTAGAATAGAATCTATTATATACAAAGTTATCACCTTCATACCAGTCTGGTTTAACCATTTCTAAATCTTTAAAGTGTTTTTTCCAAACCTTTGTAAGTCCTAGAACATAAGCATAAGGTAGTATATGATAATAAATTTGTGGATTTTGTTCAAACAACATGTTAATTCTATCTTGCTCAGCATGTTCAATAAAGTCTTTTAGTCCTAATACTTTACCAAGCATGTCAGTACCAAATTTAGTTCTTTTTTGCATAAATGCAGTGATTACGATGGTTAATATAGTAAATACCCATATTATTGCAAAGTAAATAAATGGGGTTTTTGACTCATTCATAGCACCTAAACTTGTAAAAAATGAAATCAATAATAATACTAAAGATGAAAATAACATTGATATTTTTGATATAAACCCAGAATTTTTATAATTATTTATTAAGTTAAATAATGTACTCATACTTAGTATTAATGATCCTGCAATAATTGCAGCGTATATTAATGATGAGCCAATATCATAATTGGTATAGTAAGTAACTATAATACTTATTAGGGTAATAGGTAAAGTAATCAAGAAACCAAATAATACTTGATATCCTGCAGATGTTTCTGCGAATAATTTAGTCTCTTTTTCGTTAAAATAACTATTTATATCATGTTGTGCTTGCATATAAGCATTGTATTTACCATCTAAATAATCTGTAGATACTACTTGTTTATTGTTAAATATTTTTCTAAAGAATGTTTTACTATATGGATGTTCATTAGAATCTATGTCTTTTACAACTCTAAATTCTAATTCATCATCTTTTTCAGCTATTGTAATATAACCTTTATTAGCCCACTCTAAGAATAAAGAAGCCACATCTTTATTATTAACACCGTTTTTCATTACATAACCAACACCAGCACTTGATAGTTCTTTTGGTGCTTCAAATTCAACTGTTACAATTACTTCATCATCTCTTCCATACTTTAGCCATGCAAAGAAAGAGAAAGCTAGTAATGCAATAGCTGATGCTATTGTGATATATAGAGGTGTATTACTTCTAGAGAAGTCAAAATAATTGTCAGGTAAATCTAACTTAACTGTAATACCTCTACCATAATTAATGGTTGTGTTTAATGAACCTGTAATTGTATTTCCATTAACTTCATATTTAAAGTTTGGATCAAGTTCTTGTCCATCAGTATAAAAATATAGTTTTGAAGCATCAAATTCTTTTGGCATATTAATAGTAAATGTAGAATTGTATATATTATTATTCCATCTATCACCTACTAAGTTATAATAAAAAGATTGAATTCCATTTAAATCTAAATCAGTAGAGTGTACCTTATATTGAATCTTATATGTTTCATGTGCATTTGCGTAATAATCTACATCACCTAATCTTATTGAGACTCCTTGAGAGTTTTTAGTAATATCATATGTGTGTCCAGATAATACTTTTATATTACTTATTGGCCATCTATAGTCTTTTACTATTTGTTTGCCATCCACGTTCCATGAGTAATTTGAATATTCTATAGGTATGTTAATGTAAATACCATGTAGATATTGATTAAAATCAACATCAAATGTTTCAGTTACAGTGAATACACCTTTATCTGAAACATCTATTACAATATCAACATTACTAAATGAAAAACCTGCTTCTTCAGCTTTAGTATTTATATTAAATAATAAAACTGACATTACCAAGGTTAAAACTACTATCGATATTTTTTTTATGAATTTCATATTAACCTCCTAAAAAATATCGCTTTATGCGATATTAAAATTGAACCTTTACATTTTCACGTTCAGATTCACTTGAAACAGTGAATAGAGGTTGTTTATTAAAACCAAATATTCCTGCAAGTATATTACTTGGGAATCTATCTACCATAATGTTAAATGTCTTTACAACACCATTATAGTATTTTCTAGAGTTAGCAATTTCACCTTCCATACTTGTTAGTTGACCTTGTAAATCAATAAAGTTAGTGTTTGCTTTTAAATCTGGATAAGCTTCTGTAATTGCTAGTAATCTAGATAATGTACCTGATAATTCTTTTTCAGCTTCTGCTTTTTCTGTAGGAGTTGCACTTGTAAGAGCTTTATTTCTTGCAGATATTACTTTTTCTAAAGTTTCTGATTCATGTTTTGCATACCCCTTAACTGTTTCAACTAAGTTTGGAATCAAATCATATCTTTTCTTTAAATAAACATCCATTGTTGAGTATGATTCATCTACCTTGTTTCCAAGAGTTACAAATCTGTTGTATGTATTAATTGCATAAATAACTATAAATATAACTAATACTACTAATATAACTAAAAATAATCCAAAACCATTCATGTTTACTTCCTCCTATAAACAAGGTAATTATATCATATGTAATTTTAAATATCACAATGAGTGCATGCTATAATAAATATAAAATAGAGGTGATCATATGTTAAAAGTTTTAGTAGTAATAGAAGTTGATGATAAAGTTAAAAAAAAAATGATTAATGAATGTAATAATGCTTCATTAGATTTTTATGATAGAAAAGATGTTACACCTGAATTATTAAACAATTATGATGTTTTAGTAGGTAATTTAACACCCAAACTTTTAAAAGAAACTAATCTAAAGTGGATTCATTTAGAAAGTGCTGGTGCAGAAAGGTACTTAGATATTGATAGTAATGTAATATTAACTAATTCTACAGGAGCATATGGAGAAGCTATAGCTGAATATATGCTTGCGGGTATTTTTACATTTTTCAAAAGATTTAATGAGTATATAAAAGTCCAACCAAATCATTCATGGAATTATTTGGGTAAAGTTAAAAGAGTTTATGGAAGCAAAGTATTAGTAGTAGGCTTAGGAGATATTGGGAACACTTTTGCAAGAAAGATGAAAGATTTAGGATGTAGAGTAAGTGGTGTTAAAAGAACACTTAATGATGCCCCTGAATATATTGATAACATATATACATTTGATAATATTGATGAGGTTATTGGTGAGTATGATATCGTTGCATTATCATTACCACATACAAAAGAAACAGATAAAATATTTGATTACAATAGAATTAAAAAAATGAAAAAGGATGCTTTATTAATTAATGTTGGTAGGGGTAAAACTGTAGATACAGATGATCTAATTAAAGCATTAGAAGAAGGACATTTACTAGGGGCTTGTTTAGATGTTGTTGATCCTGAACCTCTTCCAATTAATTCTAGATTATGGCAATTAGATAATGTGATAATAACTCCACATGTGTCTGGTAATTATAGTATGGATTATACATATGAAAGAGTAATAGAAATAGCGATAGATAATATTAATAGGTATTCAAAAGGTGAAGAACTAATTAATTTGATTGATAGAAAATTAGGATATAAAAAATAGTTAATTTAATTGAATATATAAATGTTGTATGATATATTAATCATGCATCAAATATATGGGGTTGTCTTGGATTCGACAGGTTTATGTTTGATTCGGATTGCAGTGGAGTGGTGACCTTATCACCAAAACAAAATAAACGGAAACAATAAATTAGCTTTCGCTGCTTAATAGTCCTAGATTGGATTGCAGCCTCCTGTAAATACTTTGTCATTAGAGTGTTAACAGCGTAATTATAATGAATAAGGTGAAGCCTAGCTTGGTGGTAGATCCCTACAATTTCTACAAGCAAATTCGATTATTGTTGGCTTGCTTCATTTAATCGTCTTACTAATAGCAAGATAAACTGTAGACGTTCGAATGTGGAACAACTCTTGGACAGGGGTTCGATCCCCCTCAGCTCCACCAATAGACAATATAAACTTATCTATACAAAGATAAGTTTTTTTATATATAAAAAAACTACATACTATGGCTATTTAATATATCTTAAAACTATTTAAATTGATTCATATTATTTAGTACAATGCATAAAAAAAGTGACGTATTTGAGTTCTTCAATTAGATTAAATCCAGAAGGAGAGAAATTATTTAAAAGTTATGCGAGTTTCCATGGTTGTTCTTTGGGGGAGGCTTTTTAAAGTGCGTTTCTAGAAAAAATAGAATATGAATATGATATTGCATTAGCTGAACAAGCATATAATGAATCTTTTAAAGATCCTAAATCAATTTCTCATGAAGATTTAATGAAAGAATTAGATTTATGAAATATAAAGTAGAATATACTAAAACTGCAGTTAAACAGATAAAAAATTGGACAAATATACAAAGGTTATGTTAATGAACTGGATAATAAAAATCTTGTTAATTGCAAAACCCTATAATTTATAGCAGAGCTTTAAAGGAAACTTTAAGAATCAATGGAGTTATAAAGTTGGAGATTATCGTATTCTATGTGATATTGATAATTATAGACTAATGATTTTAGTTGTTAATGTTGGTCATGGGAAAGATATTTATAAATAATTTATATACATTTATATTTATTAAAATATAATATAACCATGAACAACCCCCTAAAAAACCTATCACTTGAAGAATTGTGGCAGCTATTCCCAATTGAACTTGTTAAACATAATGATGATTGGAATAACTGGTTTAATGATGAAAAGGAAAATCTAATAAACATTATTAATGAAGATGTTTTAATAAATCATATAGGAAGTACTTCATTAGAAGATATATATGCTAAAAACATAGTTGATATTATTGTTGAAACTAATAATGATATATATGAAATACAAAATAAATTAGAAACTAATGGTTACATTACTATGTCAAATGAAGGAAATAGGATATCAATGAATAAAGGTTATACAATAAATGGATTTGCTGAAAAAGTATTTCATATTCATATAAGACAAAAAGGTGATAATGATGAACTGTATTTTAGAGATTATTTAAGAGAAAACAAAGATATCGCAAAAGAGTATGAAACTCTTAAAATAAGCTTATCTAAAGCATATAAACATAATAGGGATGCCTATACTGATTCTAAAACAGATTTCATTAAGCATTATTCAAACCAAGCAAAAACAAAGTATGAAAATAGGTATTAATTACCAAAGATTCATACTTTTTATATGATAAAATTTAAGTGTGAGGTATTAGTGGTATGAATAAATATCTTGTATTAGATGTTGGAGGTAGTGCAATCAAATATGCACTAATCCAAAAAGACTTAAATATAATAGAGAAATCTAGTATTCCAACACCAATGGATAGTATTGATAGTTTTATTGAAACTATTGGTAAAATTTATGACCAATACAAAGAAGATATAAAAGGTATTGCAATGTCTATGCCAGGAATTATTGATCCAGATAAGGGGTATCAATACACTGGTGGTGCATTAAGGTATATTGATAAATTAGACACTGTAGAAGTATTAAAGAAAAGATGTCCAACCAATATATCAATAGGTAATGATGCAAAATGTGCCGCAAATGCTGAACTAGGATATGGTGTATTAAAAGGTGTAAGTGATGGTGCTGTTGTAATACTTGGTACTGGCATTGGTGGATGTTTGATAAAAGATGGAAAAGTTCATACAGGTAAACACTTTAGTGCAGGAGAATTCTCATTTGTAAAAACTAATGTTCATGATGTTTTAAGCAATAGATATGTTTGGGCAACTAGGACAGGCATATATGGTTTGCTTAAAAGAGTACAGGAAGAGTTAAACACTAATGAAAAATATAGTGGTATAGAAATATTTGAAATGGCTAATAATGGCAACAAGGATGTAATTAATGCAATTGATAAATTTTGTTTTGAAGTTGCTACTCAAATATTTAATGTTCATGTGATATTTGATTGTGAAAAAGTCGCAATTGGTGGAGGTATAAGTAGTCAACCTTTATTAATTGAATTAATAGATAAAAATCTAAAAGAAATTATTATAAATACAGGATTTGATTTGTTCATTCCAGAAATTGTTAAATGCAAATTTGAAAATGATGCAAATCTATTAGGAGCGTTATATCAACATCTTGATATGTTTGACTAAATCTTCTCACAAATAAGGAATATTTTAATAGTATTGTGAGAAATAAAAACATTGTGATGTTTGTAAGTTGATATATAAATTTTGTCTTATAGAATATAAATGAAGGAGAGATGAAAATGAAAGAAGGAATTAAGTTAGTAACTATCGGTGGAGGATCTAGCTATACTCCAGAACTAATGGAAGGGTTTATTAAAAGATATGATGAACTTCCTATTAAAGAAATTTGGTTAGTAGATATTGAAGATGGAAAAGAAAAACTAGAAATAGTTGGTGCGATGGCTCAAAGAATGTGGGATGCTACACCACATGGTGTTAAAGTTCATATGACTTATGATAGAAGAGAAGCGTTAAAAGATGCTGACTTTGTAACAACACAATTTAGAGTTGGTTTATTAAATGCTCGTATTAAAGATGAAAGAATTCCATTCTCTTATGGAATGTTAGGACAAGAAACTAATGGTGCTGGAGGTATTTTTAAAGCTTTTAGAACTATTCCAGTTATATTAGATATTGTTGAAGATATGAAAGAACTATGTCCTAATGCATGGTTAATTAACTTTACAAACCCATCTGGAATGGTTACTGAAGCAGTTGTTAAGTATGGTAAATGGGATAGAATTATTGGATTATGTAATGTTCCAGTTACATCTGTTATGAAAGAACCAGGAATGTTAGGATATAAAGAAGGTGAACTAGTTCATAAGTTTGCTGGCTTAAACCACTTCCATTGGCATAAAGTTTATGATTTAAAGGGTAAAGATGTTACTCAAGATATTATTGATGCAATGTATGATCCAAGTAAAGAAAGTGGGTTACCAGCTAATATATTTGATGTTAAGTTCTATAAAGAACAATTAGATGCTATGAAGATGATACCTTGTGGATATCATAGATATTATTATAGAGAACAAGAAATGTTAGAACATGGTTTAGAAGAATACAATGGTATAGGAACACGTGGACAACAAGTAAAGAAAACAGAAGCAGAACTATTTGAACTTTACAAAGATCCAAACATGAACTATAAACCAGAACAACTAACAAAACGTGGTGGAACTTACTATAGTGATGCAGCATGTGAATGTATTAATTCAATTTATAACAATAAGAATACTCCTATGGTTGTAAGTGTTAAAAACAATGGTGCAATACCTGATTTACCAGCTGATAGTGTTGTTGAGATTACAGCATTCATTGGTGCTGCAGGTGCTCAACCAGCAGCATTTGGTTCATTAGCTCCAGCTGAAAGAGGTTGGGTTCAAGTTATGAAAAATATGGAAGATGTTGTTGAAGAAGCAGCTGTTACTGGGGACTATGGTCTTGCATTACAAGCATTCATTCTTAATCCATTAATTACTGCAGGTGATAATGCAGTTAAGGTGTTGAATGAATTGATGATTGCACATAAAAAATATTTACCTCAATTCAAATCAACAATTGAAAGACTTGAAAAAGATGGTGTAACAATAAAAGATGAAGTTGTTGCTGATTTAGTTAAGCAAGGACTATAAAAAATTACTAAGTTATCTATAAGGTAACTTAGTTTTTTATTAAATGTTTTGATATAAATATTTTATGGTGGTATACTAAATTGGAAATCATTTTCATATTAGGAAGGTAATGCTAACTATATAGTTTATGTTTAAACACTTTAATATTAAAAGGAGTATCATATATGTCTCTTTGTTAATGTTTATCTCATTGACATTTTTGTCTTTGTTTTATGTAATCAATGCACATGATCACGATTGTAATCATAAAGATTGTGTAGTTTGTGAGAGTATAGAAGCATTGAAAAAGTATACAAATAACTTAGTTCCTCTAATTAATACAATAGTCATAACAATTGTCACATATTATTTAATTAAAAAAATAAGTTATATATTTAATATTCATATTTTAAATACTCAAATTAAACAAAAAATTAGACTTAATATTTGAATTAGTCTAAAAAGTGTTAATAATTTTAAGGAGGTAAAATATGAATAAGAAAATTATTGCAATTATTACAGTAGGCTTACTATTTATTAGTGGTTGCGCTACTACAAAAATAAATACAGAACAACAAGAAGAAAAACTAAGTATTGTAACAACAATCTTTCCACAATATGATTTTGTAAGAGAAATAGGGAAAGATAATATAGAAGTCAAACAATTATTAAAGCCAGGAGCTGAAAGTCATTCTTATGAACCAACTCCTCAAGATATAAAAGATATACAAAATGCCGATATATTTATTTATGTTGGTGGACCTAATGATGTTTGGGTTGAAGAAATATTAGAATCAATGGGTGATAAGATACCTCAAACAATGAAATTAATTGATATGGTTGATACAGTTGATGAAGTGATAGTTGAGGGCATGCAAGATGTCGATCATGACCATGATCACGACCATGATGAGAACCACGATCACGAAGAAGAAGACCACGACCATGATCATGACCATGAAGGTGAAGACCATGACCATGATGAATCAAATCCTCATACTGAAATTGATGAACATGTTTGGACATCACCAATAAATGCAATAAAAATTGTGAACAGCATTACAAATAAAATTATTGAGTTAGATCCAATCCATGAAAAAGAATATACAGAAAATAAGAATGCTTATATTTTACAACTAGAAGAACTTGATAAACAGTTTAAAGATGTAGTAAGTAATACAAGTACTAAAACACTTTTATTCGGAGATAGATTTCCTTTTAGATATCTTGCGGATGAATACGGTTTAACTTATTATGCTGCATTCCCTGGGTGTTCAACTGAAACAGAAGCAAGTGCTCAAACAGTCGCATTTTTAGCAGATAAAGTTAAACAAGATAGTATTCCAGTAGTATTCACTATAGAGTTATCTAATGGAAAAATAGCTGATTCTATTATTGAATCATCTAACGCTAAAAAACTTACTCTACATTCTGTACATAACTTATCTAAAGATGAATTTGAAAAAGGTGAAACTTATATTTCACTTATGAAACAAAATGTTAGTGCATTAAAAGAAGCATTAAAATAATTTATTATTACCATATTATCCGAAATGTTTTCATATTCTTTTATGGTAAGAGCTTTAATTGTAGGCACATTGATTTCTCTTTGTTCCTCAATATTAGGGGTAAGTTTAGTATTTAAAAAGTATTCAATGATAGGACATGGATTATCAAATGTAGGATTTGGTGCATTATCATTTTCAACTGCGTTTAATTTATCTCCATTATTAGTATCTATGCCGATAGTTATAGGAGTTGCTTTTTTACTTTTAAGAATAAGTGAAGGTGCTAAGACAAAAGGAGATAGTGCAATTGCAATTATTTCTACAGGTTCTTTAGGTGTAGGTGTTGTAATATTATCAATGACCACAGGGATGAATACAGATGTTTGTAATTATCTATTTGGTTCAATTTTAGGCATGTCAAAGTTTGATGTAAATATAACTATAGTCTTATGTATAATGATATTAATATTTTTTGTGTTTTTATATAACAAAATATTTTTAATTACTTTTGATGAAAACTTCGCAAAAGCTACCGGTAATAATACAAAAGTATATAATCTTATGTTATCAATAATCACATCAATTATTATCGTTTTAGGAATGAGAATGATGGGTTCATTACTCATATCCAGCTTAATTGTTTTTCCTGCAATAAGTGCAATGAGAGTATGTAAGAACTATTTTTCTATTACAATTACATCAGCTATTATTTCAGTCACATGTTTATGGGTAGGAATGATTATCTCTTATGTTTTCTCTACTCCAACTGGCTCAAGTATAGTATTATGTAATATATTTGTATTTATAGTTTATTGGATAATTTCAAATGTGAAAGGATTAAGGTATGAAAACTAAATTTTTGTTTTTTGTTGTTTTATTATTAGTTGGTTGTACAAGAACTAAGGTTACAAAATTTATTATTCCAGAAGATAACACTGAAAAAAAAGTAGAATCAGTTCCTTTATTGTTAGAAACACCAAAACCATATAATGATCCAGTCACAAATGAAGAAGTATTACAAATCACTGAAAAAATGTTTTTAACACAAATTAATGATATTTTTTATAACTATGAAGACTATAAAGATACAACAATATATGTAGAAGGTATGTTTACATATTTTGTTAATTCAAGTGATGAATCTTTAAAAGCTCCAGTAGTATTTAGATTTGGTCCAGGATGTTGTGGTAATGATGGTTGGGGAGGATTTCTATTAGATTATGATGGAGAATTTCCAGCTGATAATGAATGGATAGGAGTTAAAGGTAAACCTGTTATTATTGAAGATGGAGTGTATGCTGAATTACATATGCAAGTTGAGTCTATTGAAGTTAAAACAGAAAGAGGCTCAGAATATGTTACTCATTAATTGAACGATTTTATCAATATCATAGTTTAATTATGATAAATAAATACATTATCTATATATCATATACATAATTATACTAACTTCCATATACTTTATTGTAAGAGGTATCTATGAATATAAAATTAATTGTAATCGATATAGATGGTACACTAACTAACAGTAAAAAAGAGATAACCTCAAAAACTCTTGATGCTTTATTAAGAGCACAAGAAATGGGTATCAAAGTAATACTTGCCTCTGGTAGACCTACTAATGGAATGATTGATTATGCTAAAACACTACAAATGGATAAATATAATGGATTAATAGTTTGTTTTAATGGATCTAGAGTTGTAGACTGTAAAACAAAAAAAGTTTTATTTAATGAACCAATGAGTGTTGAAGAATGTAAAAAGGTTTTAAATCATTTAAAGAAATTTAATGTAAGACCAATAATTGATAGAGATGATTATATGTATGTTAATGATGTATATGATTGCTTTATTAACAATAATGGTAAGATAATTAATATTCTTCAATATGAATCAAGAAGTAATAAATATAAACTTTGCGAAATAGAAGATTTAGTAGAATTTGTAGATTTTCCAATAAATAAAATACTTACTTATGGTGATTCTGAGTATTTAAAAGAAAATTATTTAAAAATGATGGAACCATTTAAAGATACTCTAAGTTGTATGTTTACTGGTCCTGTGTATTTTGAATTTACTGCACAAGGAATTGATAAAGCAAAAGCTTTAGATATTGTATTAAAACCAATGGGGTATACAAGAGATAATATTATTGCATTTGGTGATGGACATAATGATATTTCAATGGTTAAGTATGCTGGAATTGGTGTTGCAGTGGAAAATGCAGTAATTGATTTAAAAGAGATATCAAATGAAATAACATTAAGTAATGATGAAGATGGCATAGCTTATTCCTTATATAAACATATACCTGGTTTAATTAGGTAACTCTCCTTGGGGTGGTATAATACCACCCTTTATAAAAGGATAATAGATAAACACTATTCTAAAGTTAAAGATTTATAGATTTTAGTTTTCTTCTTATAGTTCTCATCATAATTTCTTCTAAAATAATTAGAATAGAGAACATCTAATATAAACAAAATTGTTAGTCTTGTAGAAAAGGAAGATATCTTATTGTAATGATCTTCGTAAGAGGACATAAGTAAAATGTTATCCGCATATTTTATAAGTTTATGTGGTTCAATAGATGTTATTAATAGTATTGGAACATTATTTTTACTTAATATTTTCGCAATCATTTCTGCATTAATTCCTCTTCCTCCAAAAGAAATGATTATCGCAAGATCATCTTTAGTTAAATTAGATGCATGTAATCTTTGCATATACTCAACTTCAGGAACTAGTACATTCACTCCGATTTCTTGCATTTGAAATTGAAAATTTTGTGCAAAGTACATATTACCGGCAGAAGTAAATATTGATATTGATTTGGCTTTTTCAATCATTAAAGTAGATTTAACCAAAGCTTCAGGGTCAATTAAATCTATGGTATCACTAACCGTTTGGTAATAAACATCCTTAAGTCTAAGCATTACCTCATAGTGCGAATCACCAGGGGAGATAGGAAAATTAAAATCATCCACATTTGATGGATCTTTATTTACTAAGGCAGATTTTAATTCTAGTTTTAAGTCATTAATACCTGAAATACCTAACTTATTTATTAGCCTATATATAGTAGGTATCGAAATAAAAGTTCTAGAAGATATTTCTTTAGGTTTTAACAAAATAAATTCTTCTGGATGCTCATTAATAAACTTAACTAGTTGTTTCTCTGAGTTTGTTAAGTTTTTTAGGTTATTAATTTTATTAAAAATATTAGTGTATATCATAAATGTATTATATCATTTGAATAAACTAATAACATAATGGGATAATGAAGTTGGTAATAAGTTTTAAGAAAGGGAGAAAGACTATGAATGCTGATTATCATGTACACACAAACTACAGCGACGACTCTACTGTTTTAATGGAGGATATGATTCAACATGGAATTGATATTGGTTTAGATGAAATCTGTTTTACTGAACATGTGGATTATGGAACTAAGACAGATTTAAACTGTGATTATGAAAAGTACTTTGAAGAATTATTCATATTAAAACATACTTATCAAAATCAAATTAGCATTAAAGCTGGTATGGAGTTTGGTATACAAACTCATACAATAGATAAATTTGAAGAAGATTTTAAGAAGTATCCTTTTGATTTTATTATTTTAAGTAATCATCAAATTGATGATAAGGAATTTTGGAAGTTTGAATATCAAGATGATAAAACACAAGAAGAATACAATAAAAATTATTATACTGAAATACTTAAAGTAGTTAAACAATATAAAAATTATTCTGTGTTAGGTCATTTAGATGTAATAAAAAGATATGATAAAGAAGGAGAATATCCTGATGAACATGTTTTACCTATAATTAAAGAGATATTTGAACAAATAATTAAAGATGGGAAAGGTATAGAGATAAATACAGCATCTTTTAGGTATGGATTATCTGATTTAACTCCATCAAGAGCAATACTGAAACTTTATAAAGAGATGGGTGGAACCATAATTACGCTTGGCTCTGATACACATAAACTAGAACATCTAGGAGCTCATTTTAATGAAGTAAGAAAGATATTAAAAGAAGAATTAGGTTTTGAAAAGTATTGTACATTTGATAAAATGAGACCTATATTTTGGGAGTTATAAAATAAACACCACCTAATTTGGTGGTGTTTATTTTATATATTCTATTAACTTTAATAGTGCTTTATTAGTTACTGGACCTTTTTTCCAAATAATATATGCAGATGAAGTTACTTTTGGTTGTAGTGGAATATAGGTTAGAGTATCTTTAAAACTATGTTCTATTGCTCCTTTAATTGTTACTCCATAACAATACCCTGATTGAACTAGTAAACCTAAGTTCAAGTTTAAATCAAATGTAGTAACTATATTATTTAGTATTTCATCATTACCATACCATTCTACAAACTTTAATTGTGTAGCTTTTCTATGAGGAAAGGCTATTTTTAAATCTTTTATATCACTAGGTTTTATATCTTTCTTATTTGATAAAGGATCATCTTTTCTAAGATATAGTACCCATTCATCTTTAATTGGTAATTTAAACGTGTTAAAAAGCTGTTTATCTATGGGTTCTAAAGCAATAGCAATATCAAACAAACCTTCATTAATTTTTTCTTTTGAATCATCTGAGGATGTTGTATGTATTTTAAATAATACATTTGGATAATCTTTTGAAAATTCAGAAATAATTTTAGGAAGATAATTTGAACCAACTGTTTCACCACTTCCAATAATAATTTCACCACTTAACTCTTTTTCATTATCTTTAATCTCATTTATAGTTTTATAATGAAGTTCAATTATTTCCAAAGCTCTTTTCTTTAAGGTTATACCACTTTCAGTTAATGTTAATTTTCTATTACTCCTAATGAATAATTTTGTATTATATATTTCTTCAAGCTGTTGTATTTGTCTTGTAAGAGTAGGTTGAGTTAAGTGCAATTTTAAAGCAGCCTTGGAAATACTACCAACTTCAACAACAGTTATAAAATACTCTAATAATCTAATATCAACCATATCTAAATTATAATCAAATAGTTTTAGCTTTTGCAAATGAACTAAATAACATAATAATTGATAGTATTAATTGTCCAATTGAAAGAGTTATAAATAATGATTGTAGTGTATTAGTAAAAGAAATATTTTGGTAGATAATACTTGCATATGGAGATAAGAATGAACCTAAATTAAATCCTATTAATATTAATGATGTTGCTATAGATTTATTTGCAATATTAGAATTATTTACCTTATCAATTAAACTAGGCATAAATGTTTTAAATCCCATACCAGATATTAAACCACCCAGTAGTGTTTGTGGAAGATTATTACTAAAAGCTATTATTAACATTGAAATAGATATAAGTAATAATCCAAAACTTGATGTATATGATTTAAATGTGTTTAATATTTTACCAAAGAAAATACCAGTGATAATTCCTCCAAGAGAAAGTGCAATTATTACAAGACTTGCTTCACTTCCTCCACCATAATTTAAACTGGTAATTAGTAAAGCTATTTTTATACCATATGTCATATATAAAGAAGCACAAACAAATAATATGAATACATAAAATAATACACTACCATAATGATTGCTTGAACCTGTCTCTTTTCTACTAGTGTTTGCTAGTAGTACATCTTCCGTGTTGGTTTTAGGTACAACAAATAAGTATATAAAAAATACTGGAACACCAATTAAATATGCATAGAAAGCAGCTTGCCAACTTATTTTTATTAATTGACCTGCAATAAAAGTAATACTAATACCTCCTATACCTTCAAATGCGGATTGTAATCCATACATCTTAGATCTAGATGAGTGGTCTTCATAAAAGTAATTAATCATAGATACACTTAATGAATTAAATAAACCAATACCAAATCCAAGAAATGCTCTACTAATAAGTATCAAATAAAAGTTATCAATAAACAAAGGAAGTATTCCTGATATCATTACAATACCTAAACCAAAAACAACCGTTTGTTTATAACCAAATCTTTTAGCGATAAAACTACTGGTAAAAACAGATATCATTAAAAACAAGGATGGAACTGTAGATAACATTTCAACTAATGATAATGGAATATCATTAAAATGTGCTGCCATAGTAGGTATATTAGCGTTTATAGCTGGTCCAATACCAACTAATAAGGACGCGGATAATAAAGCGATTCTTAATAAACTTTTTTTCATATTTTTCTCCTATACGCTTATCTTAATGAAATAAAACAAATATGTAAAATACTTATAATACATTATATATATACAATAAATGAATAGATATATTCTGGTAAATCATTTCACAAATATATGAAATAATTAAAGTATAAATACTTATTAATAAATCGAAAGGAGTTTATTTATGGCGTTTAGCAAAGATTTTTTATGGGGAGGTGCTGTAGCAGCTCATCAACTGGAAGGTGGAGTGCTTAATACTTCAAAAGGCTATAGTGTTGCAGATGTTTTAACTGCAGGAGCACATGGTGTTCCTAGAAGAATAACTGATGGAGTGTTAGAAGGAGAGTACTACCCAAATCATGAAGCAATAGATTTTTATAGTAGATATAAGGAAGATATTGCATTGTTTGCCCAAATGGGATTTAAGTGTTTTAGAACTTCTATTGCTTGGACTAGAATATTCCCTACAGGAATAGAGGAAGAACCAAATGAAGAAGGATTACAGTTTTACGATGATTTATTTGATGAATTACTAAAATATAATATTGAACCAGTAATTACATTATCTCATTTTGAAATGCCTTACTTCCTTGCAAAAGAATATAAAGGATTCTACGACAGAAGATGTATTGATTTATTTGTGAAGTTTGCGAAAGTATGTTTTGAAAGATATAAAGGTAAAGTTAAATATTGGATGACATTTAATGAAATAAATAATCAAAAGAATTACAAAAATGATTTGTTTGGATGGTGTGATTCTGGAGTTATTTTCTCTGAGTTTGAAAAACCAGAAGAAGCTATGTATCAAACAGCGCATCATGAATTAGTCGCAAGTGCTTATGCAGTTAAAGAATTAAGGAAGATAGATCCTGAGTCTGTAATAGGATGTATGATTGGTATGGTTCCTATTTATCCATATAGTTGCAAACCTTCTGATCAAATTCTTGCGCTTACTGCAATGCATGATAGATTCTTCTTTGCGGATGTTCATTGTAGAGGACATTATCCTAAATATGCATTAAAAGAATGGGAAATAAAGGGTTATGATATTAAGATTACTGAAGAAGATACAAAGATTCTTAAAGAAGGTGTTGTTGATTATATTGGATTTAGCTATTACATGACTAATGTTGTAGATAGTAGTGCATTTAAAGATGTTTCTGAGTCAGTTGATGGTTCAAGTGAACATACTGTAAAGAATCCTTATATCAGTGAATCTGACTGGGGATGGGCTATAGATCCAGAAGGTTTAAGATATGCTTTAAATCTATTCTATGAAAGATATGAACTTCCATTATTTATTGTTGAAAATGGATTTGGCGCAATAGATATAAAAGAAGAAGATGGTACATGTAATGATGATTACAGAATTGATTACTTTAGAGAACATATTAAAGAAATGAAAAAAGCAGTAGAAATAGATGGCGTAGAACTTATGGGATACACTCCATGGGGTTGTATAGACCTTGTATCATTTACTACTGGTGAAATGAAGAAGAGATATGGATTTATTTATGTAGATAAAGATAATGAAGGTAATGGTACTTTAGAAAGAAGTAAGAAAAAATCATTTGATTGGTATAAAAAAGTTATAGAAACAAATGGTGAAGATTTAAACTAAAAGCTGAGAATTAATTCTCAGCTTTCTTTGTGTAAAGTACATGAGTATAAAATATATTGTTTTCCAGTCTAGAAGATAATACTTTTCTATTGTAATTATTTTTATTAAAGTAAGGAAAGTAAGCATCAGCGTCATATGATTCTTCAATTTCTGTTATGTATAACTTATCTGCTTTATCAATGAATTGAGAATAAATATTTTCTCCTCCTATGATAAATACTTCTTCAGTTATATTTTTTAATGCTTCATCTATATTATTATAAACTTCAACATTTTCTATTTTTAATTCTGTATCTCTACTTATTACAATGTTTCTTCTTTTTGGAAGAGGTCTTCCAATAGATTCATATGTTTTTCTTCCCATTAATACAGTATGACCACTTGTAGTTTTCCTAAAGAACTTTAAATCACTTGGAATATCCCATATCAATTTGTTATCAATTCCCAACTCTCTATTTTTACCTATGGCGGCTATTATTGAAATGATCATATATTCTCCTATTGAGATATCATAAATGATATCTTACCATGATGTTTATAATCTATTAATTTTACATCTTTTAAATCTTTACTGTTATCAAATTTAAAGAAATCATCAATATCTGGATTTAACCATAGTTTAGGCGCTTCTAAATCATCAAGAGTATGATATCTATTAATTTGTTTTTTTATACCATCTATTTGATTTACATAAATATGAGCATCCTTAATACTCCAATCAATTGTGCCAGGTTTTAAATTACAAACTTGAGCTAACATCATTAGAAGTGTTGCATATTGAGTTACATTAAATGGCAATCCTAGAGGAACATCACAGCTTCTTTGATGTACCCAACAGTTTAATTTACCGTCAGTTACATCCCATTCACTTGACCAAACACATGAAGGTAATACGGCTGTATCTAAATAATCATTTTGCCATAAACTCATAACCATTCTTCTATCTTTTGTATTTGTTTTTAGAGTATTAATTAAATTTTGTGTCATTTTAAATTTTTTTACAATATACCCATATGCACTTCCTATTGTATGTGCCCATTCTTTTCCAAAATCTTTTTGTATTTGTTTTTTAACTAACTGATTATTTTCTAATACCATCTGAGTAGCTTCCCAGATACCATTTTCATCAATTTCCCATTCATTCCAAATATTTACATTTCTTTCTTTTAACCACCTTACATCATTAGATTGTTCTTGGTATATCCACAACATTTCTAATACTGCTTGTCTTATGAATAATTGTTTAGTTGTAAGTATAGGAAATTCTTTTCCTAAATCAAAATGAAAGTGGTGTGTTGGTATTTTTATGGAGTTTGTTCCTGTTCTATTTTCTACTTCAACACCTTCATTTAGTATCTTTTCACATAATTCTATATAATCTTTATCCCACTTTGCCATAATTATCCTCGCTATTGCCTATATTAGCAACTTTATAATTAATTTTCAATGAAGTTTATCAATTAATAATTTATAATCTAAATATAAACCATGATAGGAGGAATAATATGATATTAGGTTCTATTGAAGCAGGAGGGACAAAGTTTGTAGTAGGTTTAGGTGATGAAAAGGGTAATGTAATAAAAAGAGAATCATTTCCTACACAAGATCCTATTTCTACTATGGATAAAGTTACTGAATTTTTTAAAGATACAAATGTTGAAGCAATAGGTGTTGGTAGTTTTGGACCAATTGATTTAAATACTAATAGTGAAACATATGGCTATATTACAACTACTCCAAAACCAGGATGGAATAATTTTAATATTCTTGGCTATCTGAAAGATAATATAGATGTACCTATGGGGTTTGACACAGATGTTAATACTGCAGTACTTGGAGAAGTTACTTATGGTAGTGCTAAGGGTTTAGATAGTGCACTTTACTTAACTATAGGCACTGGTATAGGGGGTGGTGCAATAGTAGAAGCGGAATTATTACATGGATTATTACATCCGGAAATGGGACATATTAAGTTAAGTGTAAGAGAAGATGATAAATACAAAGGAAAATGTCCATATCATGGCACTTGTTTAGAAGGCTTAGCTAGTGGTCCTGCAATTGAAGAAAGATGGGGTATTAAAGGTAGTGACCTACCTGAAGATCATCCAGCATGGGATTTAGAAGCTTATTACATAGCTTTAGCTTTAACAAACTACATATTAATTCTGTCTCCTAAAAAGATAATACTAGGTGGAGGAGTAATGAAACAAAAGCAACTATTTCCTATGATACATAATTATGTATTAGAATTTTTAAATGGATATGTTCAAAAGGAAGAAATATCCAAAGAAAATATAAAAAATTATATAGTTTCTCCTGATTTAGGTGATAATACAGGTTTAATTGGAGGATTGGCTTTAGCCTTGAAAGCATTAAAAAAAGATTAACTAATTAATAGTTAATCCTTAGCATTAAGATTTATCTTAATGCTTTTTGTTTGGAAGAAGTATATATCTTAAACCAATCGATATGTTCTAGTTCTATATCAAATGCATCAATAGCTTCTTTAATTCTTTCTATTTTTTGACTTCCAACAATAGGCATTGCTTTCATTGGGTGATACATTAACCATGCATAAACTAAACTAGAAACACTTGTATTGTATTTTTTTGACAGAGATTCTAATACCATTCTTGAATTAGAATAAATTTCTTCTTCGCTTGTAAATAATGCTCCTCCACTTACAGGTGACCAAATCATTGGAGGTATTTCATTATATGTTAAATAATCAATCATTCCTGATTCAAAATGTTCAAAACATTGAGGATTAACTTCTATTTGATTAGTAACTAGTGTTTTGCCTACAGCTTTATGTAAACATTTAAACTTCATAGGATCAAAGTTGCTAACACCAATTTCTTTAACTAATCCCATCTTTTTTAAATCAGCAAGAGCTCTTGCAACTTCCTTAAAGTCAATACAAGGGTCTTCTCTATGAATTAGATATAAATCAATATAACCACAGTTCATGTTTTCAACGCTTTTCTTACATGAGTTAATTATTCTATCGTATCTAGAATCATAATAACCAAAAGGTGTTTCATCACTGAAATCTACAGTAATGTTTGTTTTAGTTACTATTTCCATTTTTTCTCTAAGTTCGGGTTTAAGCTGGAGTGCCTTTCCTAATTGAATTTCCGCTTCACCTCTACCATAAATCTCCGCAGTATCATATGTAGTAATATCTAGTTTCAATCTTTCTTCTATAAATTTAATTAGTTCTTCTGATGATAGATTCCATTCTGTAAGTCTCCAGAATCCTTGAATAATTCTTGAAAATGATAAATTATCTGATAATTGTATTCTTTGCATTTTGTATTCTCCTTGATTAAATAATATCACAAGGATCATATAAGAGATTAACTAGATTATAGTTTTTTCTGGTAATTAGTTTCATAGGTTATTTAATTTAATTACTTTATAATTATTAATGTATAGGGGGGAACTGTATTTTGAATAATAAATCTTTGAAACACTGGTTAGTATTAATAATCGCAAGTTTAATGGCCGCAAGTTCAATAGGTATTATGGTTAATGCTTCTGGTGTATTTTATACACCTATTTCAGAAGGTTTAAATGAATTACGTGGTGCAGTTGCTATGCATGGAATGTTTCAATTATTCGCAACTGCTACGGCTTCTTTATTTGTTCCAAAACTATTAAAAAGATATCCATTTAAGATATTGATAATAATTTCTACAATAATTGCTTGTGTAGCTACATTGCTTATGGGTTTTGCAACTAATGTTTTAATGTTAAATATTCTTGCTACTATAAGAGGTATTGTTTCAAGTGTTTTTGGTATAGTTACTGTAAACTTATTGATTAATAATTGGTTCTTTAAGATGAAGGGATTAGCTTTAAGTATTGCATTAAGTTTTAGTGGTATAGCTGGAGCTATATTTGCACCAGTTTTTACTGGATTTATTACAAGTTTAGGATGGGAAAAATCATACTATATTATGGCTTTAGTAATATTTATTATTGCATTACCTTCAATGATAATTCCATTTAAGTTAAATCCAAAAGATGAAAATTTATTACCTTATGGATATGAAGAAGATGAAGTTAAAGAGTTTAATAAGGGTGCTATTAAACCTAATCAAAGTTATAACTTTATGCAATTTGGTTTTATTATTATGTTTATTTTTGCTTTTATAAATTCAAATGTTACTGCAATACCTCAACATCTTCCTGGTTTTGCATTATCAATTGGAATGAGTGCATCTATTGGTGCTAGTATGTTATCTGCGGCTATGTATGGAAACATTGGTTCTAAGTTACTAATTGGTGTTATTAGTGATATAAAAGGACCTGTGTTTGCTTCAGTTTCAATGCTTTTGGTTAATATTATATCAATATTTATTATTATGTTTCTACCAACTAATTTAATGCTAGTTGTTGGCGCATTCTTATTTGGTTCCATATATTCAGTTGCAGCTGTAGGTTTGTCACTTTTAACCGCAAAATTCTTTGGATTAGAAAACTATACGCAAGTACTTCCAATTTTAAGTTTTGCTGGATCTTCAGGAGGTGCATTAGGATTACCATTATTTGGATATGTATATGATTTTACAAGTTCATATTCACTAGTATTTATTATTGCCTTAATAATTAATGTAATAAATATTATAATTATTCTTTATTTATCAAAAACCACATCAAATAATTTAAAAAATGTATAATTAAGTTATACATTTTTTATTTGGAGAGTTATATGAAAATAATGCATTTATCGGATTTACATATAGGAAAAATAGTTAATGATATTAATATGATTGAAGATCAAAAGCATGTTTTAAATCAAGTTTTAGATTTAATCACTTCTATAAATATTAATGTTTTAATAATTGCAGGAGATATTTACGATAAGTCTAATCCATCTCAAGAAGCTTTGAATTTGTTTGATAGTTTTATAAATGAAATAGCAAGTAAAAATATTAAAACTTATATTATTAGTGGTAATCATGATTCTAGTGTTAGATTAGAATATTTATCTAGTTTCTTAGAAAATTCTAATATTTACATTTCAAAAACATTTAATGGTAATCTAAGTCAATATACATTGGAAGATAACTATGGAGTGTTAAATATCTATTTATTACCATTCTTTAAATTATCACAAGCAAAAAATTACTTAGAAAAAGACTTTAAAAACTATGATGAAGCAATGTTATATATGATTGAAAAAGCAAATATAAACAAGTCTGAAAGAAATATATTAGTAAGTCATCAATTTGTAAGTGGAGCTATTACAAGTGATTCAGAGGAGTTAATAATTGGGGGTTTAGATGGAATTAGCTATTCTTGTTTTGATATTTTTGATTATGTGGCTTTGGGCCACTTACATAGACCTCAAAAAATTGGTAAAGACACCATTAGGTATAGTGGAACACTATTAAAATATAGTTTCTCAGAAATAAATGATAATAAATCTGTAAGTATAGTGGATATAAAAGATAAAAATAGTATTATTATAGATAATATTAAAATAGATGTATTAAGAGACATGAAAGAGTTTAAAGGAAGCTATGATTATTTATATAATCTTCCATTCACAGAAGATTATGTAAAAATAATATTAACAGATGAAGAAGTACTTCCAGATTCTAGGATTAATTTAACTTCAATATTTCCTAATATGATGAGATTTGGAATAGAAAATAGCAAGACAAATATTGATCTAAGTATTAAAGAATTAGAAGATCTTGAGAATTTATCACCTATTGATTTATTTAAGGAATTCTATATGATGCAAAACAATAATGTGGAACCTAATGAAAATAAAATTAATATAATTACTGAACTGATAATAGGAGAAGATATTTGAGACCATTTATACTAGAAATGTCCGCATTTGGACCATATGCAAAAATACAAAAAATAGATTTTTCAAAGTTTTATGATGAAGGGTTGTTTTTAATAAGTGGTGATACTGGGGTTGGTAAAACTACTATTTTTGATGCTATATCATTTGCTTTATATGGTGAAGGTAGTGGAGGCAAGGATAGAAGACTATCAAAGTCTTTTAGAAGCGATTACGCTTCTTTAAATGATGAAACATATGTATATTTTAGTTTCTATCAAAAAGGAAAATTATATGAAATAAAAAGAAATCCTGAATATGAAAGAGCAAGTAAAAAAGGAGATAAGACTGTACTATCTAAAGGTAGTGCAATTTTAAAAGATTTAACTACTGGTGAGATATATGATGGTATTAACGAAGTAAATAGTAAAGTATTAGAAATAGTGGGATTGGATAGAAACCAGTTTTCTCAAACAATAATGATTGCACAAAATGACTTTTTAAAAATATTAAACTCAAATTCAAAAGAAAGAAGTGAACTATTAAAAAAAATATTTAACACAAGTTTATATAGCAATATTCAAGATAAACTTAAAGAAAAGGATAGTGTATTAAACCAACAACAATTAACAATTAAAAATAATATTAGAAATATTTTTGAAAAGCTTAACATTAATAATGATGTAACTACTTCAAGTATTTTAAGTGTTATGGAAGAATTAAACATAACCAATAATGAATTAATAAAACTAAATATAAAAATAAAAAAACAAATAGATATAAACCAAAAAGAATATGACGTATTAAATGGTAAAATTAAAGAATCTATTACTATAAACAAATTATTTGAAGATCTAAATTTTAATGAACAAAAACTAACGGAACTATTAAAAGAAAGTGATAATATAAAAAATAAAAAAAATAAATTACAATTATCAAAGAATGCTAAAGAAATTAAAATCTTTGAAGATATAAAAAATACTAGTAAAAACATTTTTGATAAAAATAATGTAGAAATTAATAATGTTAAAAAACAAATAAATTTAGTGAACGTGTATTTAAAAGATAATAAAACAAAGTTTGAAAATTTAATATTAAAAAAAGAAGACCTTACAAAACTAAAACAACTTTCAATTGATTATTCAAAGTTAATTCCTTTAATAGATAAGTATAAAAACATTGAAATTAAAATAAATGAAAATAAAAATAAATTAATGATTAACTCAAAAGAAGTAGTTAATCAAACAAAAAAACTATCAGAAATGAAAGAATCGTTTTATCTTAATCAAGCAGGAATCCTTGCAAAAACATTAAAAGAAAATGAAAGATGTCCTGTTTGTGGTTCATTAGATCATCCATTAATCGCAAGATTTGATGATATTAATTTTGATAAAGATGATATAGATCAATTCGAAAAAAATCTAAAAGAATTAGAAACTACTGTAAATAATACTGTAAAAAATATTGAACTGTATGAATCTGATTTAAAACAAATTAAATCAAGATTTATTGAAAACAAAGTAGATATGAATAATGTAAGTAAAGAATTAAAAAGAATAAACAATGAAATATTAGAAAAAGAAAGTAATATTTATGAATTTGAAAAACAATATCAAAGTAATCAAAATGAGCAAATTAGTTTAAACAGTACTTATACAAGCTTACTAAATCAATTAAATCAAAACTCTGAAAAACTAAATAATGATGAAAAAACTTATTTAAATACGTTAAATAAATATTTTAGTGATGAATTAGAATATAAAAAACATTTGTTAAGTGATAAAGAGATTCTTAATTTAGACTCATATATTAAAGACTATGATATAAATGTTGTAAAACTACAAAGTAATATTTCTACTTTACAGAATCAAACAAAAGATAAATTAGTTATTAATACAGAAGTATTAACTGAAAAACTTTCTAAGATAAGGACAACCTTAAATCAAAATAATGAAGAATATAAAAATAATGAAATAAGTATAAATAGAAATTCAGATTTTTATAATGATCTGGTAAGTAACAATAATAAGTATGAAAAGATAATACACAAATGGAAAGATATACACGAATTATCAATATTGGTAAATGGTCAAATGAATAATAGTGCTAAAATAACATTAGAAACATATGTACAAAGATACTATTTTAAACAAGTTATACTTTCAGCAAATAAAAGATTAATTAATCTATCAAGAGACAACTTTATTTTAAGGGTGAAAGAAGATGCAAGAGATAAAAAATCTCAATCAGGATTAGATTTAGAAGTACTTGATAAAAATACTGGTTTATACAGGGATGTTAGTACCTTATCAGGAGGGGAATCTTTCATGGCATCATTATCATTAGCATTAGGTTTATCAGATGTTGTTCAATCTCAAAGTGGACAAATAAGAATAGAATCCATGTTTGTGGATGAAGGGTTTGGTTCATTAGATGAAAATTCATTAAACCAAGCTATAGAATTATTAGTTTCTTTAGCAGATGGAAAAAGGTTGGTAGGTATAATATCACATGTTGGTAATTTAAAAGAAAGAATTAATAATCAAATATTAATAAATAAGGATATTAGTGGTAGTAGTATCACTATAATAGAAGGGTAGAAATGGTGAAATATGATTAATATAGCAATTATTGGTTTAGGAAACATAGCACCTAGGGTCGCAAACGGTATTAAGTATGTGGAAGGGGCAAGTCTGTATTGTGTAGCTAGTAGGGATAAAAATAAAGCAATAAAGTTTAAAGAAGAGCATAATGTACAAGTAGCTTATGATAATTATGATGATGTATATAAAGATAAGAACGTTGATTTAGTATATTTATGTACACCAAATCACCTACATTTTGATCAAATAATGGCATGTTTATATAATGATAAACATGTAATATGTGAAAAGCCTATGGTAGCTGATATTGAAGAAGTTGAGGAATTATTTGAATATGCAAAAAGTAAAAATTTATTCTTAATGGAGGCAGAAAAAACCGTTTTTACAGACCTCCATAAAGAAATAAAAAGAGTAATAGAAAATGGTGAAATTGGAGAAATTGTTTTTATAAGAGCTGATTATACATATAATATTTCTAATTTTAATTTTCCAAAAGATCACTGGGCATTTAATAAAAAATATGGTGGCTGCTTAAAGGATGTGGGTGTTTATCCAATATGTTTTGCAAATAGTATTGCTAATTCTAAAATAAAAACAGTAATTGGAAATAAATATGTAAACAATGATTATCAATGTGATTTTGGTGGGATAGGGATAATTGAATATGAAAATGGTATAAAAGCAACTGTTGAATGTAGTTGGTTTTATAATTCAATTGATAGAGGATATGCAGTTATATTTGGAACAAAAGGTAAAATACATGTGCCAATGTATTGGAAAAGTAACAAATTTAAAATCATTTTAGATAATAATGAAGTAAATGAAGTTGAGGTTTATCAAGAAAGTGATTTTAAAGGAGAGATACAAGAATCGGTTGATAGAATAAATAATAATGAAATAGAAAGTCCTTATATGGACAAAGAAAAAACTATTGAAATTATGAAAGTAATAAAAGAAATAAGTCTTTGAGCATTTCATTTGTTAGTCTTTGATAACTATGTAAGAATAGAGTTAAGAAAAGAGGTAAATAAATGAATTACACAGAAATTATGAAAAAACGTCGTAGTAGATATGACATAAACAATAAGTTAACAGTAAGTGAGGATACAGTTAAACAATTAATTAAAGATGCAGTTAAGTATACTCCATCAGCATATAACTCACAATCATCAAGAGTACTTGTTTTATTACAAGAAGAACATGAAGCTCTATGGGATTTAATTACAGAAGAAATTAGAAAAGTAGCTCCTGAAGAAGGATTTGAAAAAACTGTAGCAAAAATGAATGGATTTAAAGCAGGCTATGGAACAGTACTATACTTTGAAGATTTAGATACTGTAAAAGGATTACAAGATCAATTCCCTTTATATGCAGAAACATTTGCGAATTGGTCAATTCAAAGCAATGCAATGCTTCAATATAACATTTGGACAGGGTTAGCTAATTTAAATCTAGGCGCTTCATTACAACATTACAATCCAGTAATTGATGAAGCTGTAAGAACAAAGTACAATCTACCAGAAAGTTGGAGAATGTATGCTCAAATGCCATTTGGTGGAATTAATAGTGAACCAGAAGCGTATGAAGTAACTAACTTAGAAGAAAGAGTAATAATTAAATAAATATAAAAAGATATTCAAAATTTCAATTTAATGAAAGTGAATATCTTTTTTTATTTACCATAATTCAAAATTTTTACCAACATGTTCAGGAATGTGTGCATCACTTGCAAGCATTATCTTTACACCTTTTTCAATTAGAATATCTTTAAATTCTTTACTTAAGCCAGGATCCTTATGATTATATCTATAATAACAACCAAAGTTATTTTCTAAATAAACATCATTATCTAAAGCTAAATCAGCTATGTTTTTATATGTAGGTATTAAATCATATGTTGGATATATATTAAATAATTTAATTGTGTCTGGATGTGCTACTTGTGTAAATAAATTACTTTTGATTAATTTTTCTATTTCATTATAGTATTCTTCATATATGTCGTTAACATTATATTTATCCCATAACAATTCTCTTGAAAATTTATCCATATCATATAAATAACCAAATACAGAATGAATAGCACCCACTAAGAAATCAAATTTATAATTACTTAATACCTGTCTGATTTCTTCTTCTTTTTTACTTGTATAACATACTTCCAGACCAAATTTAACTTTGATTGGATAATTTTGTGATTTAGCTAATTCTATAAGTTTTAGATATTCTACAATACTATCCTTTGTTTTAGTAGATAACCATTCTTCTTGAATCTTTGAAGCATTTCTAACATTATCATATATCGAATAAAATTCATGGAATCTATGTGTATGATCTAATATTTGAATACAATCAATATTATTCTTAATTGCTTCTTCCACAAATTTATTTAAATAATCTAATGTAAGAGGTCCATTTTCTAAATGAATATGTCCATCAATCATTATTTATCACTAAAATCAAAAGTAAGTACTTTTATCATTCCTTCAATATTTTCAATACGATTAATAATATCTTCTCCAACTACACTTGGCACATCTACCATTGTATAAGCTAATTCTTTTTTAGATTTATTAATTAAGTTTTCAATATTTACATTAGCTTGAGATAAACAATCAGAAATTTGAGTTAACATTTTTGGAATATTGCTATGAATACAACAAATTCTCATTTGACCACTTATATCTAAATGAGCATCTGGAAGATTTACAGAATTTGTAATATTTCCTCTTTCTAAATAATCCATTGTTTGTTTAACTGCTAATAAAGCACAGTTATCTTCACTTTCTTCAGTAGAAGCACCTAAATGAGGAAGGATAAGTACTTTTTCGTTACCAATTAATTTTTGAACAGGGAAGTCTGTAATATATTTACTAATAATTCCAGATTCAATACCTTCTAATAGTGCATCATCATCTACTAAACCATCTCTAGAAAAATTTAATATTTTAACCCCTGGTTTCATTTTAGATATAACATCTTTATTAATAATTCCTCTAGTTTTATCATTTAGTGGAATATGAAGAGATATAAAATCACAGTTTTTAATTATTTCATCAATAGAATTAGAGTGCTTAACAGTTCTTGATAAATTCCAAGCACTTGATAATGATATAAATGGATCATATCCATATACCTTCATTCCAAAGTCTATAGCAAGGTTTGCGACTTGTACACCTATTGCTCCTAAACCAATAACTCCAAGATTTTTATTAAGTAATTCATTTCCAGAGTATAATTTCTTTTGTTTTTCTGTATCTTTACCAATATTTTCATTATCTTTTTGAGTTTGAACCCAAGTCATTCCTTCATAAATTCCTCTACTACCAAGTAATAAACCAGCAAACACTAGTTCTTTTACGGCATTTGCATTAGCACCAGGAGTGTTAAAGACAACAATCCCTTTTTCACTACATTTATCTATAGGAATATTATTAACTCCTGCACCAGCTCTAGCAACGACTTTTACATTATCATTAAAACTATATTCATGAATGTTCGCACTTCTTAACAGAATTGCATCTTCATCAGTAAACTCTTTAGATACTTGATATTTATCGCTAAGTTCATTTAAACCAACTGAAGAAATATCATTTAACACTTTTACTTTATACATTGTTTTCCTCCTCAAATTTTTTCATGAATTCAACAAGTTTCTTAACACCAACTAAAGGCATACCATTGTATATACTAGCTCTCATACCACCAACACTTCTGTGACCTTTAAGATTCACAAAACCATTTTTAGTTGCTTCACTTACAAACAATTTATCTAATTCATCATTTCCAGTCACAAATGTAACATTCATAATAGAACGATCTTCTTTATTAACTGGATTTTTAAACAATTTAGAATTATCAATAAAATCATAAAGAATCTTTGCTTTTTCTTCATTAATCTTTTGCATGTTTTCTAATCCACCAATAGTATCTTCTAAATATTCAAGAACTAAATCGCAAATATAAATTGCATAAGTAGGTGGAGTATTAAACATAGAACCATTATCTGCTTGAACTTTATAGCTTAGCATGCTTGGTAAAGTAGGGATATCCTCTATTAAATCTTCTTTGATAATAACTACAGTCAAACCTGCAGGTCCCATATTCTTTTGAGCACCCGCAAATATTAGGTCATAATCACTAACGTTATATGGTTTACTTAAAATACAACTTGAAAAGTCCGCAACTAAAGGTTTTCCATTAGTATCAGGAACATAGTTATATGTAGTCCCATAGATTGTATTATTTTCACAAATATAAACATAATCACAATCAACACTAATCATATCTTTGTTTATTTTTGGAATATATGAAAAAATACTTTCTTCACTACTTGCAATAACGTTTGCTTCACCAAACTTCTTAAGTTCATTAATTGCTTTCTTAGTCCATTGTCCAGTGTTAATTACATCTACTTTTTTATTCTTTAAAAGATTCATTGGAATCATTGTAAATTGTAAAGAAGCTCCTCCTTGAAGAAATAAAACTTTGTAATTATCAGGTATATTCATTAACCTGCGTAATCTAGCTTCACAATCAGAAATGATGGATTCATAACTCTTGGAGCGGTGAGACATTTCCATAACCGACATTCCAGAACTTTCATAATCTAACATTTGATTGGCAGCCTTTTGTAAAACTGGTTCAAAAAGGCAAGATGGTCCAGCACTAAAGTTATAAACTCTACCCATATGACACTCTCCTTTACATCTAATGATGTTTGTATACAGTTTAAAAAAAAATGCCTAAAAAGGCAAATGTTATTTTAATATCATGTGATTTTTATTACTTAATACCCCTTAAAACAAAGAAAACTATACCAAATATGTCTTTTTTGTTTATTAATCCAGTTTGAGAATTCCTAGAATCTAATGAATTAGGTCTATTATCACCTAGACATAAATATTCGTCATCTTTTAATTTGATAGGGAATGATACATCTTGAAGTTCAGTTGTGCCATTTATTGTATAAAGAGATTCATCTAATAAAATATTATTAATATATACATATCCATTCACTATTTCTACTGTTTCATTTGGTAAACCGATAACTCTTTTAATAATTCCAATATTTTCTGTATCCTTTGTGGCAACGATTATATCAAATCTTTCAATATTTGTATCTAATCTATTAAATACAACTATATCATTGTCATGTAGATCTTTTTCCATGGAAGAACCTTTAACACTTGCGACTCCTATAATAAAACTTAATACTATCGCAACAATTAACGCAGGTAAAATGATAGAACCAATATATTTTATATAGTATATATACTTTTCTTTCTTGGCTCTATCTTCTTTTGCTTTTTGTAAGGATATTTCTATTTTTTGTTTTATTTCATTCATTATTCATTTCACTTATATCATTAGGTAAACTATCTAACATATCATTTAGTGTTTTATTTACTTCAAGAACACTTTCAGACAACAAACTACCAACTTCTGACAATTTAGATATATTTGACACTAACTTTTTAAATCTATTTTCATAACCTTCTAATATTTCATCTGAATTAGTTTTAAAAGAGAGTTCCTGATAAGCTTTTGATTTAGATGTGTTTAACATTTTTTTTGATTTAAGTTCAGCTTCTTTAATCATTTTCTCACCTAATTGACTTACATTGATTATGGCATTAGTTAATTGACTTTGAGAATACTCTTGAACTAAAACACTTTCATGATGTGTTATCACATCCACAAGTCTTTGGTTTTCTACTAATGTTGTCGCAAGTCTTTGATCAGAATCTATAACATCTAACTTTAACTGTGCAATTTCTTGTTTTAAATCTTCTATAGTTCTTATATTTTGATTATTAGATTCTTCTAGACTATTAAACTTATTTTGAATGAAATCAAGAACCTCAACTTTATCATAACCACCAAACTTAACTGTTTTAAATAATTCATCACTCATATTTCTTACCTCATGCCAATATTATATCAATAAATATAAAAAATAATAATTTTAATATCAATAAATGATTTTTATTAGTAAATATTATATAATTAAACACAATAAGGGGAATCGATAAAGTGAGTTTATACTATGGCAGAATTTAATCATAATAAAATCGCAAAGTTAGTTAAACAAACTAAAGATGGAGATAGTAACGCTTTTGCACAGTTATACCAACAAACTTATCAAAAGGTTTATTTTTTCTCTCTTTATTTAACTAAAAATGAAACTCTTGCACAAGATGTAGTACAAGAGACATTTATTTATGCATTAAAATCGATTAATACCTTAAAAGATGATAAATTATTTATTGCATGGTTAAATAAAATAAATTATACTATCGCATTAAGAGTTATAAAGAAAGAAAAGAATATTAGCTTAAGTGATGAGGATTTATACAGTATTCCAGATGATAATGAGTCTAGTAACCCAATGGCTCAAATTATAAAAAATGATCAAAAGAAAGAAATATTAGACTGTATTAGTACATTACCATATGGATTAAGAGCAGTAATTATATTAAAGTACTACCATGATATGAAAGATAAAGAAATAGCACTAGTATTAGATTGTCCAGTAGGGACAGTTAAAAGTAGATTAAATACTGCAAGAAATTTATTAAAAGAAAAATTAATTGCTAGAGAGGAGGCAGTCTGTGAAGGATAGTTTATATATTAAAGAAGCACTTACAAGTGCATCTAAAGAAATATCGTTAGATAATGACACAGCTAGAAATACTTTATTGACTGCGCTGTCTGAAGCTAATATGAGTACTAATATTGTGTTTACACCTGTCATTAGTGCAGCAATAATATCAAAACCAAAACTCAGTTCAACAAATATAATTGCTACAACAGCTGCAGGAGCTACTGTCTTAACAGTAGGTGCAATTAACCCAACTATAAGTCAAATTGATTACTCACAAGCAATTACAAACAAACCTGTAAATTTGATAGTTGAATTATCAACAAACATGGGAGTTGAAGAGATTTATGCTCAAAATGAATTGGGTAATAAGTATTTTGGATATTATGAAAGTGGAGACTATGTAATTGAATTAGGAGAAAATGGAAACTATAAAGTTGAAGTTATTAGTGATGTAGGATATAAAAACAGCAAACAAATTGTTGTATCAAATATCGATAGGTTTGGACCTACAGTTTCTAGTTACAAATTCAATGGATCATCAATTGATATTACATACACTGATGAAATGAGTAAAATTGATATAACAAGTGCTTATGCTTTAATAAATGGAATAAAAGTATATCCAACAACATATGATAGAAATAGTAATACTGTTTCTTATGATTTCACAAGTGGTTCTATAAATGTATTCATTAATGATGAATTAGGGAACAAGTCAAACTATTCCATAGAGAAATAGTGTAACTTTCACAAATCTTACACATTTCTTTCATTTAACTCACACAACTATTATATATACTTTAGTTAATCAAATTTGGTAGAGTTTGATTAAGATTTCTTTCCCCCGTTTATGGATTAATTATCCAATTAAAAAGATGCGCCTGGTAAACGCATCTTTTTTAATTGAAATTAACTAATTCATATTCTGGTTTTTGGTATGTTTTTACATTTTTTGCGTAAATAACAAGTGTATAAGAACCATCACCTCGATCGATCTTTCTTAAAGTACCTAAGACTTCATACCAATCATTTAATACCATTTGATCAACATTAACTCCTGTTACAGTGATTCCAATAGGTTGCATATCATCAGCACAACATACCATCGCAAGTCGACCTAATACAAATGAATGCTGAAGATTTGGAATTCTTTCCATAAACATTCCTCTAATGACTATATCTTTTTCATTATATCTGTCTACATTTTCTACTGCATCCATATACCACAAACCATAATCATCATCATTTATATCAATAACACTAGATTTTACATCAAAAGGTAAATCTTCCATTGTGAACTCTTCAGGTTCACCATTTTTATTTATATAAACTATTTGAGCGTCTCTATTAACTACTTTTATATTGTTTCTTAATTGTGTTTTAGATATAGAATCATCCACTCTATTAAATATAATAGCACTTGAATATCTTGTTATTTCAAACATATATGGTTTCATATTTGCCATATATGTAAGAAATGTAGAAGCATCAATTGTAGTTAAAATTTGTACAACAACCCAATCTTCTAGTAGCTCTCTAGTTAGAAGTTCACTTACAGTTTGTAGTCCATTAAACTCAATAAAAATTTGTAATGGTTGATATGTTTCTTGAAGTTGTTTCATTAAATCTAAAGTTAAGTCAATTGAAGAATCTAATTGAACTAATGAACAATTGTATTTCTCTAACCACTCATCTTCAAAAGAAACTTCTCCTTCTTCAAATTGAATGATTAGTGTTTTAAAGTTGTCTTCACTAAATTCAGGGTCTTCCAAAGAACTTTTTATTAATGTGGTTTTACCACTATCTAAAAACCCTGTAATCAAATAAATTGGAATTCCCATATTAAACACCAAACGCTTTCTTTATTTTATCTAAATCAATATCTTTTGATCCTATTACAGTAATTAAACCAGTATAAGCAGGACTTCCAACTCTTACATCTACTTCTTTAGGTACATAGTCAAAGAATAACCAATTGTTTTCTTTATCTTGAACAATACCTTTTGCACGAAGGATATTATCATCTAGATTAGCTAAGATATCTTCTAGTTCTTCTTTACTGTATTTATTTATAGTTTCAAAACCAACACTGGTAAATACATCTTCAGCGTGATGATGATCATGTTCACAATGTCCATGGTCATGATCACAATGAGAATGATCTTCATGATGGTGATGTTCATGATCACAATGTGAATGGTCATCATGATGGTGATGTTCATGATTACTATGTGAATGATCGTGGTCGTCAAATAATT